>DAIDJG010000001.1 GCA_027451445.1 Singulisphaera sp.
GTTCAGCGCGTGCAGCGTACCGAACACACAGTGGCCCGGTTTCAGCACGAGCGCCGCGTTCCCGCCGACGGCCGCCCCGGCCGCGACGAGCGCGGGGACCGCTACGGAGTCGACCGGCGCACCCGACTCGCGGGCCACCGCGGCGACGAATTTCGCCACCGTGTCCGGCAGTACGTCGAGCGGGAACGGCTCGACCGGCGGCCGCTCTCCCAGCCGCAACGGCGGCCACTCGTCTTGCACCTCTTCCGGTTCCACCCGCGGCACCTGCCCGCGCAGGTTCGCCTGCGCCTCCATCAGCAGCACCTGCGAGCCCAGCCCGATGGTCCGCTGCCGCTTGACGTACTCCCCAAGGTCGCGCGTCGGCGCGTGCTGCGGCGACTCGCGCGGCACCAGCACACCCACCCGTCGGACCACGCCCGCCAGCACCTCGGCATCGCGCCGGGCTTGCTCCGGGTTCGCCTTTGGACCGTGGACGATCACCGCAACATCGCGTCGCGCCAGGAGCCCGACCGTTGCTCCGTCCCAAGCGCTCGGCCTCGCCAGCGCCAGCAATCCCCAGCCCCGCAGCGCCTCCGCGCCTACCGCGTCAGCCGTGACGAACACCACCTCGGACGGCCGCCGCTCCAGCTCTTCGGCAAATTTGCTCTGCCCCGCCCGCTCGTCCAACACCCTCACCGGCGACATGCGATTGCCCCCGCTCAATTGGGGAACTTGGCCATCCCGGCGTGAATCGAATTTGGCGTCCAGTCAGCGCCCATTATACGGAATACGATTCGTCTGTCCAGTACAATCTGAATCGCTGAACGGATTTCTCCCAAGTGGGCCGAATACAGGGGAAAAGAAGGGAAAGCGAGCGGGGAATACGGGCCGATGTGTGCGGTCACGCACGGTTGTCCAGTGAGCGTGCTTAACGGTTGGGTTGCACACGATCAGCTACCGACGGGCCCCGCTTGACATCACCCGAACTTCCGGACGCGCCTTAACGTTACGGGCGTGAGTAAAGCTTCCTCCCTCCCCCCATCGTGGCTCACTGATGGAGGTTTTCTGAAGCAATTGCCCGTTAGCCGATATGGAGAAAGAGGTTGTGTCAGGACTGGCCGAGCGATCGCGTTTTGTGACTTAACCTCTTACTTATCGTGTCCTAACGGCGACGATATCGGAAAAACCTTCATCAGTGAGCCCACAAGGGGGGAGGGAGTTCTGATGCTTCTGTGCTTTGATTGGTTGTCACCGTGCGTAATCCAACCGTTCGGCGCTCTAGCAGAGCTGGCCACGACTTTTTGTCCGGGTTAGAATTGCGTGAGTCGACGGGCTCCGGTCGTTCAAGACGCCCGTCTTTCGGAGGTTCTTGCGCTTGCGAGTGCCGAAGGAGTTCCAAGCTCGCCTGCGGATTCGGGGATCGGTCGCCCATGGGACGTTCGCTGAAGAAAGGCACTTCCGTCCTCGAGCGTCTGCTCGCGAAGGTGCATGAGGCCGAGAAGACCGGGAACCGCGAGCCGATCAAGACTTGGGCGCGCGACTGCAGGATCGTGCCCGAATTCGTAGGCAAGACCTTCGCGATCCATAACGGCAAGACGTTCGTCAAGCGATACGTGACCGACGACATGGTCGGCCAGAAACTCGGTGACTTCGTCCCGGACTCGACGTTCCGCGTGCGCGGTGGCAAGGGCGCCGTCGCGTCGGCCCGGCGGCCAACCGCGTCCACTCGATCGAAAGCGGCACCGGCAGCTCCGCCCGTCGGAGTCCCCACTCCGGTCGCCGAGGCACTCGCAACCGCAGGGCAATTCAATTCGGTGGAGTTTCAGGCGTTTGTTGGCGAGGTCCTCGCGCTGCGCGCTCGGCGCGTAGCTCCGGTCGCGACCGCGGCGGAATCCGACGTGTTGATGCGCGTCAATGAGGCGCTGCCCGAGAATCAGGTGCGGCGGCTGGAACGGCTTCAGGCAAAGCGCGACGCTGAGACCCTCACCGACGAGGAACACCAAGAACTGATCCGCCTCAGCGACGAGGCCGAGGAACGTCACGCGAAACGTCTCGAGGCGCTCGCCGAGCTCGCGGCACTCCGTGGTTCTACCCTGATCGACACGATGCGGGCCTTGGCGCTGACTCCCGCCGGACATGGCTAACGAACACCTTGCGCCTGCCCTACGCTTGCTCGTCGCCGAGCGCGCCCGCGGATGCTGTGAATACTGCCGGGGCCAGGAAGCGTTTACGCTGCAACCGTTCTCCGTTGAGCACATCGTACCTCGGAGCCGTGGTGGGACCAGCTCCGAGGAAAACCTAGCCTGGTCGTGTCAGGGATGCAACAACCATAAGTACACCAGGACCGAAGCTCCCGATCCGATTGGCGACGCGATGGCTCCGCTTTTCAATCCCAGGACGCAGCGCTGGGCCGACCACTTCATCTGGAGCTCGGATACCACCCAGGTGATCGGACTTTCGCCAACCGGTCGGGCCACCGTTGTCGCGCTGCGTCTGAACCGCGAAGGGCTCGTCAACCTTCGAAGGATTCTTTTCAACGAAGGCTTGCATCCGCCATCCGAACCCGCATAGCGTCTCGACGCGGAACGGGCGGGTGACCGTGGTCGAGTGCCACGCGGGAAAATCGGCCATGCCCGAAATCGACCGCGGAACGGCGCAGTCCACGCAGACCGCTCCAATTTCATGCCTGGCCAGGGGGGTACCGGGTCAAGCTTGGTTTTTGGTTTTCGCGCCACGCGGACCCATCGGACCGGGAAACGGAGACGACCTGGAAAAGCGGTCAGGAGCCGTTAGATCTAACAGCTCCTGACCGCTTTTCGGTTATCGAACCCCTTTCTGCTTTCGCCTGCGCGACGATCGCAGCCGGTTCGGGTCGGATCATCCCGGCGTCCGTCAATTGTTTTTTGACCATCATCCGGTGGATCGGCCTCACGACGTCGCCGCTCTTGTACGCCGGGAGAAGGATGATCGGGCTGCCGCCGGGGTACGCGAAAACGATGTTGGCGCCATGCCGGGATGCGACGAATCCCAGCGACTGAAGGGACGCTTTCATTGCTCCAAAAGTATTCTTCGCCGGCTTAGCCATAGGGCTTTGCTCCGAGGATGGCCTTCAGGGCTTCGGCTTTCAGACGCCGGGCGTGACGGAAGAAGGCCGTACGAACCTTGTTGATTTTCGGTATTTTGATTCGGACGGTCTTGGCGTTTGCACGCGGCTTCGGGGCGTCGGGCCGTTTGAGATAAGGCTGGACGAACAACCAATAGGCCCTGCGGGTTGAGGCCTCGTAGAGAATCAGGAAAACGGGGTTCGGCTCGCCTTTCCAGAGATGGTAATCCCTCACGTCCAGGTCAAAGGCGAAGTGCAACCCATCCGAATAAGGCGTGAGAACCTCGGATGCCTTCAGTTGGATCAGGATCGACCCACCCTCGATGAAACCATCGCGGTCAAATGTGTTTACAGTTACGTCGTAGCCGTAGTCCTTGGTCACCGCTTCGGACGTAAAGCCGGCGTTGGCGATGAACTGCTGGACGTGAACGAGGCTCTGGTCGGCAATGACGTGCTCGGGAGTCCTTCGTTTCCTCCGATCCTGCGCGTCTTTGCGTTTCCTGGCCAAGCGCACCACCGATCCCGGAATTCGCGACCGACCTTTTGGTTGCTCGTCTGATTATAAGGCCGATCTTGAGCCCACGGCAACGCCGCGATCTGGGCAGAAAGCGACCGGGCACTTAATGTGCGCATGAAGGGTATCAGTTTACTGATCGGCGCGCAAAGCTGGTCAACTTCTACCAAGCGATGAACCGGCTTGGGCAAAGAAGGATCGAACCAATTGGGGTTTCTGGCGCAATCGTCCCACGTCAAGGCAAACCAGGTTACGCAACTCCACGTCCTTCAGGCGATGCCAGCCCCCTCATCGCACCGGTTGGAGACCCCATGACCTTCGACACACATCGCTCATCACCACCGCGTCGTTGTGGACGAGCGGCCCGGGTGGCCGGGGAAAAGCCCGCGCAGCGAGCGTGCCCCGGAGGCGCGGACCTCCGGGGCACGCTCGCCCTTCGGGCTGGCTTTTCCCCGGCCACCGCGAGTCCCAAACCATCGACCCGAGGTGGTGTTCGGCGAGAAGTCTCGGAATTTCCCTATTGCCCAAGTCTGACCCTCGTTCCTTTCTGGGGCAGCCGGGGCCAGCAGTGGAATGGGAGGCACAAACGCCTCTTCATCGTCCGGAGGGTCCAGCGGAGCGGGCACGAGCGCTCCCGCTGGGGTCGATCTGGCCACGGCAATTGGCGATGCGCCCATCTGGCAATACGGCATCGACTTCATTAACGCCGTGGACGCGGCCCTGGATCCCTACGATCAGCCCATCAAAGCGGTCTCTGGGGCAATCGCAGGAAACCAAAATGTCCAGGACTTCGTGGAGGGACTCACTCTCGGCAGTTTCAGCGAGAACGATTCAAACGCTGCGCTCGCCGGTCAGTTTGTCGGCGGTCTTCTGCCGGGGTACGGCAAGGTCGCGGACTTCCGCGATCTGGTAGCGGCCGTCGTCCATTGCTATGAAGGGAAGGAAGGGTCCGCCATGGAATTGGCCATGGCGAGCCTTGCGTTTTGGGATGGCCCCGGCGACTGGGCCAAGGCCATGTGGCGCGCGGGGAGACGCCTGGGCAAGGAGTCGGCACAGCAGGCTGCGCAAACCGCGGCCAGGAAATCGTTGAAAAACGCGATTGGCGAAGGGGCACAGGGAGGCTCCCGACACGCCATGCAGGGCGCGAGCGATGCGGCGGATGCGACCACGGGAGCCGCCAAGCGAATCGACGACGGGGTTGAAGGCGCGCTTAAGGAGGAAGCGGGCGCGGCGAAGAATGCGACGAATCGAGTGACCCAGGAGACAAAAGGTAGTCTCGAGTGCTTCCCGGCAGGAACTTTGGTGGCTACAATCAATGGGCGAAGAGCGATTGAGACAATTCAACGGGGCGACCAGGTGTGGGCATATGACCTGATCGCGAGCGACTGGTCCCTTCGACCCGTATCGGAGACGCATGCGCCACGATACAACGGCGACTTAACTCTAATCGCGGTCGGTGGAGAGACAATTGAGTCGACCGCCCTCCACCCCTACTGGGTCGTCTCGGGAGCGGGCCTAGTAGATCGTCCGCGCCTCGTCCACCTCGATATCGTGCCCGACGGGGCCACCACTCCAGGACGGTGGGTTGACGCGAGGGATGTGTGCGTTGGTGACGAGTTGCTTCTCATCGACGGGCGGACTGAGATGGTTCAGGCAGTCGGTCGTCGACCGTACGCTGACAAGGTGTACAACTTCGAGGTTCGGGGACTTCATTGCTATGCAGTAGGTGAAAACGGTGTCCTTGTTCACAATGAAAACGGGGACGGCTACCACGGTCCCAAGAGCGAATACACGAACCCTGGGACTCATGATCAAACTTCACCCCATTATGTCCGGGGAAAGACTCCATTACCGGCAGATGCAGAGGCCGTGTACAGACGCGCCATCCCGGATCCCGCAGCCACGAACGCGACAAAACAGACTTGGTATGGGCGAAGTGCGGATGGTTCGTACTACCGTTACCAAGGCACAAATGGTGAGGTCCACTTTAATGCAATCGTGAGTTGGAATAATTTACCTGCCTACATTCGACAACGGTTCAGAGATCAGGGGTTTGGCGCATGATTTTTGGAACAACACGATTCGGAATAGAATGTCATGTGAGGGACACGGCTAGCAGGTTTTATATAGGTGATCTGTGGCTGTGGGCTGATGGGCAACGCGTCGGTGACGAGGTCAGCAGCGTCGATTTGCCGTTGATCTTGGCTGCGCTGTCTGGCCCCTTGTTTATTGGTGACCGTCGACACGACGAGTACTTCGAATCCTTGACTAAGGATCAAGTTGCAGACTTCTTTCGAAAACTGGTTTTTGGCGAGGAGCCGGTGCCAGACGGCGCAAAACTGGTGGCAAACATGTTTCGGCGTTACCTTCTGATCTCCGCACCTGACTTAGAGGGATTCGACAGTGTTTTTTTACTCCTTCTCGGTGCGGCTGGCGGCAGAGATCGTCTGATCTGGAGGTACAACGACTCGTCCGTCGCATATGAGTCATATCTCGATCCGAATGAATATGACAAAGTTGTGCTCTCGTGTCTCGACTGGGTTGAGCAGCAGACCGGCTATCGTTCGCCACAACGAACATGGCTCGGGCTTGAGCAAGCGCGAAAGCAGGAACTTCGACGTTTAGTTGTCCAGCAGCATCCAGAATTGGCTCAAGATGACAGGTGGGAGAGCTTGGACCAAACGGCAATCAAGGAACTTGGTCAGTAGAAGAAGGACCCGGGGTCAACCTATGAGGGTGCCGGGTAGCAGGGAGGTATTACTACCTCCCCGCCCCCTCAGAACCGGACTTGAGAGTTGCCCCTCATCCGGCTCAAGCCTTCGCTAACGCCCCTTGCGGGACGCGGCTGCTTTGGTCTGTCGTTCTTGCGCGTGGATCTGCCGATGGCAGTTGGCGTGCAGCAACTCCAAAGGGAATACGGGGTCAGACTTAATTCTTCGTTTTCCAGGCACGCCTGGAAAACGAAGAATTAAGTCTGACCCCATTGCTGTTAGACCCTGTCGGTGAGTCTCATCGCCCTCGGGGTGTGCTTGTTACTCGGTGGTCGCGGCTGGACGCCTTCGGAATTAACGCCGCGCGCGGTGTCACTCTCATCCTCGTCAGGGCTTGCAACGCGTGCAATTGAGCACGTGC
>DAIDJG010000002.1 GCA_027451445.1 Singulisphaera sp.
CCCCTCGACAGGAGTTTACAACCCGAAGGCCTTCATCCTCCACGCGGCGTCGCTCGGTCAGGCTTGCGCCCATTGCCGAAGATTCTCGACTGCAGCCTCCCGTAGGAGTCTGGGCAGTGTCTCAGTCCCAGTGTGCCGGGCCACGCTCGCACGCCCGGTAGGCATCGTAGCCTTGGTGGGCCGTCACCCCGCCAACTAGCTAATACCACAACGGCCCGTCCCACGACGCCGGAGCTTTGGTCAAGAAGAGATGCCTCCTCCTGACATCGCTGGGAATTACCCGCAGTTTCCCGCGGCTATGCCCATTCATGGGGTTGGTTACCGTCGCATTACTCACCCTTGCGCCACTGGCCTTGCGGCCCGTACGACTTGCATGCCTAATCCACGCCGCCAACGTTCATTCTGAGCCAGGATCAAACCCTTCGAAAGAAGACGAGACGTTCCGAACCGCCCGAAAGCGGCTCTTCCCGACCCGTTCCTCACCTCGTGGGGTTGAGGAATCTGACTGGTCGCGGCATCCAAGAGCCCGAAGACTCTCGAATGCTGCCGGTGAGTGAAACATTCCGTTTCCCCCTTCACTTCGGCTCTCACCGAGCCTCTGCGAAGGGCCGAGACGGCGACTGCCTCACGCCGGCTTCCCTCAAGGGTTTCTCAGACAGACAAACAAACACAAACACGCTGTAGCGTATCTGACAACGATCGACCAGATTGTCAAAGAGCCAACAAACCATCGACGTCAAAACCCGAGACTGGTGATCGCTCACTGCCCCGGACTGTCTGTCGCCGATATTCTTTTGCCCACGCTGGCCGATCGAATCGGCACCCCGCGATGGTTCGTCGCGGAGCCGCTGTCCGAAGACATCGTTCTCACGTGCGGCAAGGGAAATCATACCGCGCCAGAAACGAACGTCAACACCCTACTCGGTTTTTCCCTCGATTCTTCGTCGAGTCCACATTCGCAGCGGAATGTAGTTGACTGTCCGAATTGAAGTTACGCGCGTTGTTTGCGTGCTGAAAAAATGGCGATCGAGCTCGACTACTTGAAGAACGCGGCGGCTTCGTCGTAGTACGTGAGGTCGAGCGTCTTGGTGGCCGCAACTCCCTCGCTCAGTGTGGTTTCGACGATCCGGTTGCCTGACAGCGCCACCATGGTTCCAAAACGCTTCTGAATCACGAGATGGCTCGCCGCGAGACCGAGCCGCGTGGCGAGCACCCGGTCGCAAGCACTCGGCGGACCGCCGCGCTGAAGGTGACCAAGGATCACACAACGGGTCTCGAGTCCGGTGAGTCGTTCGATCCGGTCGGCCACCACGTTTCCAATCCCACCGAGGCGAGGGTGTCCGAACGTGTCGAGCTTATCATCGATGGTGATCATGCCCCGTTCCGGGAATTCCGCCCCCTCCGAGACGACCACGATGGCATAGTGCTTCCCGGAGGCCCGCCGGCGCTTGAGTACGTCGACCATGTGGGGCATGTCGATCGGCACTTCGGGTACCAGGATGTAGTCGGCGGCGACGGCGATCCCGGCGAAACAGGCGATCCAACCCGAGTTGCGGCCCATCGTCTCGACGACCATGATGCGACGGTGGCTTTCGGTGGTCGTGCGCAGACGGTCGACGGCCTCGACGACGATGTTGACGGCCGTGTCGAAGCCGAAGGAGAAGTCGGTGACCATCAGGTCGTTGTCAATGGTCTTGGGAACGCCGACGATCGGCATGTGAAAGTCTTTGTGGAGGCGGTAAGCAACTCCGAGCGTATCGTCGCCGCCGATGGCCACGAGGGCATCGAGACCGAGATTCTTGAAGTTGTCCTGGAGCGCAGGTAGGTCGGTATCGGGGTTCTTGTAGGGATTCGTGCGCGAGGAGCCGAGGATCGTCCCGCCTTTCCCGACGATGTCATCCGTCCGCGAAACCTCGAGTGTGACGGTCATGTCGCGGACGAGTCCCCGCCAACCTTCGAGGATGCCAATGCAAGTGCCTCCCTCGTTGGCGGTGCGCTGAACGATGGCGCGGATCACGGCGTTGAGGCCGGGGCAATCACCGCCGCCCGTCAAGAGACCGACTCGCATGGCAAATTCCTGGACGGTGTCTACGAGAGGGAACGGATACGACGAGCCCCAAGCGGCTGGCAGAAGATGATGAGGCTACCAGGGTTGCGACGATCTTGCCAGAGGCAGCGGTTTACGCCGTCGTACCCGCCTTTTTTGCAGGCATGAGCACGCGCTCGACCCAGGTCGTATCGACCTGCCCCGCGATGAAGTCGGGATGGCGGAAAATGCGCCGATGGAGCGGCAGTGTGGTTTGGATGCCCTCGATGACCAGTTCATCGAGCGCTCGGCGCATCCGAGCAAGGGCCTCGTTGCGGTCGGCTGCGTGGACGATCAATTTGCCCACGAGGGAGTCGTAATGGGGAGGGATCGTGTAGCCGACCTGGATATGCGAATCCCAGCGCACCCCGGGCCCGCCCGGAACCTTCAGTGCGGTGATTCGTCCTGGCGAGGGTCGGAAATCGTTGTCGGGATCTTCGGAATTGATCCGACACTCGAAGGAGTGGCCGCGCGTGACGATATCGGACTGCGAGAACGGGAGTGACTCACCCGCCGCGACTCGGATCTGTTGTTTGATCAGGTCCAGTCCCGTGATCTGCTCGGTCACGGGGTGCTCGACCTGGATCCGGGCATTGACCTCGATGAAGTAGAACCGATTGTCCGCATCGACCAAAAACTCGCACGTTCCGGCGTTCACGTACCCCGCGGCCTTCGCAAGCCGCACGGCGGCCTCGCCGAGATGAGTGCGAACCTTCAAGGGAAGGGTCGGTGCGGGAGCCTCCTCGACGAGCTTCTGATGCCGGCGCTGGAGGGAACAGTCGCGGTCCCAGCAGTGGACGACCTTGCCGTGGCTGTCGGCGAGAATCTGGACCTCGACGTGCCGGGGTTTGTCGATAAACTTCTCGAGGTAAACGCTGGAGTTCTTGAATGCGGCCTCGGCTTCGTTCCTCGCCGCCTGGAGCGATGCGACCAGGGTAGGTTCTTCCCGACAGATCCGCATTCCCTTACCACCGCCTCCCGCGGCGGCCTTGATCAGAACCGGATACCCGATCGAACGTGCCAGCCGCAGGGCATCTTCGTTGCTGCCGACTGGGCCGTCAGAACCGGGAACGCAGGGGACCTTGGCGGCGTTCGCGACGAGTTTGGCCTCGGTCTTGAGGCCCATCTTGCGGATCGCCTCGTGTGGCGGACCGATGAACTCGAAGTTGCAGCTCCGGCAAATCTCGGCGAAGCTCGGGTTCTCGCTCAAGAAACCGTAGCCGGGATGGATGGCCTGGACGTCGGCGACCTCAGCCGCGGCGATGATGCGGGGGATGTTGAGATAGCTGTCGGTACTGGCGGCCTTGCCGATGCAGATGGCTCGGTCGGCTTGTTCGAGGTAGGGAGCCCCGCGGTCGGCCTGGGAGTAGACGGCGACGACCTCGATTCCCAACTCCTTGCACGCGCGAATGACCCGAAGGGCAATTTCACCGCGATTGGCCACGAGGATTCGCTGAAACATCGGCACAGATCACCTCAAAGAACCTGCGGCACCCCCCGCGCGACAGCTCGCGGCGGAGCGCCTCTACGCTCAACGTCGGCCGAGGGCATTCACGAGGGATTGACGCGGAAGAGGGGCTGCCCGAACTCTACGGATTGACCCGTCTTGACCAGGATTTCGGTGATCGTGCCGGTGACCCGGGCGGGGATATCGGTGAAAACCTTCATCGCTTCGATAATACAGACGGTGGTGTCAGGGGTCACAGCCGAGCCGACCGTGACGAAGGGCGGAGCGTCGGGCGACCCAGACGAGTAGAACGTGCCGACCATGGGACTTTCGATGACGACCCCTGTGGCCGCGGGAGTCGGCTGAGGCGTGGGCGCTGCGACGACGGTTGGCGGCGGCTGCTGCGCCGCCACGGGGGCCGGGGTTGCGCTCACAATCGGAGCCTGGACCTCGATACCTTGACGCCGCAAGCGGATTTTCGTGGGGCCGTCGATGTAGTCCAGGGCGGTGAGGTCATACCGCTTCATCATGCGGACGAGGTGGTGAATGTTGCGAACATTCAGAGGCTCGGACGGGTTCTCCGACATATCAGACACTCCGCGAGAAGCTACGACGCGGTGAGAATCGGGCGCCGGGTGGGGTTCATTGTGGTGTGGGTCATCCCACTCGGACGGAGTCGAGGGATCTGGGGACGTGGGTCAGGACCTCGCAGCCGTCGGGGGTCACCAGCACGTCGTCTTCGATCCGGATGCCCCCCCAGTCGGGCAGGTAGATACCTGGCTCGACGGTAACGACCATCCCAGCTTGAAGGGTGACGTCCGATTCCTTGCGGAGCGCAGGGGCCTCGTGGATATCGAGGCCCAGGCCATGGCCGAGCCCGTGTTGAAAAAAAGGGCCGAAACCGGCTTCCTCAATCACGGAGCGGGCTTCGGCGTCCACGTCTCGGGCCATCACACCCGGCCGGATCGCGGCAATGGCGCGTTCCTGGGCCGACAGGACGGTCCGATAGATCGTCTCAAACTTCGGAGTGACCTTACCGGTCACCAGCACCCTCGTCAAGTCACTTTTGTAAGGGGCCAGCGTTCCCGACGCCCCCCAGTCCACCAAAACGAAGTCGTCATCGCCAATCCGCGCCTCCCGCGACGGCCGAGCATGAGGGAGCGCCGAGCGTGTTCCAACGGCGATGATTGGTGGAAAACTCGCGGCCGAGGCCCCGCAGCGCCTGAGGAAGGACTCGAGATCATCGGCGACGTCTTTCTCCGTATCACCCAGCCGCAGACCCGCCCGCAGCATCGCAAACGCGCGTTCGGCCATCGCGATGGAAGCCCGAACCAGAGCGATCTCATCATCGTCCTTGACCGATCGAAGGGCCTCGACGCGATCCGAGAGGGCAATCCAGGTGACAGCGGGGAGTCGCTGCTTCACATCTTCGAAGTTGGCCACGCTCATGACGGCCGACTCGAAGCCGAGCCGGGTGAGCCCGAGTTTTCCGATCACGTCGGCCAGGGCAGAGTTCATCACCTGGCCGACCTGGCGGATCTGGCATTCGACGCCCGGGCACTCCTGTGCGATTTGAGTCGTGTAGCGACCATCGGAGACGATTACGGCACGGTCGTCCGACACGATCAGGAGCGAAGCGTCGCCCGTAAAGCCGGTTAAGTAGCGAACGTTCGTTTCGCAGAGGACGAGCAAGCCATCCACATCATCGTTCGAGAGCGATTCTCGGAGCTTCGCAAGGCGCGAGGAGGTGCGGTCCATGGGGCGTTCCCGAGGGTAGTGCAAGCGTGCGACGCGCATGGTAAGTTGCACGCGATCCCGATGCGAGAGGCTGGGTCGGGCAGAACCAAATTCGAGGCACCCCTGAAGAGGAGACGCGATGCGTACCTTGACCGCGACAGGCCTGTTGGGACTGGCCTTGGCGACAGCCGCGCTGGCCGCTGAGAAGGAATTCACGACCATTTTCGACGGGTCGAGCGGCGCCGGCTGGATGACCAACACCGGGAAGCCGCTACCTAAAGCGAACGTTCAGCCTGACGGCCTCAATCCTCACGGCTCGGGAGGATACATCGTCGTCCACGACAAGCCGCATGGGGACTTTGTCTTCGATTTCGACTACAAGCTCTCGAAAGGCTGCAACTCGGGCGTGTTCGTCCGCGTTGGCAAACTCAAAGATCCCGTGATGACAGGGCTTGAGATCGCGATCGACGACACAACCGGCACGGGCATGCACGACCCTGGCGCCATTTACGACCTGGTCGCTCCCAAGGTGAACGCTCAGAAACCCCAGGGCGAGTGGAACCACATGACCATTACCGCCAAGGGTCCGAAGATTTCGGTCGAGTTGAACGGGACCCAAGTCTCCACCATCGATCAAAGCGAGTGGACCAAGCCGGGAGAGCGCCCCGACGGGTCGAAGCACAAGTTCAGCAACATCGCGATCAAGGACCTCGCGCGTCCCGGCTACCTCGGGTTCCAGGACCACGGGCAAGATTGCTGGTATAAGAATGTGAGGATCAAGGATCTCGACTGATTTGCACGAAAAGAAGCATCGAGCCGTCCGATCAACTACGAGATGCGCAAAGCTTAAAAGCACAAGCGAGGGACAGGAGACGCCTCCCCCTCGCTTGTGCCTGAGATTTGCATTGACGACTTTGATAGCGATCAACAGAGACGCGGCTTACCACCCCCCGCCATCATCACCACCGCCACCGCCCCAGTCACCACCACCGCCGCCGCCCCAGTCACCACCACCGCCACCGCCCCAGTCACCGCCTCCTGCGTCACCACCGCCGGAATCGTCCCACGACGTTCCGCCGCTGCCTCCTCCCCAATTGTCGTTATCGGGCTGGGACGACGAGTCTGCTTCGGATGATCCGTAAGCCGATTGGTCGACGTAGTCGCCATGGTGATGCCTGCCGGAGAACTGATCGTAGAGCCAGTTGCCGGCGAGCGCACCGCCGAGTCCGCCGAGGAGGCCCGAGAAAAAACCCCCTCCGCCTCCGTAGCCTCCTCCGCCGTAACCGGGACCGCCCATTCGGCCCGGTCCGCCATAGCCGGCGCCTCCGCTGAACAGGGCGCCCAAGAGACGGATGCCGATCAAGACCGCGACAATGAACAGCCCGATGCCGAGGAGTGTGCCGATACCGAACGTCCCTTGCCCCGCCACAGGACGTCCGCGCTGGCGAAGGGGTACGTTGGCTTTGTGGTTCGCGCCGGATTGCTTGACGCTGCCGAACTCGGCTTGCGCGGCGCGACCTTCGGTGTCGATGGCATTCACAGCGGCCAGCAAGCCGCCGTTGAAGTCTCGCTTGTTGAACTCCAAACGCATCGCTTGCCGGATTCGCTCCAAACGTTCGCGGGGGAACGCCCGAGCATAGGCGCCGGAGCTTTCGATATCGAACTTCTTGTCGCCCTTCGCGATTAGCATGTAGAGCCCCTCGGCTCTCCGTTCACGGGCGTGTTCTGTCAAGACGGCATCGATGTTCCGGCCTTCAAGCGAGTCGACCGTTTCAATCGTTACCGGAAGTTGATACCGGCTCTCGATGCGATCGAGCCGGGTTTGAGCATCGCGCACGGCGTTCGTGTCGAACATCCCCGCCGTGTCGCGGATCGTCGCGGCGCCCGCGGAGCCGAGCGGTAGAGCGCAGATCAGGGGGAGTGCGAGCAGCCAACGCATCTTCAACATGGATGTCATCACCTCGAACCAAGGAAAATCCGCAACCACCGCTTCAATTCAGGGCGGTGCAGGTCCATTCGCCGCCAGTCTTCGTTTATTTCGGGGAAACGACGGAAACGACCTCGACAGAACTTTCGCGATCCTACCATTTTACGACTCCGCGATGTCCTTGAAGCGGCCAATCGCCACAACTTCGTCACGCTGGATGAGAACGCGGGCGCGGTTGCGGCGGACGCCGAGGCGAACG
Organism: Singulisphaera sp.; assembly: GCA_027451445.1. Lineage (GTDB taxonomy): Bacteria > Planctomycetota > Planctomycetia > Isosphaerales > Isosphaeraceae > DAIDJG01. The sequence continues at coordinate 7,457 of DAIDJG010000002.1, forward strand.
GAGTCGTAGATGTATACCTCGCGCGTCTTGGTGCTGTCACGAAAATCGTGCAGGTCGGCATCGTGGAGCTCAAAGTAGGACGCGTCATACCCCACCAGAGTCCCCATGCAGACGTAACTCGAACGGAGATCAATCACTACGACATCTCCGACAAGTGCCGCGAGTAGGTCTGACGAGGAGCGTTGGTCCATCGTTGAGTGAGCCTTGAAGAGATTCGAGCCGCCACGCATAACTTTGACCGCGAATCGCGCGCCGCTTCGTCTTGACGAATTGTAGGGGTCGGGCTATGGTCCCGCCACCATGTCACCCAAAAACTCAATTCTCAAGACCAGCTTGTCTGCGCTGGGGGTAATTGGATTCGCCGTGTGTGGTCTCGCTGACCCGCCGGTTCCTCCTCCGGCCGAACAAGCTCCGAACGCAGCACCGGCAACGCAGCAGCCTGCGGACGCGGTGCTCCTGTTGTCCGACGGCAGGGTCCTTCAGGGGAAGGTCTCGCTGGATTCCAAGGGGTATATGCTCAAGCAGAAGGGAAACGCGTTGCCGGTGAAGCGGGAGACTGTGCAGGGCGTTTTTCCCACGTTGCAAGAGGCATACGAGTTCCTGGCGGAACGAGCCCCCGCGAATGATCCAGACGAACAGCTCAAGCTGGCGCGATGGTGTTTGACAAATCAACTGAAAGAGCACGCCAAGTTCCATCTCGAACAGGTGGTGGCGCTGAGCCCGAAGTATTCGCCCGCGAAACAAATGCTTGAAGCGATCTCGTTCTTCGAAGAGCGGGCCGCGCTGCGTGATCCCGACGTGTCACGAACCGCGGCGGTGGTCCCGGCCGATGCGCCGGGTGAGCTCAAGCTCGAAGCGCGCGAACTTCAAGGGCGTCCGAAGCTCGAGCGGTACGCGAGCGGCGGTCCCCTGCGGATCTTCGATTTGCCACCGGCCCTCGCGACCAAGCGTGCCGAGGAGTTCGCGAATTACGTTCAGCCGGTGCTCCAGTCACGTTGCGCAGGCTGTCATAACGAGAAGTACACGGGCGAGTTCCAGCTCATTCAGTTCAAGAACAAACGCGACCACTCCGCGGCCGCGTACCGATTCAATCTGGACGCCACATTGCGTTTGATCGATCTCGAGAACCCATCGAAGAGTGAGCTGCTGTCGAGCGGGTTGCGGCCGCATGGGAAAGGATCCAACAAGCGACCGATTTTCCTGGGCTCGAACGATCAGCAATACCAGGTCCTGCTGACGTGGGTCGAACGACTCAAGGGCAAAGGCGCCCGCGTTGGCGCTCCTGCGGCGGCGGTTCGCACGGCTGGCGCCGCAGGCGAGGAGGAGGAGTTCGCGGCCGATCGGGGCAATCGTAACTTCGTCGTCGCGGATGAGACCCCGATGATGAAGCGCCCCGGCCAACCGAGCGTGCTGAGCGGCGGACCCCAGCAAATCCCACCGCGACGATTCGTTCCCGGCCAGGGGCTCGTGCCCGATGCCAACCCAGCGGACTCCGACGAGTTTCCCGTCCCGTTCGCGGCTGGGGGCGCGGGTCCCAAGATGAAGGTGCCCCCGAGCAGTCCAGCGACCGCGACCGCACCGCCTAGTGAACTGCCCTCACTCCCCGAGAGCACGGCGATTCCCCCGCCCTCGGCAGACAAACCAAGCGTTGACACCGCGAAAACCCCTCGCAAACCGGTCAAGCTTGACGACAGCATGCTGCAACGGGTCCTCCAAAACCGGAATTCGCAGCGTTGACGCGAAAGGGCGCTCTCACCGCAGGGTCTCGCACGGGGTGAGGTTGAACCTCACCCCGTTTTTCGCGCGCAGATCTGAGAATTGACTCAGGCCGAGTGGTCCAAGGCGCGTCCGTCAAAGACCTTGATGCGACCGTCGTGCAGCGCCGAGCCAAGCAACACCGCCGACGCCCCGGCCCTCGCGACGGCTTTCAGTTCCTCCGCTCGTCCGATCCCGCCGCCGACGCTGACTTCGAGTTGGGGCTGCTCCGCCCGGAGTTCCGAAACGAGAGGCAATGTGCCCAATCCCTGGCCGGAGCCCACGCGCGCGAGGTCGAGCAAGAGGATCCGTTCGACACCCCACTCGATCCCCTCTTCGGCGATATCGGCTGGGCTGCTCGTCACCCAACCTGCACCCGGCGCAACGATCGGGACACCGTTCTTGAGGTCGAGGCTAAAGACGACTCTGGACGGTCCCGCTTCCCTCAACACCGCACGTAACGCGGCAGGCCCGTCCAGTGACTCCAGTCCGGCAACGATCGTCGATACACCTGCGTCGAGAAGTGATACCACGCTTCGCTCGTCACGGATTCCAGCGTCGACCCACAAGTCCAAACCAAGGGCGACCATCGCCCGGTAAACGTCCCAATCTGGTGCGGCTCCGTGAATGGCGTCGAGGTCAGCGAGATAAACGCTCTGCACACCGAGCCTCTCACGGAATGCGTTTGCGAGGGCAACCGGATCGGATCCCGGATGCAGGACGCTACGCACGGGCTCATAATGGGCGCGGTTACCGCCTTGGGCATGGACGGCTTGCCCCCCTCTCAAGTCGATCACCGGTACAACGATAAGTGGAAACGGCTCACGAGTCGGCGTGCGAATGATCACAGTCCTTATTCATGAATGGGTTACCGGTGGCGGGCTAGCGGGCATGCCCTTACCGGCGTCATGGGCCGCCGAAGGCGGCGCGATGAGGCGCACCCTGGTGCGAGAGTTCAGTGCCCTTGCCGATACGCGTGTCATCGTGATGCTCGATCCGCAAATCGTGGATTATGAAGGCGCTTGGACTGTGGTACCTGTCGGCCCTGGCGAGGAGTTGAGCATCTTCGAGTCGCTCGCGTCCCAGGCCGATTATACGCTGGTCATCGCTCCGGAGACCGATGGAATCCTCGCTGCGCGCGCTCGCGTCCTGGAGCGATGTCAAACCATCAGCCTGGGATCAACTCCGGAGGCGGTCGAGCTGTCTGCGGACAAAATGCGCATGGGAACCTTCCTTGCGTCCCGAGGAATCTCGACGCCCCATTGCCGGCTTGTCGACCCCGCCACGGGATTGCCCGATGATTTCGCCTATCCTGCCGTGCTCAAGCCGCGCGATGGCGCGGGTTCGGTTCACACGTACTTGATTGAGTCTCCCAATTCGATCCCCGACGACGCGAAATCTCGAGGGCACGCGATTTTACAACCCCTGGAACCGGGGCTGCCGATGAGCGCAAGCTTCCTGGTGGGCACGCGTTCCACGAAATTGCTCGGAGTTGGGAGGCAGGACATCGTGTGCGAAGACGGTCGTTTCGTCTATCAAGGGGGCACGATCCCCGCGCCTCGTGATTGGCTCGCGACCGAAGTTTGGCACGCTCTGGAGGCGGTCGCCGGACTCCGCGGCTTTGTCGGAGTCGATTTTGTGTACAACGAAGCCGATCGCCGGGCTTGCGTGCTCGAAATCAATCCCAGACCGACCACTTCGATCGTCGGTCTGGAACGACTCTTGCCGGCGGGTATGATAGCCCGATCCTGGTTGGAGCTGGTGACGGGCAACGGCGGGGAGAAATGCGGGGACATGGCAAAGATCGTCCACGCGCAGGATCCGGTTTCCTTTCACGCCGATGGCATGTTCCGCACCACGAAGAGGGCATGATGGCGACGACGACATGGTTAGCACTCGACGTCGGCGGGGCCAACATCAAGTCCGCGCATTCCAGCGGCCAGGCGCGAACGCTTCCGTTCGAGCTTTGGAAACGGCCCGAGGAACTGGCTTCTGTGCTGCACTCGCTCGCCGCAACCTTTCCGGACTACGAGCGACTCGCGCTCACGATGACTGCGGAACTGTGCGATTGCTATCCCACCAAGACCGTCGGGGTCAACTCCGTCCTCGACGCCGTGAAGGCAGCCTGCGATGAAAAGCCCACGCAGGTCTGGGGTGTCGACGGCCGATTTCACTCCGTGACCGCTGTGCGAGAACAACCCGGCCTCGCCGCGGCGGCGAACTGGGTAGCGCTAGCGACACTCGCTGCGCGGTTGGTTCCGGAGGGAGGCGGGATCCTGATCGACATCGGTACGACGACGACGGACCTGATCCCTTTGAGAGACGGCCATCCGATCGCGCGCGGTCGGAGCGACACGGAGCGATTGCAGAACGGCGAGCTCGTTTATGCGGGAGTGCGGCGGACGCCCGTGTGTGCGTTGGCCACGGAGTTGCCGCTTCGCGGCGTGATGACCGGATTAGCAGCCGAGCTGTTCGCCTCGACGCTGGATGTTTACTTGATGCTGGGCGAGACACCATCCGATCCCAAGGACTTCTCGACCGCAGACGGCCGTCCCGCGACGGCGGACGCTGCGCGCGACCGACTTGCGCGTATGGTGGGCGCGGATCGCGAAGGGTTCACTTCGGAGGACGCCTTCCAGTTCGCCACTGCCGCCGATGATGCGCTCGTCGTGCGGCTCGACGCAGCCGCGCGTCGCGCGTGCCGCGCGGTCGCGGTTCATCCACTCGCGGCGATCGTGGCGGGTTCCGGCGACTTTCTCGCCCGTCGACTCGCACAGCGCTTGATTCCGCCAGGCGGCCGGATTATCAGTCTGCAAGACGCCTGGGGAAAAGTCGCTTCGAGTGCGGGTTGCGCCCATGCCCTCGTCCTGCTCGCGCAAGAGGCCTTCGATTGATGTCCGACACCGTCGTCATCAAGGTCGGGGGAAGCCTGCTCGACTGGTCCAAGCTGCCCGTCACCTTGAGTGAATACCTACGCAAACGGGCTCACGAGCGCCTGCTTCTGATCGTGGGCGGCGGCGCCATTGTGGACGTGATTCGAACGCTCGATCGCGCCCACCAACTGGGTGAAGAACGTTCTCATGAGTTGGCACTCCACGCACTCGACCTGACAGCGCAAGTGCTGATCACCTTGATCCCGGGACTCTGTGTGATCGACGATCCCGAAGAACGAACCCGCGCGTGGGAGCGCGATCTCATCCCAATCTTAGCGCCTCGTCGCTTCCTCGAACGGGATGAGCGATCGTCGCCCGATCCTCTCGCGCATTCCTGGAACGTCACCTCGGACGCGATCGCCGCGCGAGTCGCCGAACGAATTGGCGCCAAGGAACTCGTACTGCTGAAAAGCACGCCGATACCCGACGGTGACCCCGTACGTTGTGGTGTTGTGGATCCCGCGTTTTTCGACACGGCGCGAGCGCTCGATCGGGTCTTCTACCTCAACCTGCGCGATCCGCTGCCGATGCCCATGCGACTCTCGCGGTCTCTTGACGACCACGGCGCGACTGAAAGAGAATCGACGCCAGCTCAAGCGGCAATCCACACACTTCCGGGCCCCGAGGACCCCTTGTCATGAGTCAGCCGGCGCTCGTACCTCTGGATCGTCCGGACGTGTCACCCAGGCCGATTTCGCCTCGACTCCGAACCCAGCTCGTCTACTTCACCAGCCCGTCCGGAACGTCGGGAGTGCCTCATCTGAAGGAGGACGAATACTGGTTCGCTGCGCAGGAGGTCGCCACCTGGCTCGACGACGGCGTGTTCCATCTCGTCTCACCGCTGGACACGGCGAACATGACCGAGGTCGAACTCACCGAGGAACAAGAAGCGCTTTTGAACTGGCTCAAAGCGCAACGCGTCCAGCATGTGCGGGTCGTCGACTAGCGAAGCGCCCGTTGACTTCCGCGGCGCTTCACCCCTCGTCCCGACATCATACCCAGTGCGGCTGGGCGTTCTCAGAGGCCACCAAGTGTGGAGCTACCCAACAAAAATCGGGTGGGGGACAAAAGCTGTCCCCCATCCGAAAAGTGTTCAACTCGCCGCTTTGGTCATTTCACCTTGAGCAATTCGACCTCAAAGATCAGCGTCGCGTTCGGGCCGATCTTGCTGCCCGGTTGTGGCCGTTCGCCGTAGGCAAGCTTGCTCGGAATCACGAACTGATACTTCGCGCCTTCCTTCATCAGTTGCAGTCCCTCGGTCCAGCCGGGGATGACGCGATTGACCGGGAACTCGGTCGGCTCTCCGCGCCGGTAGGAGCTGTCGAATTCGGTACCGTCGATGAGCGTGCCCTTGTAGTGGACCGAAACCGTGTCCGTCGCAGTGGGCGTCCGGCCGGTCCCTTCTTTGAGGACCTTGTATTGAAGGCCGCTTGCCGTCGTCTTCACACCGGGCTTGGTCTTGTTCTCGGCCAGGTAGTCGGTTTCCGCCTTGAATTTCTGGGCGAGCAGATCCTCTTCAAACGCCTTGAGGACGTCGCGCAACTGCGCTTCGGTGAACTGTCCCTTGCCGGCCAGTCCCTCTTGGATTCCTTTGACGAGGAGATCCGCGTCGAGCTTGACCGGATTTCTCTTCAGGCTCTCGCCGATGTTTTGCCCGATCGCGTAGCTCGCCTTTTGCTGAATGTCCTTCAGCTCAGAGGCCGGCGCAGCCTTGGGCGTTTCCTTCTTCTCCTCCTGGGCCAGCGTCGAGGCGGCGACCAACCCCAGACCCGCCACGACTGCCATCACATATTTCATCCGCTGTTCCTGTGTGTAGGTTCTGACGCGACCACGCCGCGGGCTCCGACCAGCAGCGAAACCTTTATTATAAACGATTTCCTCGAACCGCGGAAGCCAGTCGGAGTCGCTTTTCGATACGTCGTACTCATTCGCATGAGGCGGCACGTTATGCGCGGACACATAGATTCAAAAAGTAAGGACACGATCGCGCGCGGCGACATCCCACACCGCGACGATGTCTCCGTCCTCGATCACATACGCCCGGCGGTGCAACGCGCAGGTCGGGCAGATATGACTGGGGAAGGCCAGGAAGGGAGTCCCGGGAGGACAACTCTCGGCACGAGAGGTTTCGACAACGAGATGCTCTTCACTCTGTTTGCCGATTTGGGCATCGGGCAGTTCGGGGAGGGTCACGCGCGAACCAGCCGGGGGATCGGCGGCCACGGCTTTGTGGCCGAGGTCCAGACAAAGGCTACCCGGCCGGGGGCGGCTGATCACTCGCGTGAGCAAAGCCGCGGCGGGAATGAACGGGAGATCGGGGAAGCGTGAGGCGTAACTCGTATCCTGGAGCGTGCACGTACCGGGCGAACACTCAACGCCAGGGACGTTGAGCGTCGCATGGATCGGAAACGTCGGGGTCCCGCCCATAACGAGCCGAGGGACGGGAAGCCCCCGAGACAGCAATCGATCGCGGAACTGCAGCGTAGCCGCGATGCCGGCGTCCGCACGTTGCCGGCGCACTTCCAGATCCGTGTCGTGAACGTGGCCGTCATAGCCTGAGAGGCCATAAAACGTCAGATTCGGCAGCTTCGCCACGAGTTCAGCCAGGGCCACCGCCGAGTCGTCAGGCGCGATGCCCGTTCGTCCCATGCCGACTTCGAGATCGATCAAAACGGGTACCGGCGACTCGATCCCCTCCAGGGCCTCGGATAGCGCCCGTGCCGGCCCGGGGTCGTCGACCAGGGCGCGAAATACCGTTTTCGGGTAAGCGCGCACGAGCCGGCCGAAGCGCTCAATGTTCGGGCCAACCAACGGGTACGCAAGCAGGACGTCCTTTCCGCCCGCCTCCGCCGTCATCTCGGCTTCGGCGATCGTCGCGCATTTATGTTTATGAATACCGTACTCCTCGCACAAGGCGACAAGCTGCGGCATCTTATGAGTCTTGACATGCGGGCGGAGTCGATCTGGGCCCCCGGCCATCTCGATCATCGCAACAATGTTCCGCCGCACGAGCGAACGGAAGACGAGCAGCGACGGGCTCAGCAGTGCCGACGGGTCATTCAAGCGATACACGGGGTCCAACATCGCGCGCCTCGCGAAAAAGGGCGGTTTGTGTGAAGTCAAGGACGCGGCGGTAACAGCTCGCGGACCGCCGCGGTCATCGCGCGGATACCGGTGCGGAGGCTCGGCACGGGCTCCGGATAGTAGAGGGCCGAATGCAATGAGGGCAATCCCTTCCCCTTAGTTTCCGCCATGCGTTCCGGTGCGATTGTGCCTAACCGAAACATGAAGATCGGTACGCCCCCCTGGCTGTACATCCCGAAGTCCTCCGCCCCCATCACTGGCTCGACTTCCTTGATGTTGGAAGCACCAAGCTCCTTTTCGAGTCCGGGCACGACACGGGCAACGAGGCTCGGCGTGTTGATCGTGGGCGGCGTTCCATCATGCACCGTCACCGTGGGTTCCGGCGCGTGATGCGCCTTGGCGAGCCCCGACACCCGGCGCTTGATTCCTTCGACGAGTTGGTCACGCACGTCTTCGCTGTACGCGCGAATGGTCAACTGGAGCTTCACCTCATCCGAGATGATGTTGTGCTTGGTACCGCCATGGATCGCACCGACCGTCACGACGGCAGGATGCACGGGGTCAACCTCGCGGCTCACGATCGTTTGGAAATCGAGAATCGCGAGCGCAGCGAGGACGATCGGATCCACCGTCGTATGAGGCGCCGCACCATGCCCCCCCTTCCCCTTGATGGTCACGTCGACCGAGTTCGAACCGGCGAGGGCCGGCCCTGAGGTGTAGGCGATTGTACCTGCCGCCCCGTCGTTCAAAACGTGAAGCGCCAGTGCAAAGTCCGGCTTGGGGAATCGCGTGTAAAGGCCGTCTTTGAGCATCTCCTTCGCCCCACCGATCATCTCCTCAGCAGGCTGACCGATGAAGACGGCGGTCCCCGACCAGCGATCCTTGTGCTGAATCAACCAGCGCGCTGTGCCGACCAAGCACGTCATGTGCATGTCGTGGCCACAGGCGTGCATCACACCGACCTCTTTGCCGGCGGGATCTTTTCCTTTAGCGCGGCTCGCGTACGGGAGGCCTGTCTCCTCGACCACGGGCAGAGCGTCGAGATCGGTCCGGACCAAGACTGTTGGGCCTGCACCGTTCTTGAAGACCCCTACGACCCCGAGTTTCCCCACGCCGGTTGTCACCGTCGCGCCGGCTTTCCGCAATTCGTCAGCGATGCGCTTGGCGGTCTCGAATTCCTGATTGGACAACTCGGGGTGACTGTGCAAGTGTTTGTAAAGGCCGATGAGATCGTCCTGGTTGGCCGAGAACCACGCGTCATCATCCTTTGGCACTTGGCCGTAGCTCAACGGAGCGCAAAGGAGGACGAGCGGAAGGAGAAGAGCCACGTGGACTCGGGGCATGACGGAGCTCCAGGGATGGAGGGGTTGCGGAGGGAAGTTATGGTAAGGGAGAGGTGGGAAGATGGCAAATGGCAGATGCAAAATGGCGAATGGCAGATGCAAAATGGCAAATGGCAGACGCGAAATGACCGATGAGAGCTATCATCCGAGCTTCGTCACCCGACATTTCTCATCGGCCATCTTGTGTTTTGCGTGTCGCATCTGCGGTTGAACCGCACTCACTCAAACCCCATCTGCTTGTTCAAGGCAATCGCCTTCGCGTGCTCAGCTTCGGGGATCTTGCCGCAGCGCTGGTAGATGACGGAGAGGGCGGTGTAACTGAAGGTGTCGTCGGGTTCGAGCTCGACGACGCGTTTGGCGTGATGAATGGCCTTGTCGACCTCGGCGAGATCGGCGTAAAGCTTCGCGAGCATCCCATGGCCGATGGCGAAAGCGCTGTCCATGGCGACGGCTTCTTCAAGCTTGGATATCGCGCCCGGCTTGTCGCCCTTGTCGCGGTAGCCGACGGCTTCGTCGTAGAGTTCGTTCGGAGTAGGCATGGAATGAGGTCTCTTGGTGGGCCGTTCGATTCAAAGATCCAGTCCGCAGGTGTCTGCTCGAATTATAGGCAGCCGGAACCGAGTCCAACAGTGACGGATCGATCGAAGTAGCCGCAGGTCCGCAGGTGTTCCACACTCTGAGCGATTCGGGCCTGGCGTTCCTCCAGTCCGGGCTCCGGCTCGCCGCCGATGCCTTCGAGCTCGATCGTATAAGGGCCCGTGAAACCGACCGTGTCGAGGATTTCTCGGATCCGTCGCAAGTCAACGGCCCCGCCGGCGCCGAGGGCCGGGAAATACCAGTCTTCGAAACCCCCGCGGTTGTCCTTGACGTGGACGTTGCGCACGAGATGCTTGACCCGCTCCAGCTCATCGACCGGGTTCGCGCCTTGGTTGTAGTAGGCAATGTTCCCGGTATCGAAGTTCAGCCGGATGTGCGGATGCGCCACGTCGTCCATCAAGGCGAGCATGGCAATCGCATTTTGGGTCGGCCCCTTGTGCGTTTCGAGCGCCACCGTGATCCCCAGACTACCGGCGGTATCGCCGATCCGCCGGAGATGGGACACGATTGTCCGGCGCTCCTCGTCATTCGATGGCTGGCCAGCACCCGAGACGACGACCTTCACGCCAAACCAGCGTGCGGCGAACTCAATGCGGCGCTCGGTCAGCGCGACGCCGTCTTCCGTGCGAATGTCGGCCCCGCCGACATTACAGCCGCTCACCTTGACGCCGTGCTTCTTCAGATGAGCGCAAAACGCGCTGGCCGTGCCATCATCGGCTTTTTCCGTGACCACCACCGACTCAGGGATGATGAGTCCCCCGAAGTTGTGACCGCGGAGGGCCAACTCGAGGTGATCGATGCCCGCCGCACGGATGTGCTCAACGGCCGTCCAGACGCCAGACGGGCCATAGCAGTTGGTAAAGCAGCTCAAGACACGATTCATGCGTCATTCCTCGGAGGGGAGCCACGTTCCTCGGAAGCGGACGCTTCCTCGCGGCTTGTCATGGGCACCAGCGTGACGGGCACATCGGCCTCCGGGTCCACCACGCGCAAGGCGCAGCGCCCGGAGAGCACATCGAGCAAGGCCTCGCCGCAAACGATATCACGCCAACCTTTGGCTAACTCGGGGCGACGCTGCTCAGGGCGGCCCTCAGAATTCCAGCGTACGAGCTCTTTCAGATCGGAGACGACACCAACGAGGCCGACAGCGACCTTGTTCTGCGCGCAACAACGCGCCAGGGCCGCGTTCATCAGGTTGACGACCATCGACAGCCCCGGCCCCTCTTCGGGGCGGTCACTGTGCTCCGGGAGAGCGTCCGCAGGAACTTGTTGCGCCTCGGCAATCACCCGCAGGATGTCAGGGCTCCGGCTCAGGAGCTGAGGCCGGTTGAAGTCGCGCAGCAACTCCAGGTCACGGCGAGTTGCTGGCTGACGCTTGGCGATCGCGACGAGCAGGTCGTCGCGAAGGAGCTGACGGAGCGGCCGGTTGGTGCGCCGGGCTTCTTCGACCCGCCATTCGGCGAGTCGGCGTGCCACTTCGAGCCCCCGGCGCGATAATTGGTGCAGCCCCGAAAGTCGTCGCCACCGCTCTTCCTCAGCGCGGCTCTGGATCGCCCCAACGAAGTGCGCAAACTCGTCCTCGGCCCACTCCAAGCGGCCCAACTGGGTCAGGCGGGCCTTGATCGTATCGGCCATCCCGAGAAGGTAGCGGACGTCGTCCAGGGCATACCGCAGTTGTGCGGGGCTAAGCGGCCGTCGGCGCCAGTCGGTCCGCGTTTCACCCCCGGCGACGCTCGTCTGAAGGACCTGGTAGACGAGGTTGCCCAAGGAAAGGGGATATCCGAACCCAACCAGCCCGGCCGCGATCTGGACGTCAAACACCCTCGCAGGCAGCTTGCCCATCTGAAACCGGCAAATTCGCAGGTCCTCGCCCGCGGCGTGCATGACGACTTCGACAGAGGGGTCGACCACCACGTCCCAGAACGGGACCATATCGCCGATCGCGATCGGGTCGATCACCGCCAGCCGGTCGCGCGTGGCGACTTGTACCAGGCAGAGGACCGGCTCGAACGTCTCCTCGGAGACAAACTCCGTGTCGAAGGCGAAACGGCCCGCCGCGCGCAGATGCGCGACCAGGTCGTGCAGACCGGCTGGAGTTGAGATCAGGGGTGCTTCGTCGTGCTCGGCCATCACTCAGTTCGAAACGCCTGCGCGCGGCCCAATTCCTGATCTGCCGGCGGCCTCGAATTATCGAGTCTGGCGTTTCGAGTTGCAAGGGGTCTGAATGAGTGACTGCATTCTGCGAAGCGGGCCCTACAATGTGCCCAGGAAATTCAATAGCGCCGCGTTCACCGCGTCCGCATTCTCGAGCGGCGGAAGATGGCCCGCTTTGGGAATAATCACCGTCTGAGCGTACGGAATGGCGCTTGCGAGCGTCTGAGCGGTCTCGGGGGGCGTGATCACGTCCTCCTGGCCGAACAGCAAGAGCGTCGGAACGCGGATACTCGAGAGCATCGCCGTGCGATCCGGGCGAGTCGCGAGCCCTCTCAATGCGCCAATGACGCCTCGAGGCGCGGTCGTTTCGAGCATCTTTCGCACCCGCGCCACCATCTCAGGATAGGCCGCAGCGCTTGACGCAGAGAGAAGTCGAGGAAGCATCGCATCGACGACTGGTTTGACGTCCTGCGCACCTTCGATCTGTGACGCCATGACCTCCCGGGCTTCCGCCGCGGCGGGAGTGTCCGCCTCGGCTTTCGTGTCCATCAGGATCAAGGCTCGCACCCGTTGTGGGAACCGGGCCATGATGGAGAGCGCGACGTAGCCTCCCATCGAAAGGCCACCCAGCACCACGGGCTCGGTCAGTTGAAGGACGTCGAGAAGCTCAATGACGTCGTCTGCCAGCACGTCCATCGAATAGGTGCCAGGTGGCGCAGCCGAAGCACCATGTCCGCGCAAGTCGGGCAAAATCAAACGATAGCGCGAACCGACGCTCCCCGTCTGATGTTCCCAGAGCGATCGGTTCAGCGGAAACCCATGCAGCAGCACCACCACCGGACCCGGACCGTGATCGTCGTACGCCAGCAGCATCGCAATCCTCCCTCAGGGGACGGAATAAACCACTTGCCAGGCTCGCTCTATCGATATGCAAGAGGGGTGCCGTCAGCGAGAGGAAACTCGCGAGGATTGTGATCGAGCGCATCTTGAGGGTCTTGTGGATCGAGGAACTTGTCGGCAAAGTGAACGCACTTGGCACCCCATGAAGCTTGCGACCTGCCCGATCGTCCCCACGGTGTCTCTCATGATCAAGCACGCCCGCCCCGTTTGCATCTTGTGCCTCTGGGTTCTCGCCGCATTTGCAATCCTGTCGACGACACAAATCGCAAGGGGCGATGAACCCGACCCGCGCCTGGCGGGCTACCGGACGCCACCTGGCTGGAAAGTCACGATTGCCGCAACTGAGCCCCTGGTGATCAATCCCGTCACGATGACTTTCGGGCTCGACGGGCGTCTCTACGTCGTCGAGTGGCGGGCGGGCCGAGGCCCGAACGATCACATCAAGGTCCTCACCGACACGGACGGCGATGGCAAGTTCGACAAGGCCGACATGTACATGGACGGTCTCGATCTTCCTGCTGGAGTCCTCTTCTGGGACGGCTGGACCTACGTCACGCTCGACCATGACGTCGTCCGCTTCCGGGACATGGACGGCGACGGCAAGTTCGAGACGCGCGAGGTGATCGCCTCCGGATTCGGCAACGACGACTCCCATCATCGCGTCTCGGGTATGACGATGGGCCCCGACGGGTGGATCTACCTGACCACCGGCGACAGCGACGCGCACGCCAAGGGCTCCGACGGCTCGACCGCAACCGTCCTCCGCTCCGGCGGCGTGTTCCGCTGCAAGCCCGACGGCTCGCACATGGAAAACGTCGCGTTCGGCATGCGGAACCCCTGGGGGAACATCGCGTTCGACGACGAGTTCCGCATGTTCCACACCGACAACGACAACGAAGGCGCACCCGGCTTCACCGGCTGCCGCATCCTGCACGTTGTCGAAGGGGGAGATTACGGCTGGCGCCTCCGTGAAGGAGCCCGCTGCTGCCAGCCCGACTACGAACGCGCCACCTGGAACGGCGGCCGCCCCGGGCGGCTTGGCTGGATCGCGGAGACGGGGCGCGGCGCACCGGCCGGGCTTTGCATTCTGAACTCGGCCGCGTTCCCGCCGTCGACTCGCAATCTCCTCGTGTATCCCGACGTGTTCCGCAAGCTCGTGCGCGCCTACAAGCTCAAGCCCGCGGGAGCCACGTTCACCGTGGGTGAAGCGTTTGAGCTGCTGGGTTCGGAGGATCCCTTGTTTCGTCCCGACGACGCCGAGATCGGGCCTGATGGGGCCATGTACATCCTCGATTGGCGGACTGACTCAGGTGGCGCGGGGCAGCTTTCGGGGAATGGCAAGACGGGGCGGATCTATCGGGTCACCTGGAGTGGAACGGACGAAGAGCCGGCCCGGAAGACGTTCGCACCGAACCGGTTCGCTGACTTGAAGTCACGCACGGAGGACGAGCTCATCAAGACGCTTTCGTCCGAGGACTATATGATGCGGCGAGAATACAGCCTTGAGTTGATCCGGAGAGGTCAAGGGTTCGAGGCGATCCTCAACGCAAATCAGGACAAGGATGCCGTAGCGCGGATTGGCGCACACCGCAAACAACTTGCCGATTTGATCCTGGGTGGCGCGAAAGGCAGTGTCCCGATCGTGGCCAGACGTCACGCCATCCCGGTCCAGATCGCTTATTCCCCAGGTGATCGCTGGTCGACAATGGCATGCACAGGCGTGTCCGGCCCCATCGATCCCTCACTGGTCAGGCTTGGCTGGGAATTATCTGCGCGATTCTCGAATCCCGACGACGCGAACACCGCTGGCGCATTACTCCTCAATGAAGCCGCTCCAGTCGGCGCCATGAGCGATCCCGAGACGCGAGCACTCGCATACGCGCTCGGGCGATTCAACAAGGTGCGACATGCCGGACAGGAAGAAGAGACGGACTTCAATGCCTTTGTCCGGGCCGTTGTCCAGCGGTTCGCGATGGCGCAAGACCAGGCGAAACGGGAGAACTGGACGGGAGGTCGTATCCTCCAAGAAATCCGAAAACAGGCCTCCGAGGCCACCAAGCTCACCAATCAGCAAATCGTCGCCAATGCGTTGATGACGATGGCCGTCCAGGCACGAACCTCCGATCCCTTCGTCCAGGACGCGATCACACGCGGTCTCGAACGCCTTGCTCCCACGGGGCTCGAGGCGGTCAAACGCTCCCTCAGCGTGGGCGACGCCAAACACAGAGACGCCGCCCGTTTCATCCTCCAGGGTTGGCGCACCGAAGAGGGCCTCACGACCATTCTCGACGAGGCCACGACGAGCCGCGAAATTCCCACAACATCCCGCGCGAACCTGTTTCGGGCTGCGAGAGAGATGGTTACGGCCGTCCCCGCCGAGCCGATCTGCAAATGGCTCGTCGACGAACCGCATGCACACCCATCGGCGCGCGTCGAGGCAATCCACGTATTGGCCGCTCTGCACCAACGTGCCGCATCGGCCGCAGGCACGATCATCCCTCAACTCCTCGCGGACGAACAAGCCGAAGTCCGCCGTGCTGCTCTGGGCCTGGCTGCCGAGTTCCGTTCGCCAGCAATCATGAAAGGAATTCTCCAGGTTATTGAGTCGGCGAAACACCCGGCGTACGAGCGCCGCCTCGCGCTCGCGGCGCTACGCGGTTACGAGGACAAAACGCTCGCGCCGATGCTCACCAAAGTTTTTCCGTCGCTCGATGACGCGGGACTCCAGACCGAACTCCTGCGCACGCTCGCGTCGCTCGACTTCCGCGCCGCGGCCGAACGCGCCAAGGGCTTGCTCGCCAGTCCGAATCGTGAAGCACGCCAGGAAGCCATCGCACTCCTCGGCCAGAAACCGGACACGGCCCTGGAGGTCGCGCAGCGCTACAACGCCGGCAAGCTCCCCTCCGAGGATCTCGCCCGCGTCATCGAAGCCGTCAGACCCCACGCGACACCCGAGCTCCAGGCGGCGACGCAGACACTCCTCAAGAAGACGCTCCTCGGCGCACCCACCGGCGACGAAGCCAGGCGGCTCCGTGAATACGTCGGCCGGTTCGGCAATCCCGATCGCGGCAAGATCCTCTACCTCGATACCAAAAAAGTCGGCTGCACCACCTGCCATCGCCTCGAAGGCATCGGCGGCGCCGTTGGACCGGACCTCACACGAATCTACGAGACCCTGTCATTCGACAAACGCGTCGAGGCGATCCTCGAGCCCTCGAAGGAGATCAAAGAAGGCTTCGGCACCTTCAAAGTCGCCACCACCGACGGGCGCGTCGTGAACGGGCTCCTACTCAGCGATACGCCCGAAGGAGTCACTCTCAAAGACGCACAGGGGCGAGAAGTCCGCATTCCCAAGAAGGAAATCGAAGACAAAGGACCGGAGAAGACGAGCCTGATGCCCGTGGGAGTGGTCGGCAACCTGTCGTTCAACGAATTCGCGGACTTGCTCTCGTTCCTCGGCGACCGTAAAGCGCAAGAGAGCCTGCGAAAATAATGAAGAGTTTATCCGCAGATGTCGCAGATGAACGTAGATTTAAGAAATTCTTAATTATCTGCGTCAATCTGCGACATCTGCGGATAGGATCTTGGTCTTTTACATTATGCAAGCACGATCGGTGAGCGCTTCTCCGCCGCTTCTTCCATAAATCCTTGAACGCGCGCGACGAGTGCCTCGGGCTCTTCGACGCCCCCTTCGAGGAGTTGGGCGTTCGCCCAGAGTTGCAGTCCGCACTGCTTGATGAATGGGTCGTGTTCGTGGTTCGTCGAGAGGTTCCCCAGGCGCCGGATCAAGGGAGAACCGGGGTTCACCTCAAGGATTCGTTTGCCGACGCTGTACTCACGGTTCGCGCGCTGGAGGAGGCGCTGCATCTGGCTGCTGAGGCCCCCTTCGGCGTTGACGAGGCAGCAGGGGCTGTCCGTCAACCGCTTCGATTCGCGGATTTCCTGAACACGGTCGCCAAGAGCCTCGCGGAAGAGCTCGAGCACCCGCGCGAAGGCGCCGGTGGGTTGCTCGTCGTCCTTCTTCTCCTCGGTCTCGGAGCCGGGGAGATCGAGCTCGGACGAGTCGATCGAGGTCAGCGACTTTTCCTGATATTGATGCAAGTTCGAGAGCACAAATTCGTCGATCGGGTCGGTGAGGAAGAGAACTTCCACACCCCGCCGTCGGAAGATCTCGAGGTTCGGGCTCTTTTGGATCGAGGAGAGATCCGGACCGCTGAAGTAATAGATGTGTTTCTGGTCGGGCAGGGCTCGGCTCAGGTACTCGTCGAGCGAGGTCGGTTTGTCGGGCCCCTCGGTCTTGGACGAGGAGAAACGCAGGAGCTTGGCGATCCGATCTCGGTTGGCAAAGTCACTGCCAACGCCTTCCTTTAGTACAGGGCCAAATTCGCGATAGAACTTCAGGTAGTCGTCGTGATTGTCCTTGGCGAGCAGGTCGAGCCGGTCGAAGACGCCTTTCACGAGCGTGTTGCGGATGCGCCGGATGACCGTGTTGTCCTGGAGCGTTTCGCGAGAGACATTGAGCGGCAGGTCTTCAGAATCCACGAGGCCGTAAAGGAACCGCATGTAGTCCGGCAGCAGCTCGCGGCAGTCGTGTTGCACCAGAATGCGTTTGGCGCACAGGTTCAAGCCGTGCTCGTCGCGATGGAGTCCGAGCCTCTCGAAGCTGGTGGGCGGACAGTAAAGGATCGCGCGGAACTGAATCGGTGAATCGGCCGACAGGTGGACGTGCCAGGCGGGCGACTCTTCACTCCGGTGGGTGAGGTGCTGGTAAAATTGCTTGTACTGCTCCTCGGTCACCTGGCTCTTGGGCTCGACCCAGATGGGTTTCTGGTCAT
This sequence comes from Singulisphaera sp., assembly GCA_027451445.1. Taxonomy (GTDB): domain Bacteria; phylum Planctomycetota; class Planctomycetia; order Isosphaerales; family Isosphaeraceae; genus DAIDJG01. The sequence goes on from DAIDJG010000002.1 coordinate 25,058, forward strand.
TCACAACCTGACCGTCAATCTTGATCGGGTGCGGAACGAAGCTGGAATACTTCCGGAGCGCACTCTTGATCTTCCAGTCGTCAACGAAGTCCTTGCAGTCCTCCTTCAAGTGGAGGATCACCTCGGTACCACGCTCCAGGCCATCGGCAGGCGTGACACTGAAGGACCCGGTCCCTTCGGACTCCCACTCCCAGCCCGTGCTTTCCTGGTAACTGCGGGTCCGCACGCGTACCCTGTCCGCGAGCATGAAGGACGAATAGAACCCGACACCGAACTGGCCGATCAGCGAGAGGTCAGTCTTCCCCTGAGCCGTAGCATTCTTGAGAAACTCGAGCGAACCGCTCCGTGCGATGGTACCCAGGTTCGTCACGAGTTCGTCGTGCGTCATGCCGATCCCGTTGTCGCGAATGACAAGCTCGAGCGCATCCTTACGTGGCTCGATCACAATTTCGAGCGGACCCGCGTCGCGTTGGGCATCATCGGTGAGTGCGATGTACCGCATCTTGTCAAGCGCATCGGACGCATTCGATACAAGTTCCCGCAGCGCGATCTCTCGGCTCTGATAGAGCGAATGCGCGAGCAGGTGGAGTAACTGCTTGATCTCGGCCTGAAACGAAAACTCTTGCTTATCAGCCACGCTCGACATCACCCCATCTCCCCTCATTGACCGGGCTGTCGTCAGCCCGGTTCGACAAACGTCGATCAGCGACGTCATCAACCTAGGGCAAGCGGTGTACCAATTTGGCAGCGAAGCCGTAAATTGAAACGGCTTCGAATGTTCGGAACGGCGACGTTGACGAACGACGCTCGGTGGCCTGCCACGGGGTCCACAGCCGATCTATTCGGCTGTCAAAATGGCACCTGGGTTATGCGGATCCTCATAAAGTGGGTTTTTACCCTTTGAGGCTGCTATAAACACGTCGTCTTGAGAACGGCTCCCGTGCGACTTGCCGTCGTCCAGAAGACCGCGTGGGAGCCGAGGGTAAACCGATCGCAAAGCCGTTTCGCGAGGCGAGCGCGCTCCTCCCCTTCGAGCTTGGCAAACGCATACAGGGTCGGTCCCCATGAGCTCTGCCCGACCCCATGAAACCCTTCGGCGCGGAGCCAATCCACAATCGCGACGCTTTCCGGCCGGGCGAGGATTCCTCCTTGCGCAGGCGCAAAGCATTGACCAACCGCTTCTTGCAACTCGGTGAGACTGCGACCAAAGGTCTCGATGTCGCGATCACAAACGGCCGGAAGCATCCCGAGGAGGACGATTCGACACAGTCTTTCAGTGACTCGGGTGGGGATCGGCGGAAGCTGGGCGAACGCATTGGCCTCTTCGGGGCCATGCAATCCGGGCGAATGCTCGGGGATGATGACGAGCACGCTCCACTCCGAGGGGAACTCGAGCCGAGCCAGGAGCGGCGGGATCGTCCCCTGGGGTCCTCGCCCCCCATCAACGATCAGGGCGCCCGCTCGAAAGCCGTGAAGCCCAATGCCCGAACGGAGCCCGCGTTCGCTGAGCGCGGCGAGTCTCTCGACGGTTGGATCAGACTCGCCGGCCACGCTCAAAAGTGCGCGCGTCACAGCCAGGCTCACCTGGGTGCCGACACCGAGCCCGAGGTGCTCCCTAGGTGCGTGCCGAATCTGAAACTGCAACGGCCCGGTCTTGAGAGTTTCCTCGACTCGACGGGCGACGCGCAGCACGCGGTCCTTGAGCGGTCCTTCCGCACCCCAGATCGACGCGGGTTCGGCGGTCAGACCGATTCCCGGTGCTTCGATCATCAGCCCGACACCGCCAAATTGTCGAGGCGCTTCCGGTCCCCAGCCGAGGAGTCCAAAGTGGAGGCGGCTCGGCGTCTCGATGCTCACACGTTTCATGGGCGCATCGTAGCAAATCGCTCGCCCCTGCGCCGTGCGACTTCCGCAACATGGTCGACCAGCAGGTTGAACGCCTCGTGCTCATGGGGTCCGCCCGTTTTGGTGACTAGCGTCGCGAACTTGTGGTAATCGGCCTCGATTTCGGCGAACGGCAGGAAGTCGGTGCGCGTGGCCAGGATCGCCGCCTCGAGCACAGCGTGTTTCGCGCGATTGAAGCCGAAGAAATCGCGAACTCGTCCTTCGGCCACGGTCTCGGCGACGATCGTGGTCCGCTCATCGCGATCGTCAAGGTCGGTGACCCGGAACTCAAAATAGCGGCAGCAGTCGACCAGCACACGTCCTTGCACCACGGCCGCCGGACTCGTCGACGCATCGACCTCACGGCCGATTGCCGTGCGCGCCAGCAAAAGTACGTCGTCGGTGACGTGCAGCACCCCCTGCCCGGTCGCCTTGAGGTTTCGGTACGTCGTGGACGTCTGAAAGGGTCGAAGAACGAATCGCCGCATCTCGGGGTCGACCTTCGGGCCCATCGGAGCGATGTTCACGATGCCTTGGGGGTCGAGCGTGGTCACAATACCTTCGAGGATCACGATTCAGCCTCGCTCGGTGGATTTTTCTTGCGATCGCGGTGGCTGATTTCCAGCTCGGTCAGCATCCCCCAATCGAGCGCCTGGTCTTGTCGGTAGTTCTTGCTCAGCAGGAGTGCGGTTTTCGCTTTCATCAGCTCGAAGCCCAGGTAAAACGCGTGCGAGGGGTCCGTCACGCCCATCTTCTCGAAAAGCAGGAACGGGTCGGTATCGCCGAGGAAACTCGTGTTGTTGAGAGCATAGAGTAGCCCGTCCTCGGCGAACAGACGCCAGTTGGGATCCTTGATTCGGCGGGCAAGCTCCTGGAGGTTCTCGAGGCCGAACCGCGCGACCTTGGGATCGCGCAGCATGATGAGGCCCGGCTCGACGTGTTTCGGGAGCCTTCGGTTTTGGACCGCGTGGTACGCGAGCCGACGCGCCCGATCGATTTCGCGAACGGACGAACGGGCCCAGTTGATGACCGCCGTTGTCAGCACGCTCCGAATCCCGACCTCCTGGCAGAAGCCGATCAAGAGAGTATTCACCCCGGCGGAGTCGACGTCGGTCAACTCCGTGAGATTACCGATCCCCATCATCACGGGCGCGTTGGGAAACTGCTTGCGAACCTCAAGGTAACGCCCGAGCGACCGTGCGAAACCGAAGCCGATCGGCTCCAGGATGGGGTCGATCCGATAGGGGACTCCCGCGTTCTCCAGGAACGCTATGGTCTCCTCCAGTCCATCGAGCGACCCCGGGTTATCGGGGATCGCGACCACCTCGGCACCCCAGTCGGCGGCGTGTGCACGGTTGGACGCATTGACACTCAGGACGAGATCGGCCCCCGCCGTGGTCGCGAGCCGCGCCTCGACAGGATCGAACGTGTCGATCGAAACTCGAAGGCCCAGATCGCGGAGCGCGGAGACGGCCTCGCCGACGCCGAGCCAGGGGCCGTCGGGATCGCAACCGACGTCGATCCGGTCCGCCCCTTCGTCGGCGAACTGCCGGGCCATCGCGAGCAGCTCGGCGCGATCCAACTTCGGGGCGTGGTTGATCTCGGCGAGGATCTCGATGTCAAAGGCGCCGTAGCCGGCGAGACGAGCGTCGTTGTGTCCAAAGTATTTCGGCAGGTCGCGCAGGTCCTCCGGACCTCGTTCGACGGGGAGGCCGGTTTTCTCAACCAAGGGCGCAAGATCGCCCCGGCACTGGCCCGGCAGGATAATCCGTGCGATGTCCTGCGGAATATCGAGTCGTCGCGCCACCCACGCGGGTGTCATGAGGGCGGCCACGGAAATCGGCAGGACGGCCACCTCACAATCAAATGGGAGGCTGGGGGCCATCGTGTCGAGCACCTGCCGCAGTGCGAATTCGGCCAGACGTCCCGTAACGAACAAGTAATGAGCTCGATCCGCCACGATGTGCTCCCGAACTCCCGCAGCGCTCGCGAGGCTCTCAAACGGCCGGTACGCCCGCGGCGGCGGCGAGAGCCATCCGGGGTTCCGGTACGCCGGTCCACAGTCCCTTATCGCGCGCGATCAGGTGAGTGTTGCCCGCGTCTCGGGCTACCTCAGTGAGACGATGCCCTCGGGCGCGGAGGGCGGCGATACATTCCTCGCCCGCGGCCGACTCGATAACGGCCGGCTCTATGGTTTCGCACTGGAGCCGAGGTGCCGCCAAGGCATCTCCAGGCGCGAGTCCAAGAATCAACTGGTTGATCACAACCGCTGCGCTATTGTTGACGATCGTTCTCCCGCCGGACGCTCCCACGGCGAGCACAGCTTTGCCGTCGGCAATCGCAATCACCGGCGCCATGTTGTGCAGCGGTCGCTTGCCCGGCGCGATCGAGTTCACCCATCCAGGCCGCGGTTCGAACCGGGTCATTCCATGACCGAGCACGACGCCGGTACCGGGGACCATGAGCATCGACCCGAAACCCCCGCCATGCGTCTGGGTCCATGAGACCACGTTTCCCGAGGCATCGGCCGCGGCGAGATGCACCGTCCCCTTTAACGGATCGGGCGCGACCAGCCGTCCCGGTTCGGGGTGGGCGAGACCCTCCAGGACGCGTTCCAGCAGATCGTCGAGGTGTCCCGAGGTCAGGAGGTCGCAAGGCGGCACGTCCATCGCGGACGGGTCGCCGACCCGTCTGAGCCGTTCGTCCCAAGCAACTTTTGCGCACTCCAAAAGTGCCTCGTACGCGCGGGCATCATGCGCCGGTCCGGCCTTTCCGGCTCGTTCGAGCCGGTCGAAGAGCGCGGCGATTTGAAGCGATGTCAGTCCGCCGGAGGCAGGCGGGGGCGTCGACAGAACATGTCCACGAACTTCGACGGAAGCCGGCTCGACGACTCGCGCATGATAGGCCGCCATGTCGTCGTGAGTCAGTAGGCCGCCAAGCTTCCGAACGTGGTCGGAGATCAACCGGCCGATCCAGCCTGAGTAGAACACATCGGGCCCTTCATGGACGATGGCCTCCAGGGTGTCGGCCAGCCGAGGCATCGGCACAAGCTTCGGGGGCGCGCCAAAATCGGGCGCGGGCGCCCCTTCGGCCCGGGCTTCGATGGTCCTCCATGTGTGCGCGTGGGCCGGGATCAGCGGAACCCCTTCCTTGGCCAGCCGGATCGCCGGTGCGATCACGGTCTTGCGGTCGAGCGAACCCCACTCCTTGAGCATCGTGAGGAGCCCACTGAGCACGCCGGGAACTGCGATCGAGAGCGGTCCATGCCGGTGCCGGTCGTCCGGCAGCCGATAGCCGTCCGGATCGGTCGAGGGCAAGACTGGGAACATCCGCGCTCTGGCCGCGGCAGGCGCGACGGCGTTGGCGTCGAGGGCGACAACTTGCCCCGTTTGTGCACGAAAGCCTACGCCCGTGGCTGCGTAGCCGCCGATGCCACAGTTGAAGGGAGAAACGACGGCCTCAACAAACCCGGCCGTCACCGCCGCGTCGAAAGCGTTTCCACCCCTGCGGAGAATTTCGGCTCCGGCCTCCGCCGCAAGCCGGTCGGGCGCCACGCAGACCGCAGTGGATCGGACTTGCTTCGGCCGAGGCACCGCCAGTTCGTTCATGAGCATTCACCTGCTCCGCAAGATCCAAGTCGCTCGACGATTACATCGGAGCTTTGTTCGTCTTCAACCACAGCCGCACCAAGTGGCGTCGACGTTCGGGCTCGGGGTGATCCTCATAGGCCGTACGGTTGTGAAGGATCCAACGGTTGTTGATAAAATAAACCTGACCCGGTTCGAGCGAGAACTCGGCGCGCAGCGAGGGTTGATTCGCCACCGCGTCCAGACGGTCGAGTGCGTCGCGCTGTGCGGTGCTCAAGGGCACGCCGGCCTTTTCGTGTCCGGCCTCAATCCAGTAGCGGAGGTAGCGGAACAGCGGCTCGGGCCCGGTGCGCTCAATCACGGGTTGAAGGACGGTCGGTGCCTCCCCGTCGCGGACCCCGCCGCGACGGTCGACGTGAAACGGCTCGCAGAGCGTTTCGAGTGCGTCGGGGCACTCGCGGCGCAGGGCTTCGACCACGCTGAGACCGCTCACCACCTGGCTCACGCCTCCCGACCGCGCAGTCTTCAAACAGAGCAATCCCACGTAATCGAGTATGGTATCGCCGAACGAGTTGTCCGTATGAAAGCTGCTCTCGTAGTTGGTCACCGAGAACCGGGCACCTTTGGACACGTCCTGCCCGCTGTCCCTGACGTCGTAAAGGAGCGTCCCCTGGACGTTCTGCGCAAACGGCTCGCCGAGCAACTGACCGACGAGCCAGTAGAGCGTGACCGCTTCACGTTCCGAAATTCGATCGACCGGGAGCCGGTCGAGCACAACAAACCCACGGCCGTATTCCAGCTCACGGCGGGCACTGACAAGGTAGCACCCAAGCGAATCACTCTCTTCGGCCGTGAGTCTCAAGTCGGTAATGGGGCCGTCGCCTCGCCCGCGAGCCTCGTAGATCGGCCTCACCCTAGCGAGCAAGTCTTCGGGCAAGAGGTGCGTCCAGTCGGCTGTCGTCCCCACAGTCGCAGAATCCCATTCTTTCAGATCGTCTACGGACGATGTGGTTTCCGCTTGATTCACCACCAGCCTCACCTCCGTCGCGGATCCTATCACCAAAACGCCGCGGCCCTGACAATCCGCCGTTCGGTGATCGTACCATGTGCGGCAACAACTTACTCGATCAGAGTCCGTCCATTATCCGACCTAGCGTCTTGCGGTAGTTTGTGCGTACGGCGTCGAACATTCTGGAGTAATCACAACGCCAGGCCCGGAAATACCGATTGGCCGGTTCGAGGTCTTCGCCACCAGGCTCGACCATCCCGAATGCGTCGCCTTCGACCGCGGCGGATCCCCGGCGATTGGGAATACGACTGGATTTCGTTTCGGGACACCCGTCGCAGAGCGCGCTGGGAAGCGCCGCAAGCTTTGCGGATCGAACGGGAATTGGACTAACGGACGCGGTATTTCTCGACCTTCGCCTCGTCGAGTTCGACCCCAAGTCCCGGCCGATCGGAAGGCGCGGCCCGCCCGCCTTCGAGCGCCAGTGGCGTTGTGAGGATTTCATCCTCGTAATAGAGCGGCCCGATGATGTCGCAGGGATAGTCGTCAGGCGTGATGCCGCGATGAGCGATCGCCAGGTGGAGCATCGCGGCCGCGCCGACTCCCAGTTCCAGATTCGACCCTACGGTGCAGGCGATTCCGCGAGTGTCGGCGAAATCTGCGATGGCCTTCGCCGGACCGATCCCGCCCGACTTGCCAATGTAGACGGAAAAGACGTCGCAGGCCCCGGCGCGGGCGAGTTGACGAGCGTCGGCGAGCGAGTAGATCGACTCGTCGGCAATCACGGGCACTCCCGTCGACCGGCGAACCGCAGCCATTTCCTCCGGGTCGCCCGCCCAAACCGGCTGTTCCACGAATGCGATCTGAAAGGCTTTCAGCCGCTCGACCGCGGCCGTCGCGGTCGCGGAGTCGATCCAGCCGCCATTGGCATCGACGCCCAGCTTGATTTCAGATCCGAGCGCTTCGCGGACGGCCGCTACGCGGGCCACGTCGTCATCCACGCCGAGCCCAACCTTCACCTTCATCGCACGGTACCCCCGTGCCTTCGCCCCCCGCGCGATCTCCGCAGCCTCTGCCGGCGTCGAGCCCGAGATCGACCATTTCGTCATGACCGACTCACGGACCTTACCGCCCAGCAACTCGTAGACAGGTTTCCCAGCCGCCTTACCCGCCAGGTCCCAAAGGGCCATCTCAACGGCCGCCTTGGTGAACTCGTTCCCCGCGACGAGGGCAAACGCCGCCTGCACGGCGTCGCCGACCGGGGTCGGATCGCGTCCCACGAGCGCCGGCGCAAAATAGCCGTTGATAAAATGTGCGGCCGAGACCTGATCCTCGCCCGACCAGCGCGGGGTACAAGACGCCTCACCGAGCCCGACCAAACCTTCATCGGTGTGCACCTTGACCAGCAGGAACGGGGATGTGTCGTGGACGCCTCCACGACCCGAGCGAATCGCGAGACTTGGTTTGATCGGGACCCGGACGGGGATTGTCTCAACAGCGGCGATTCTCATTGCTGTATTCAACCTTCCGCTCGACCTCACCACGGCAACAGTTTCACCGGATGGCGGAGCGGGAACTCAAGATCCACACCATAAATTGCCAGCACCGTCCCGACAAGCAGCAGCCACCAGAATCGCCTATCCTTGAACCCAGCGTAACTTGCGAGGAATCGAACCATCATTCCGACCATCGTCGTGCGCAAGCTCGGGAATGCGACGTTCAGCCGTTCGGCTCCGATCGGGCGACCTGGATCCGCACCACGAATCGGCCCGTTCGCCCCGTAAGTTTGATCTGGCCCCCGTCGTCGACGGCGAGTTGGTTTCCGTCGATATCCGCCCTGGTTGTCTTCCATCCCGGCGGTAGCGGGAGCCGCACGAGCCAGGTGTCTGGGCGACGTGGCGGCGCGTCGATGGTCAAGATGGCGCTGCCCGCGTTCAGCCTCGATTCGGCAAGAAACGAAACTGGCCCGAAGGCCGTCGGTGCGCCGGCCACCTCCAGTGTCGCGCCCTCGCGAAGCCAGCGGCCTGGTGCGCCAAAGAGCAGGCGCAACGTTTCCGGCCGGCCATCGTCGTCGAGGTCCCACTCCTGGATCAGGAGGTAACGCAACGTTGTGAGAACCGTGGCATTACTGGCGCTGTTGGGTGGCAGGTAGAAGGTTCGTCCCCGGCTATCGCCGTTGAGTAGCTGTGATCCCTCACCCCCAATGAACGTATCGCGGGTGAGCCCCTGGGCGAGATGCCCGTAGAAACCGACGAGTGCATGGCCCACATCGTCACGTCTCAGGAGCGTGAGCTGATAGCGCAGTCCGTAGAGCGGATTGACCCCGGGCATGTTATTGAACTGACCCTGGTGGGGCGTGCTTCGGATCATGCCCATCGCGAGCCCTCCGTGCGATCGCAAGTAGTCGATGATCCAGCCCTCTCGCGGTGAGCCGGGACCGAAAACGCTGGATCCGAGGACGTAGGGAATCATCAGGTCGTAGTAGCTTCCCGTCCGCGTTGCGGTGAGTATCTCGTGGGGCGCCTCAACGCCAAAGAGGGCGATGGGAATAAACGGAGGTTTGGAATCGAGCCGCTCGCTCTTCGTAACCGCGTCGAGGATCGCCGCGCGGAACGTCGCGGCCTCCGCGGCCAATTCCTTTGCGCGTTCCTGCTGGCCGAGGTCCGCAAGCACAGCGGCCATATCCCGGAGCCCTCGCCAGCAGTTGGCGTTGGAGTTCAGTGAAAAAACATTCTGGTCGATATCCCCCGCGTATCGATCGGGCGGCAACAGGCCGTTGTCCTTCTGGCGGCTCGACACGATGAAGTCGATCACCGGACCCCAAATCGGCTCCCACTCGCGCAGCGAGCGCGTGTCGCGGCTTAACCAGTAGTAGTAGGCGAGGAGTTGGAGCTTATGTCCGGCGACATGATAGCGCGTGGCCTGCCGGTTGAACTCCAGCAACGGCTTGACCATCCGGCGCGATTCCTCCGCGAACCCGAAAAGCATAAGCGCCCGCGTGGCATCGCCGCACTCGGCCTCGTACAAGTGGTCATACGCATTGCCCGCGCTATAGTGCATCCGATCGCCGATGGCGACGACGAAATTGCCGATGATGAGCGAGCGCCAGGCATTTTGCACGACACGCTCGGGGATGCCGAACCGAGTTCCCCGCGCGAGGAGCGTCTGCCAGCGATCGAGGGACGCGTTCCGTTCCGTCTCGTACAAGGCCGCGGTGAGCGCCGGCAATGGGGGCGCAAGCGGTCGCGTACAGACCGCCAGCTCCACGGTGTGTCCCGCAGCGGGCGTCGCGCGAAGCATTCGAGCGCCGTTGTCCCACGACCAGCCAGGTCCATAAAGGAGCAAGGCACGCCCTTCGGCGTCACGGATGGAACCATCTCCGCCGGACGCGGGAGCGCTATCGTCGAAATGCGCTTCCAGGCTGCCACCGTCCCCACGAACCGTGAACCGCACGAATACGGTGCCCGCATCGGAGAAGGGGCTTGTCACGGAAGCGAAGGCCTCTTCAAGGTAGGCCACTGCCCTTTCATTGTCTTCGACCTGAACGATCGGTAGATGGCCCTCGTGATAGAGGGGACCGTCGAGACGTGACGGATTGCCGCCGAACGGGCGTGATGTTCCGCCGATGTGGAAGCTGACCGGCCAACCCGCCTCCTTCCACATGGGAGGTTTGTCGGCCCGCGGATTCACCGCACTTCCGTTGCTGACCCAGCGTGCCTTCGATGGCCCTGCCGGGGCGCTCAAGACGATGGGATAGTCGCGAAACCGGGTGTTCGTGTAACGCAACGGTGGCAGCAGGTCACGGAACGCTTCAAAGCTCGGCCCGTCGGGGAGCTTGAGAACGGCCTCACCCCAGACGTCTTCCAACGACTCGGCCATCGCCTGCGGGTTCTTCCACCCCTTCATAGGCACCGAATCCGCACCGGCCATTGGAGCAAGATGCCAAAATACGGCGGCAAGAAGTGTCCCGAAACGAAATCGCCTGCTCATGGTGATCTTCCCCACCAACCGAGACGGAGCCTCAATAGCGACCTGCGCTGATGACCTCGCCTCTCGCCTCCCCAATGCCCTCCGCACAGGATTCGACGAGGCAACGATGGGGCGCGACCAACGCTACCGGATCGCACCACCATTGATGCGGACGATCTGGCCCGTGACAAACCTCGTCGACGGGCTTACCAGTACGCGAGCCACCTCCGCGACGTCTTCCGGCGTACCCCAGCGTTTGAGAGGCGTCTCGCGTAGTACACGGTCTTGCCACGATGGAGATGCGGTTTCGCCCCAGGCGGTCTTGATCCAACCCGGTGCGAGTGCGTTCACGCGAACGGTGGGAGCAAGGCTCAAGGCAAGGCTCCGGGTGAAGGCCATGACGGCGCCCTTGGTCGCGGCGAACAACTCGCCGGAATCGCCTTCCATTCCTGTTTCCGCCTGATCCCAACCCATCGTCACGATCGAGCCCCCACCCTGCTCTTTCATGCGCCGGCCGACTTCGCGCGTCAGTCGTATCGTCGCCAGCACATCGACCGCCCACAGGTGATCGAGCTTGGCATCGAACGCGAGCTTTGCGCTTTCGCCGGTGAGCGTGTCGGCGCCGGCGATGTGCAACCAGGCGTCGAGGCCACCCCACACTTGCCACGCGTCAACGACGAGCTGGTCGCTGGCCGGGCGGTCGGCGAGATCAGCCATAAGAACATGTGAGCGGGAGCCCAGTTCACGGATAGCCTGTGCGGTATTTTCGGCCTCAGCGCGCGAGCTCCGCCCATGAATCAAAACGTCGGCCCCTGCTCGGGCCAGCGCAAGCGCCGTCGCGCGGCCAATGCCGGACGTCGAGCCGAGTACTGCCGCACGCAGGCCCTTCAGATCTTCAGGCACAGTCACGCCCGCCGCGAAAAGGTTGCACGGATGAGTTTCGCGCGTTCAGTATCATGTAACTCGCGGCTCGGCTCAAGGGTCGTTCCGTCTATTTGACTCGCCCCGAGCGCTCTGGGACAATGATCGCCCGTCAGCCATAAGACTGACGCATTGCGCTCGACTCACTGGTCGAGCGTCCTCCGATTCGGTGGCCGAAGGTAGCACGGAATGTCGAGCGGCTTCGACGCGAGTTCTCTCCGAATCGTCAAGGATGCCACCTGCACAGCCTGCGGATGTCTCTGCGACGACATCATCGTCTCCGCGACGGCGGACCAAATTGTGAACGCCGAGAACGCGTGCGAGACCGGCCGACACTGGTTTCTCGCCGATCGCGCTCGTCCGAACCACGCTGAGTGCTGGATCGGTGGGAAACCGTCCCCGCGCGAAGAGGCTATCGCGCATGCGGGCCAGCTTCTAAGATCCGCGCGTTCCCCTCTGGTCTTCGGCCTTAGCCAATCCGTATCCGAAGCCACTGCGGCGGCGCTGACACTCGCCGATCGAATCGGCGCGATCGTGGATGCCGACCTCGCTGGAAATGCTACAGACCGGCTGCGTGCCTTTCAGCGCGTCGGGCGTGTTTCTGCGACGCTCGGCGAGGTCAAGCAGCGTGCCGATGTCGTCGTCTTCTGGGGCGTCGATCCCGTGAAGACGCATCCGCGGCATTTGGAACGCTATTCCGTCGATCCCGTGGGGCGATTCGTCCCCAGGGGACGCGCGCAGCGGACGGTCATCGTCGTCGACGAGGAGCGGACCGCGACCGCAGACCGAGGCGACGTGTTTGTGCGAATTCCCAATGCCACGCGCTTCGAAGCGCTTTGGGCGCTACGGGCGATTGTGAAGAGTGTGGCGCTCGATCCGGATCGGGTGGAGCGTTCGACGGGAGTTGCTCTTGCGGATCTTGACCGGCTCGCCACGCGACTCAAGGCGGCGCATTATGGAGCCTGGTTTTTCAGCGCCGCGCATCGTGGCCCCGCCGAGGAGGAGGCCGTGCTCACGCTCGTACGAGACCTGAACGCGCCGAAGACCATGGCGAATCGAGACCCGGCAGGAGACATCGGAGGCTCCTGCCCACCCCCCCTACCCCCCCTTCCCAAGGGGGGGAGTTATTTGGCTCCTGAGGAGATTGATGCCCGGACATCGCACACCCGATTCGTCGCGATCACTCTCGGCGCACGGGGAAACCCTGCGGGCGCCGAGGCCGTGACGACTTGGCAAACCGGCATCCCTTCGCGTGTCGACTTCAGCCAGCGGGCTCCCCGCTTCTGGCCAGGCGAAACCTCGGCCGAGGCTGTCCTCGAGCGCCAGGAGGCGGACATCGCCGTCGTTCTCACCGACGACATCCCTGCGTCGTGGTCATCGGAAGCGCGCGCCCAACTGGGGCGAATTCCCCGCATCGCGATCGGCCCAAACCCTGATATCCAGGCCGCGGTCGCTCTCGTGTCGGCGACGATGGGCATTGATGCCGGTGGTTCCGTGATCCGCTCGGATGGCGTCACATTGCCCCTCCGGCCTGCACTCAACGCGCGATTCCCGACCGATCGCGAGTGGCTCCAGATGCTAATCGAACGGCTCGACTCGGACACCACGCCATGAGCACGCTCAAGATCGCTGGTGGACGCGTCTATGACCCTACTCATGACATCCACGGCACAGAGCAAGATCTCTGGATCGCCAACGGCAGAGTGATCGCGCCACCAAATGATCCAGGCGCCAGGGCGGACCGGACGATCGATGCACGAGGGTACGCCGTGATGCCCGGTGGGGTGGACGTCCACTGCCACATCGCCGGCTCGAAGGTGAACGCGGCGCGCGCCCTTCGTCCTGAGGAAAAACGCGGCGCCGGCGTCCCGAGACGGTCCGGGCGACGATCCGGCACGCTCGGCAGTGTGCCCAGCACATTCACCACGGGATACGCTTACGC
>DAIDJG010000003.1 GCA_027451445.1 Singulisphaera sp.
AGCCAGATCCCATCGGCGACGGTCACCACCAATGTGCTGCCCGCTGCTGATGTCTCGGTTGCGATCCAGGCCAGCCCAAATCCCATCCTGGTTGGTCTGCCGATCACCTACAAGGTCGTCGTGACCAACAACGGACCTTCCCCCGCCAGCAACGTTACATTCACAGACTCGCTGGACCCGAACGAGACGTTCCAGTCGGCAACTTCGACCCAAGGAACGGCAACAGGCTCGCAAAGCAGCTCGATCGTCTCAGGTAGCCTGGGATTGATCCCCTCCGGTGGTTCGGTCACCGTGACGATTGTTGCAACCCCCAGCCTGGCCGGAAACGTCGTTGACTCAGCATCGGTGGGTAACACACCCGAGTTCGATCCCAATCAAGGAAACAACAGCGCGTCCGCCACGGTGGGGGTGACGCCCAAGGCGGATCTTTCGATCGGGCTGACCACCTCGGCGAATACGATCTCGACCGGCGCCGATCTGACCTACGTGGCCAACGTCACCAACAACGGCCCATCGGCCGCGACTGGGATCGTGATTAGTGATTCGCTGCCAGTCGGGGCGAACCTCATCTCAGCGACGCCGTCGACAGGCGGGACGTTCACCCAGCAAGGCAGCATCGTGATCGCCACCTTCCCGACGTTGGCCGCCGGGGCGAGCGCCCAGTTCACGATCATCGTCGCTGCAACTCAGCGCGGCAACCTTGCCGACACGGCGACAGTCGTCGCGAACGAGTTCGATCCGGACTCCACAAATAATTCCGAGACCGTCAACACGACGGTCGTCGGCCTTCCCGGCACGTTGCAGTTCGCGGCTCCAACGTATACCGTCGCGGAAACCGCGGGGAATGCCGTGATTACGGTCACGCGACTCGGCGGTGTTCAGGGCGATGTCCAGGTGCAGTACTCCGCGACGCCGATCAACGCGACGTCGGGCCTCGACTTCCAGCCGACCTCGGGCGTCCTCGATTTCCCCGACGGCGTGAGCTCTGCAACGTTCCAGGTACCGGTTCTGGCCGACCCGTACGACAATCACAACGAGTTGGTCGCACTCACGCTTTTTAACCCCTCCGGCGGCGCCCTGCTCGGATCTCAGTCGACCTCCCAGCTCACGATCCAGGACCTCGACCCCAACTTCACCCCGCCGACGGTCACCAACATCGCGTGGTTCGGAATGGGCGGCCCCGGCGGCGCGGTGGTGGTCACTTTCAATAAGCCGATGAACCCTGCGGTGGTGTCCGATATCAACAACTACCACCTTGTAAACGCCGGTCGCGACTCGGTCGCGGGGACCCACGACGACTCACCGGTCGCACTCACCGCCATCGGTTACAACGCGGCGGCGAACTCGGTCCTCCTTCTGACGGGCCCGATCGTCCCGAACACGTTCTACCACCTCGATATCAACGGTTCCACGCCCGGGGGCGTCACCGACATCGCGAACAATCCGCTTGCCGGCAACGGCCAGTCGGCAACGGATTACCAGGAGTACTTCGCCACGTCGTCAGCACTGACGTACGCTGACGCGGCCGGGAACCAGGTCACCCTGAAGCTGACCGGAGGCGGCTTCATGAACCTGACCCGCTTCGGCAACGGGCAAGGGGACGACCTGCAGATCCTTGGCGAAGTGCCGCATCGCAGCGTCCTGACGGGCACGATTCGACGCCCGCGCGGCGGCGGCTCGGGAGTCACGAGCTTCAGCTCGATCACGGGACTGGGCAACTTCGGCGACGTTCGCGTACGTATGAAGACGCCTCCGTTCTATGTGAGCCAGTTGCCGTTCGTTTCACCCAACGGCATCCCCATCGCGAGAACCGCGCACCCAGCCGTCGTCATCAACTCGGCGGCCATCCACAGCGCCCGCAGTGGTGCGTTCGCGAAGCACCACAAACCGTGATCCCTTGGGAATTGGTTCCGGGAGGCCTCGCCCTTCCGGAACCGTGAATCGTTGACACGATGAAAGTCGAAGTCTGCGTTCAAGGAATCAGCTCCGCCCTCGCCGCCACTTCGGGAGGAGCGGACCGAGTTGAACTCTGCGAGGACCTGCGCGTCGGCGGCGTGACCCCGAGCGCAGGCATCATTGCGGTGGTCTGCCGCCGGCTGACGATTCCGGTCCACGTGCTGGTCAGACCTCGCGGTGGCGATTTCGTCTACACGGACGACGAATTCGCAGCCATGTGTCACGACGTCCGAACGGCCAAGCAGCTTGGCGCCGCGGGGGTCGTGATCGGAATCCTCACCGAGGACGGCCGCGTCGACGCGCCACGGACTCGCGAACTCATCGAGCTCGCCCGGCCGCTCAGTGTCACGTTTCACAAGGCGTTCGACGAAACGAACGATCCCTTTCAGGCCATCCAGACGTTGCAGGCTCTCGGTATCGACCGGATTCTGACCTCGGGACAGGCTGCGACCGCACGCGCCGGCTTGAGCCAAATCCAAGCGTTCACGAGGCGAACCGGGGATCGCATGCGCATCTTACCGGGAGGAAGCATCCGGGCAGCCGATATCCCGGCCCTGCACAACTCCGGTTTGAGCGAAGTGCACGTGGGTTCGGCGATCCAGGTCAACGGCGTGACGGATGCGAGCCTGGTTCGATCGTTCGTCGACGCGGCGCGGCTGGTCGATCAGGGAGGTTTCATTCTGGGTATCGAATCGTAGACGGAGGCCACAGGCTTTGGAGTGCGGGGGCTTGCTCCCGCTTTCGCGCTAGGATTGCTGCTGGAAAGTGGAGGTCCGGGTAGGCCGTTCGGATGCGGCAGAGTCCTTTTCGGAGCGCGACGGCGCTACGAAAGCGGGAGCAAGCCCCCGCACTCCAAAGCCTGTGGACTGCTTCGGACGAACGGCTTCTGGTGCGAGAATGAAACGGCCCTGGCTGGTCGATTGACCCTGCTTGATGTCGAGTGCTGGGCACGCTATCTTCAGGGTTGATCCCGAAAACCGGCTTCCCAACCGCGTGCGAACCCGCGTCTACCCTGTCCGGGTGACGCCCTTCCGTCCCACCACGGGCATCCC
>DAIDJG010000004.1 GCA_027451445.1 Singulisphaera sp.
TCGAGAAGAGACACACAGACTGCACCGGATGTTCTTCCTTGTGGACCCTCGTCGCCCACGCCCATAATCGGCGTACCGGCGCTGCTGGAACTGGCGGATTGGATCGCCGCACGCCGGGACCAACTCCAGCAGGGAGGTTCCTCATGCCTCATCGACGATCAGGGTCAGTCCCCCCCCGCGCCCAGCGCAACCAAGCCAGCGCATCCCATTGACCCGCCTCTGGCCGGAGTTTCCCGAGGCCAATCGCCATCGGGCGCTCCTGACGCTCAGCCGCATCATCGCTCAGCAGCTCCCAAGACCTCCCGCCGGAAAGGAGGTCGATCATGATCGCACTTGATGCGACCGCGCCCGCTGACCCGTTCACCCCCATCAGGCCGGTTCACCCTGAATCGATCATCCTGCCCCGCGTCCTGCGTTCGACCAAGATCCATGATCAGCACCTCGATCGCCTGGCCATCGTCTACGTGCGCCAATCCGATCCCCAGCAGGTCCTCAACCATCGGGAATCGCGAGAGCGGCAATATGCTCTCGCCGACCTCGCCGCCGCCTGGGGCTGGTCTCGGGATCACATCCTGATCATCGACGACGATCAGGGGAAAAGCGGCCGAACGGCCGACCAGCGGGGCGGATTCCAGCGGCTCCTGGCCGAGGTTACCATGGAGCATGTCGGCCTGGTCCTCGGCATCGAGATGAGCCGCATCGCCCGAAACAACAAGGATTGGCATAATCTTCTGGAGATGTGTGCCATCTTCGGTACGCTGCTCGCGGACGAGGACGGTGCCTACGACCCGCGGGATAGCAACGACAGGCTCCTGTTGGGCCTGAAAGGTACCATCAGCGAATTCGAGCTCGTAACTATGAGAAATCGATTGGAGCGCGGCCGGTTGCACAAGGCCCAACGCGGCGAGCTCTTCTTCCGCGCCCCGATCGGCTACATCAAGCTCTCCTCGGAGCGGCTCGAAATGGACCCCGACGAGCAGGTGCGCGACGTCGTCCGCCTGATCTTCGACAAGTACGACGAGCTCGGTACTGCCCGGGGGGTATTCTACTACTTGATCCAGAACAACATCCGGATCGGGCTCCGACCGCACCACGGCCCCGATCGCGGTACGCTGCAATGGCGGCGTCCGGTCCAGCGGACGATCTTCCAGATCCTCCGGCACCCTATCTACGCCGGGGCCTACGCCTACGGCCGCCGGCCGCTCCGGCGCATCCGGACCGCGGCGGGTGAGCGCACCGCCGTCGGCAACTGGGTGCCGATGGACCAGTGGAAGGTCCTGAAGCTCGACTGCCTGCCGGCGTACATCACCTGGGACCGCTATCTGGCGAATCAGAAGTCGCTGCACGAGCACCGATCGGGCCCGGACACCAAGGGCAGCCCCCGTGACGGCGCCGCGCTGCTGGGCGGGATCGTCGTCTGCGGCAACTGCGGCCGTCGCTTGAGCGCGATCTATCGGGCCCAGGGCAAGCCCTTTTACAGTTGCGTCCGGCACCATCATGACGCGACCGAGCAGGTGTGCTTCGGCCTCAAGGCCGCGGTGGTCGATGACCTGGTCGTGCAGCAGGCCCTCCACGCTCTGGAGCCGGCCGCGTTGGAGTTGAGTTGCCGGGCCATGGAAGACATCCAGCGCGACCGCTCGCGCCTGGATCGGCACTGGAGCCAGCGGCTGGAGCGCGCGCGGTACGAGGCCGAGGAGGCTGAGCGGCGCTACCAGTCCGTCGACCCGGAGAACCGCCTCGTGGCCCGGTCCTTGGAGCGGCGGTGGGAGGAGACGTTGCAGGGCGAGCGGCAGGTCCGCGACGACTACGACCGTTTCCTCCGCGAGCAGCCACCGCAGCTCTCGCGGGAGGAGCGGGCCCGGATCGTGGCCCTTTCCTCCGACCTGCCCGCGCTCTGGCACTCGCCGGGTACGACCAACCGCGATCGCAAGGAGATCCTCCGGCATCTGCTGGAGAAGGTGGTCGTCCATGTCAAGAGCGAGAGCGAACATGTAGACGTTATCATCCATTGGCGTGGCGGCTTCACGAGCCGGCACGAGGCCGTCCGTCCGGTCAAGTCCTACGCGCAGCTCCGCGACCTCGACAAGCTTATGGACCGGATTGCGGCCCTACGGGTCGCGGGCCACACGGCGGCACAGATCGCCGACTGCGTGAACCGAGAGGGCTTCCGCCCGCCGAAGCGCCGCGGCCCCTTCTCCGCCGAGCTCATCCGCCAACTGCTGAAGCGCCGCGGACCGGTGGATGAAGGGGCAGAGACGGATCAGCTCAGCCCGGGCGAGTGGTGGCTGCCGGACCTGGCCGAGGTGATCTCGGTGTCGGTCGGCAAGCTCGCCGACTGGGCGCGACGCGGGTGGGTCCACTCGCGGAAGCCGCCCGCGGGAAGGCTGTGGATCCTCTGGGCCGACGAGCCGGAGTTGAGACGGCTCCGCGAGCTCGCGGCCTCGTCCCACCGCGGCATGATGGGGTATCCCGCCCATCTCATAACCCCGAAGGAGCGGCGCCATGGGGGACGTTGATCGCGAGGCGTTCCTCGCCATGCTGACGGAACGATACCCCGCCGTGGCCGCTGACATCGACGAGTGCGCCCGGGGGCTCCTCTATCTCGAGATGGGCACGCTGGCGCGTGCTGCCCAGGCCGCCATCAGTGAGGAGGACACGGCGTCCGTCCGGGAGCACTTTCGATTCATCGGCGAGATCTACCGCCGAGCCGCGCCGGAGGTGAAGAACGCCATCCACGTCTCGTATCTCGAGCGCCTCGGCTTCGACAGCAAGCACGGCAAGCGGATCAGGGCAAGGGAGATGCTCTCACCCGGGCTGCAGGAGGGATTGCGAGGGCTGGAGGCGTACAACGCAGAGCTGTTCGGACGAAGGAGTGGCATCCCACCTCGCTTGCCCTCGGATCCGGCGCGCCGTGCCAAGTGTAAGCGGTAAAGCCAGAACCAATCCGAGATCAACGACCGTGACAATGGAGGCACTATGTCTGCGACTTCGACACCTACGATTTCAGCGCCATGCCGGGGCTCTCCAAGCCGAAGGTGCTGGAGCTGGCCCGGTGCGAATGGATCGAACAGAAATCCAACTGTTGCCTGGTGGGGAGCCACGGGACCGGGAAGACCCATCTGGCCGTCGGGTGGGGCCTGGCAGCCTGCCGGGCGGGCCTGCGGGTGCGGTTCTTCACGGCGGCGGGTCTGGTCAGCCGGCTGGAGCAGGAGCAGAAGCAGTACACGCTCGACCGGTTCCTCAAGCAACTCGACCGGGCGCACCTGCTGATCTGCGACGAGCTGGGCTACGTGACGATGAGCCGTGGCGGAGTGGAGCTGCTGTTCCGGGTGTTCGCCGACCGATACGAGCGGGGGAGCATCCTGGTGACGAGCAACTTGCCGTTCAGCGAGTGGGGCCAGGTGTTCCAGGGGGAGCGGATGACCGCGGCCTTGCTGGACCGGCTGTGCCACCACTGCCACATCTTCGAGATGAATGGCGAAAGCTATCGGTTCCGCGAGTCGATGAAGACGAAGAAGGGTCGAAGGAGCGAGTAGCCGACCCTTGCCTCCCTTGCCCAGGGTGACCAACTTCCGGACCCAGGTGGGTCACTTTTAGATGATCAGGGTGGGTCACTTCTAGACGATCACTTCCACCCTTGACCGATCTCGGCCAGGAGGGCATCCTCGGCCTCATAATTCAGGAGCCCGATGTCCTGGGAAGCCCCCGATGGATTGGCCCGCTCCCAGGCGATCGTCCGCTCCAACGCCTCCTGCGTGCTCGACATCTCATTGAAATCCAACTCCCGTCGGATGCGGCCCGAGTCGGTATCGAACGACTGTTCCAGGCGGTAGGGCAGCGGGATGCGACCGGCAGGCACCGTCACGACTTCGCCCCGCCAGCCGACGACCTCGCCGATCTTCCGCACCCACTCGGCCTCGGAGAAGGCGGTTGACTCGGAAACGTTGTACATGCGACCTGCTGCCCGCTCATCGACGACGACCAGGGCGATGGCCGCCGCCACGTCCTCGACATAACCACGGGGGCACTTCCAGCGGGCCATCGTCTCATCGAGGACGATCGCCGGCCGCCGGTTGTCCATCCGCTTCAAATAGGTCGAGAGGCGGTTGTACGTGTCGCCAGGGCCGTGGACCATCGGCAGCCGCAGGACTGTGCCGGGGAGATCGGGATCGCCCATGGCGACTCGCTCGACCGGGATCTTGTCGTAGGAGTAGAGGAAGTCGTCCGGCACTTCGGCCTGGCTCCGGTAAGGGAAGAGGACCTGTCGTAGCGGCGACTCTTCGGTCAGCGGCGTCGGCTCGATCGGCCCCGGCTCGATGCCGAGGAAGTGGCCATAGGCTCGGTACACGTCGGCGCTGGAGATGACGACCATCCTGCGGGCCAGGCCCCGAAACGTCCGGACAAGCCCGAGGGCGTCGGCCTCGGTGAAGGCGATCATGTCCACGACGATATCGGGGCCGAAGCGGCGGAATGCCTCGGCGTGCTTCCCGAGGTCATGCCGGTCTCCGTGGAAGTGCTCGACATTGACCGGCAGGACGGCCTTCGTCTGTCCTCGATGAAACACGGCGACTTCGTGGCCAAGATCGATCAGCCGACGCACCAGGGGCGGCCCGATGAAGGTCGTGCCGCCGATGATCAGGACCCGCATGAGCTTTGCTCGCCAAGGTCCAAGGGAGGTGTGCCCGAGACGCCTGTTGGTCAATCAGCGGCATCGTGCATAGTGGTGATCCGTCCCAGCCGAGTCCCGCCCTGCATGCGAAGTCGGCATTTGTTCGGGGGCCAAACAGACCGCCATTCTACCTCGGCGGTAGGAGCGGGTTGCAGGTCCTTCCATCGTCCAGGATCAAGGTGCCTGCGAAGACGACCGGCATCGAGATGAGGTTGACGGTGGGAACAACATCGCCGCTCACTCGTCATCCAGGCTCACGACCCGTCGATCCACCTGTCCCAGAGGTCGCTCCTCCCTTCCGCCGATCCATCCTTCGATCGCCGGTCCTCCGACTTGCTGGCCACGCCCGTGGCATACCAGGGAGCCACCCCGAGGAGTCTCCGGCGAATGGCTCCCAAGACGGCTACGGAGAAGACGAGAGACGTCGCCGACAGGATCATGAGCGACACCAGGAAGAAAGAACCGACCAGGAAGAAGAGCATCCCCATCAAGATGCCGGAGAACGGGAAGATTATCAGCCCGGCCACGACGGCGAAGAGCATCAGCAGGTAGGCTCCGACGATCAGCGGTAATCGCCGGGCGAGGGATGATTCGCTTCGATAGGCCGGAGTCGATCCGAACATCGTGTCAAGCTCCCGAGTCGTCCGAGGCTGAGGGCTGGCGAGGTCGCCTGAATTCTGTTGGTCGGCCGTTCCTTTGATGCCTGAACCGAAGTTGGATCGCCATCTCCATCCGAGGCATTTTCGCCGGGGCGACCCACCGCTACCACCCCTCGGGCCAACCACCGGGAGGCGGCTCCAACTGCGACTTGATGAACTCCAGGTACTTCGGGTCATCGTGGGCGAACAAGGCTAAGCCTTCCAGCAGATAGGCCCCTGCCAGCCAGTTTTCTGCCTCCTTCATCTCGCCCATCTCGTACATGCACTGGCCCAGGCGTAGCCGCAAGAACGGGTTCCCCAGCGGATCGCCGTGGGAGCATTTCATGGCTGTCATGAAGGCATCCCGGCCAGCGGCGAAGTCCCCATGGGAGAAGTGGGCGTCCCCCATCGCCGCAAGCACGTCCAGGGCGAGTGGCTGGTCGATTCGAGGATTGGGCAGAAGTTCCCAGGCGGCCCGGTAGTGAGACATCGCCTCGTCGATGCGGTCCTCATCGAGAAGCTCGTCGCCCTCGTCGAGGAGGCAGCGGATCTGATCGTCGGACTTGTCTGGCATAACTTCCTCTTTGGCGATACGATCTGCGATAATCTCGCCAGACGGTCACGGCATCGCCCCGCCTCCCCCCGAGGCGGGTCAGCCGACAGGCCCTCCGAGTGCGGCATGCCGCCTTCAGGATGGCCTTCCCAGTAGGTCGTCGAGCATGCTCTTCTTCTTCAGCACGTCCTCGCCCCGGTCATCCGGACACAGCACAATGAACCCTTGGATGTTCCGGGCTTCAGCGAAGACTCCCTCGTCTTTGAGCCGTATTAGCACCTTGACACATCGATCCTCCAGCAGACTCGACGTTCGATCGTCGTCCGGCTCCTTGTGCCACCTCCAGCTTCTCTCCCATCGGGCGTCGAACTCCATCTGCTCCTCCGTCGAGGCTGCCAGCCCCGCCGGGAACTCCCAGTTGCCGATGTCCCACCTGAAGGTCTCCTCGTCGGTCGTCCCACCCCGCTCGACATATCGCCGGAAACTGGCGTCGTGGAAGGAGCGGGTGTTAGCGACCGGCATCACTCCCTCGATGGGGTCGCAGAAGAACCCAAGCCCGTACAGGTCGCCCCGGTCGGCTCGTCGGAGGAACCCGGCGAACTGATCTCTCGACATCCGGTAGAGGGCCTCTTCCGCCTCGGACCAGTCGAACTCGCTCGTCATCACAACAAGTCCCCGGCAAGTTCAGGCAGACGCCTCATCGCTCATGCTCTTCAGTTGAAGAGGAGGTAATCTGGATGATCTGATTACGGTCATCGTATACCTCGAATCTGTGCCCGCACCCCGCTTCGGAGAACGAAGGAGGCACGGTCAGGCCAGACGCCCCAGCTTCGTCAGGTGTCACCGGGCGCTTCAAAACCAGCCACTCGTGGGCGCTTCAAAACCAGCCACCATTCTCACGGGTTTCAGACACGTTGGTTGATCGTAGCTGACTCGGCCGACTGTTCATAGCCACAGGCGATTTACGGCCTACTTT
>DAIDJG010000005.1 GCA_027451445.1 Singulisphaera sp.
GTCCAGTTCACCGGGACGGCGTCCAGGACGCGCTCCGCCAACACGTCCACCTGGGTCTCGCAGACGAGGCCCGGCGGCAGGAGGACCACGCGGTCCGGCGCCACTCGCTTGCGAGCCTCCAGCGCCTGGGACCAGAGTAGCGTATGTAGCGATCCGGTTCGCGAATCGACGCATACGGCATACCTCAGGGCAACCGGCTCGTGGGTGCCTGCGCGCTTCTGGAGCGTGGGTGCGCTGTAGAGCACGAATGTTGGCGTCCGCGCCTTGATCCGGCCCTTTGCGAGTTCCGCCTCGGCTTTCTGCAAGACGATGCGGTCGAGCAAACCCAGCGGAGCGTTGAGCCGGTCGACCGCTTCGCTGGAAATGACCGTGTCGACCCCTTTGATCGGCGTGCACAGTCCTTCGCCGATCCGCCGGAGTACGAAGGGCGTCCCGTCCCCTCCCGATCGGCGCACGTCGGCAAGCAACACGGTGCGGAACATCGTCGCCGTCGGCCGGGCCACGTCCGGCAGGCTCGCCAGGTCGCCCGAAACGAGCCGGGGGACCGACTTGATCACAAGGTGCGTCCAGCCCGCGGGCAATTCCTGCGGACCTGGCACTTTTACGCCAGGTGTGAGGGTCGCCAGAGAAGATTGTGCCGGCGGGACTCTGGCCGCGTTTTTGTCCGACTCCGCTCCGCGGCTCACGCAGACTCCGACCGCCCCCAGGAAGGCGAGGCTGAGCCACGGCTTGATCATCAACAGAATGCGCATCAGGATTCCCTCCCCTGAAACATCTCACCCACTCTCATCTTTAGGAATGGGCAAGCTCGCGTAAAGAGCGACTGATCCACACGCATCGCACAAGTGGACGTCTGCACTCTAGCTGGTCTTCGGCGGCACCGGCGCAAAGCCTGTCAGAACAATGGCTTGCGATACCCAACGTCACTAGTGTAAGGCCTTGCAGGATATGGATTTGCGGTGCCTGGTGCCACGTCCGGATTGTAAGCGTTGCCGTGCAGCTACTTCGATAGAGTGCCTCCACGCCGGCTCATGAGCATAAGCCTAAGCTGACCTTAACCTTGTGATAGTACCGTCAAAGACCAGCCTGGCGCGGTTTACGCCCGCGTTGCCCCCAGCATGATGCCGGCGCTCTGATACTAACCCAAAACTAGAGAAATTAGATTATGTGTTCACATCTCGATCGCGATTCGGGTTAGTGTAAGAGGTCGGCCAAATCCGGTGGCGCGAACCCCCCATGGTCGCGCCTCGCCCACGCCTGCGCTGCCAGCTCGCTCGTCTCGGCGACCACCGTCGCCAGGTCACACCGGTAAAGCCCTGAGGAGCTGAAGCTATTCAGCTCCACCAGCCAAAGCCGGCCGGCCGACTCGCACACATCCACCATGAAGACGGGATCGGGTCGCCAGCGCACCGCTGCGAGCATGTCGGCCGCGAACCTGATAACCTCCTCCGGGGCGCCTGAAGCGAGCGAGCGCGTCCCGTCGACGGCGTACTGGCTGGCTCCAATCATGCGATCCCCCGCAAGCGCCAATCGCCACTCCCGGTTGATCGGCCTGCGTCGAGCGATCACCACAAGCGTTGCCGGATCATAACGTGCCGGTGACAATGCGCTCGCAAACGACTCCCGCGACACGCAACGGCCCACGAACAGCTTCTGGCAACCGCTCGGACGGGCGAAGACCTCATCGTCTTCGCCGAAGACCGAGTAGAGCCAGTCCGCCTGGCGGATCGCCTCGACTCCGGGCATGATGACATAGTTTTGATTGAGCAAATACCGACCGAAGTGAGCGTAATACGTGGTGCAATCCAGATTCTCTATGCTGCACCAGGCTCCCGGCCGCCAGTTGCGGTGTAACTGAATCTGCCGGGCGAAGGGATAGGTGCCGTAGCCGATTACGCAGTCGTCCTCAGCCAGCGGACGCCCTTCGACGGCGACATCGGACCCGCGCTTCAGCGCCTGGTGGGGCACAAAGTCGGCGATCAGGCCCTGACGGCGGATCTCGGCCCGCAGACGCTCGCCCTCGGCGCCGTAGACACCCGATTCGATCAGCCACACGGGACGCATGGCAATTCCCCCTCGATGACTGGCGTGCCTCGGCGGCGCCGTACACCGATCATTCTACCGCCGCCGAGAGCGCGTTCCATCTTCAGTCATTTGAGCCTGGTGAGACGGATTTTTTCGGGGCTCGGTTCCGATCGCCTGACGGTCCGTTTATACTGAACGTGATCGGCCCCGCCCTCATTACAACCCTCCCATGGTCGGGCCTTTTCCCCAAACAGATTTGCCTCAGCCAGGAGCACGCATCATGACCGAACCAAAACCCACCGCCTCGCGGCGCGACTTTCTCAAGACGACCGGCCAGGTCGCCGCGGCCTCCGCGTTGGCGGGCGTCGCCGTGCCGGCAGTGCACGCCGCGGAGAGCAACCTGATCCAGGTGGCCCTGGTGGGCTGCGGTGGTCGAGGCACGGGAGCCGCGTCGAACTGTCTCAACGTCCAGAACAACGGCCCGATCAAGCTCGTCGCAATGGCTGACGTCTTCAAGGAAAAGCTCGACGACAGCTACGAGAACCTCAAAAAAGCCCACGAAAACAAGCTCGACGTCCCCGAAGAACGCAAGTTCATCGGCTTCGACGGCTACCAGAAGGCCCTCGAATGCCTCAAGCCGGGCGACGTCGCGATCTTCGCCACCCCCCCGGCGTTCCGCTGGGTCCACTTCGGCGAAGCCATCAAGCGCGGCATTAATGTCTTCATGGAGAAGCCCGTCACCGTTGATGGCCCCTCGACCCGCAAGATGCTCATCCTTGGCGAGGAAGCCAAGAAGAAAAACATCAAGGTCGGCGTCGGCCTGATGTGCCGCCACTGCGACGCCCGCACCGAACTCTTCAAGCGGATCCAGGACGGCCAGATCGGCGACATCGTCATGCTCCGCGCCTACCGCCAAACCGGCCCGGTCGGCTCGGCGCTCACCGAGGCCAAGCCCGACGGAATCAGCGAGCTGCTCTATCAGATCAAGCGGTTCCACGGCTTCCTCTGGGCAAGCGGCGGCTGCTACAGCGACTTCCTCATCCATAACATCGACGAGTCGTGCTGGATGAAGGACGCATGGCCCGTCGAGGCGAACGGCACCGGCGCACGCACCTACCGCGAGAACTACGTCGATCAGAACTTCGACACGTACTCGATCGAGTACACCTTCGGCGACGGCGCGAAGCTCTTCCTCGAAGGGCGGAACATCCCGGGCTGCCACCAGGAATTCGCCAGCTACGCCCACGGCACAAAGGGCTCGGCCGTGATCTCGAGCAACTCCCACACGCCTGCCAAGTGCCGCATCTACAAGGGGCAGAAGTTCACCAAGAGCGAGCTCGTGTGGGCCTACCCGCAACCCGAGGCCGATCCGTACCAACTGGAGTGGAACCACCTGATCGACGCGATCCGCAAGGACAAGCTCTACAACGAGGTGAAGCGAGGCGCCGAGGCGAGCCTTGTGACCTCCATGGGACGCATGGCCGCCCACACCGGCCAGACGATCACCTTCGACGAGATGCTGAACTGCCCGCACGAGTTCGCACCCGACGTCGACAAGCTGGCCATGGACAGCCCGGCCCCGTTGCAAGCGGACCCGAAGACCATGCGCTACCCGGTGCCTCAGCCGGGCATCGTGCGTGATCGCGAGTATTGAGAGTCCGTTGTAGGGTGGGTCGGACCGACCGACAGGGCGGGGAGGCCCACCGGGGTTCAACGGTCGCCCTGGCCGGTGGACCTCGCGCCGCTGCGCGGCGTTCCGACCCACCCAACACGACACAGCGTCCACACACCGACCTCTGATGCGCGGTGGTTTGTTGGCCGGCAAGGCGTCGCGATCCCGCCTGTCGAATCGTTTCAACGACCTCCGGTCGTTCGGCGTGGGTCTCCCGACCCCGCCGCAGCGTCGCCGACAGGAGGCGGCGTCGAGCTGGCGGGTCGAGCCCGCTGCCCGCTGCGCCGAGGCTGCGAACGGACGTGCGGCGGGGTCGGGAGACCCACGCCGAACCGGCCGTTGGCCGGTTACCACGCGATACGAATGTGACCCGACCGACAAGGCCGGGAGGGCCACCGGCGGGTAGCGCTCGCGCTCGCCGGTGGGCCTCGCGCCGCTGCGCGGCGTTCCGACCCACCCTACATGACGTAGAATCCACAGCCGACCCACCGACTCCGAATTTTTTCCCTGAAAAAGTTGTATCCGCCGCATCGCGTCCCCACATTATGAAAAGAACCCAGCGGGGTGGGGAGCACACGTTCATGGCGAGCGGACATTACGGTGCAGTTCTGCACCAGATTCATCGTCTCTTTCAAGGCGGGAGCGGCGGCGGGCTCTCTGAGTGGCAATTGCTGCATCGCTACGTCAGTCATCACGATGAGGCGGCCTTCGAAGCCCTGGTCGCGCGACACGGACCGATGGTCCTGGGCGTCTGCCGGCGCATTCTCGACGACTCTCACGCGGTCGAAGATGCTTTTCAGGCCACGTTTCTCGTCCTGATCCGGAAAGCGCGAACTCTCGGCGAACGCGATGCCATCGGGCACTGGCTCTACGGAGTGGCCTATCGCGTGGCGCTCCGTTCACGATCGGAGGGAGTCCAGCGTAAGGCGAGGGAGAAGCAGACGGAGCGGACAGCCGACGGCGTCTCCCACGCCATTGCGCTCGATGGCTTCGAACTGGCACCGCTGATCGACGAAGAGTTAAGCCGGTTACCCTCCAAGTACCGCGCGCCGGTGGTGCTGTGCTTCATGGAAGGACTCACCCACGAAGAGGCCGCGCGCCAGCTCCAGTGGCCGGTGGGCACCGTCAAAGGCCGGCTGGCGCGGGCGCGCGACCTCCTGCGCGGGCGCTTCGCCCGCCGCGGTCTTACCCCTTCGGCCGCCTTGATCGCGACGGTCCTCGGCCGCGATGCCTCGGCCAGTGTTCCCGAACCCCTCATCCACGCCACGGTCCAGGCGGCCCTGCGCTTCTCGAGCGGCCCAACCGCAGGCGCGCTCGTCGCCACTAACGCCGTCAAACTGATGGAAGGAGTGCTCTCCGCCATGTACGTCACCAAGATCAAAGCCGGTGTGATGGTCCTGGGAACCTGCGGTTGTCTCATGCTCGGTGCCTGGGCGATCGGGCAGCAGGTCACCGGCGCGAAACCGGGAGCCGATGAAGGGCAATCCGCAGCGAAGCCGCCGGTTGCGCAGGAGTCGAAGTCGTCCATCGCGCTGAAAGAGCAAGCCCTGCGCGAAAAGTTGGAACGACCGACCGCCTTGAGGTTCCAGCAAACATCCCTGCGAGACGCCCTGAAGGCCATCAGAGTGGAGACGGCGGCCTGGGGTAACAACGGGGTGCCGATCTACGTCGACCCCGACGGCTTGAAGGAAGCCGGCGCGACCGTCGATTCGCCGGTCACCTTTGAGACGACTCGGGTGACTTCCCTGGGTAATGCGCTGGATTATATGCTCCGCCCGCTGAATCTGGCGGCGACGACGCGCGACGGGATGCTCGTCGTCTCGTCGCGGCAGGAGATCACGCTGATTGAGCTGCGCAAGCTCTCCGAGCAGCTCGGCCGTTCCGCGGCTGGAACGAAAGAGGCCCCGGCGGTGGATGGATCGGAAGGGATGAGCGCCGCCGCGTGGCTGAAACGCCTGAGCCCGAAATACGGGTCCAAGCCCGCGCTCGAGGATGACGAGGTGCCGCCCGAGCAAGTCGAGAAGACCCAGGCGATCCTCCGAGCCCTTCTGAAAACCGTCCCCATGAAATTCAAGGACGAGACCCCTTTGGAGGACGTCTTGAAGTTCGTCGTCGACAGCACGACATCCAAGGAACTCCCCAACGGCATCCCGATCTACGTCGATCCGGTCGGCCTCCAGGAGTCGGAAAAGACGCTGTCCTCACCGATCCTGCTCGAGCTCGAGGACGTCCCGCTGAAGACCACACTCCGTCTCGTCCTCAAGCAGTTAGGGCTGGTGTACAACGTGGAATACGGGTTCCTCGCGATCACATCCGACTCGTCGGAGGATTCGCCGACTACCCCGATCCTGAGTCTATCCACGCGAGCGATCAACGGGGAACTGAGCGTTGACGAGATGAAAAACCTTGTGGAACTCTTCAAGCTGCGTGCGGAGATCTATCGGTACGCGGAGGGGGCGAACCTGGGCGGAGGAATGGGTGGCGGGGGAATGGGCTCAATGGGCAGTGGCACAAGCGCGGCGCCTCAGCGGGCGACCCCAACTCCGGCTCCGGCGGCGACGGAGAGTTCGGCTTCCAACCCACAGGTCGACGCGACAACCAACGCGATTCGTGAAGCCCTTAACCGGGTGGTCACCCTTGAGCTGCATGACGCCCCCATGCAGACGGCGATCAAGAAGATCCAGGAACTCACGTCCGGGCCTGGGCTGCCCAACGGGATTCCCATCTATCTCGATCCCCATGCCCTGGGTCAATTCGCTAACAAGGATGAGGCCAAGGTGTCGATCAACCTCAGGGATGTCCAGCTCAAGACATCGCTACGGCTGCTCCTCAACCAGCTTCAACTGGCTTACATCGTGAAGGAAGGGCTTCTGATCATTACGTTCGCGGGATCGCCCGAACTCGGCACGACAGGCATGGGCGGAATGAGTGGCATGGGAGGAATGGGTGGCATGGGAGGAATGGGAATGATGTAGATAGACGTACAAGTGTGAACGCTGAGCGTGGTGATCCGCGACGGAGCTTTCCCCGCGCGAAGGCAAGAGCGGTGTAGGACGGTGGTGCTCCGCAGTCCATACCACGCTCTATTTCGTCCGTAACCGCTCAACCTCGATCTTGCATTCCGCGACGACCGGGTCGCCCTGGTCCATGATCATCGCCCGCAGGATCACCGGGGCGTTCATCGGATCGGGCGAACCGCCGAAGTCGATCACGAGCGTTCCGTCGGACTGATCGGCGGGGATGTCGACGGGCTGCGCCGAAATCCCATTCACGTGCCCCGTTGTGACGAGCTCGACCCTCGCGGCACCTTGCAACGTCTTGCCTCGCGTCAGGTGGAAGGGCACCCTGGCGGACTGACTTGCGATCGCCGCCACTGAGGTCCGCCCCGGTTCGACACTCAGGCGACCCGGCTCCACCACCGCGATAATCTGGACCTCGGCCTTGGGCGACGTGTAGCTCACCTCATGTTCGGTCCCGTCAGCATCCTTGATCGTGGCGGTCGCCATCACGACCGACCGGCTTGTCCGCCCGGTCTCCATCCACGGGGGAAGCTGGACCGGATAGTCGAAGCTGCTCTCGCCCGGGGGAAGCGTCATCGTCGGTCCCGTGACCCCCTGGAGGTGCCGCGCCTGGCGGTCGGCGAGCCGGACCTCGATCGGTCCTTCGTAGCCGCCCCGGTCGATCTTGTAGCGCCGGCGCAAGACGGTGCCGCGAGGCGCCCAACGGAACTCGGTCTCGGCCGTCACGGCCAGCGGACACTTCAGCGCCACCGCCAACAACACCGAATCGAGTGGCGGCATCCCGGATGCGACGGACTTCTCGGCCTTGCGTACGATCGTTCGCTCACCGACTTTCGCCGTCCCCGAGATTTCCAACCGTGCCCCTCGAATCGGCGCATCAGGCGCTGCCTTGAATGCGAGCTCGACCGCGTTTTGATTCGCCGCGACCGTCGTATTGCTCACGGTCACCCCGCCGGGCAGCCCGTTGACGGCAAGCTCGATCGCTCCCGAAAACCCGCCGCGCCGCTCGACCTCGACCTTGAACTTCGCTGGCTTGTCCCGTTCGACGGTCACCGCATCATTCGCGAGCTTCAGTTGAAAGTCGGGCACATCGCCGCGATTGATCCGGAGACGATAGGCGTAACGGGCACCGCCGTGAGAGCGATAGCGGTCGGAGACCTGGACGCTGTACGTGCCGTCGGCCGGAGCTACGAACCGCAACGAGGGGTCGAGCGGGCCCTTTGCCGGGGCCTCCGCACGGGCCAGGACCTTCGCGTCCTTATCAAGCACCGACACGATCGCGTCGAGCGGCGAGCCCAGCGCGCGGGCGGACACCGAGAGTTCCACCGGCTCGCCCTTCTTCAACGCCAACGCCCAGATGTCAACGTCCCCTGGCTGACCGATCCGCCCATTGGCGGTGCACGGGACGGAAACGGTTGGGGCGTGAGCGGGCTCGTTGTTCGGTTCGCTCTCCAGCGTCTCGGTCCCATCACTCAAGGCGAGCAGGAACGCATTCGAGTGCTGGCCCTGATGCTCGATCCGGTGCGTCTGAACCTCGGGGCCTTCCTTCGGCAGCACGATCTCTAACGGTCCCGACGGAACCTCGGCCCCAACGAACTCGAACCGGGTCGCCACGCCTCGCGGACCGCCCAGCGGATACAGGAAGTCCACGTACGGGGCCGTGGTCAACGAGAGTCGGTACACCAGGCTCTGACCGCCTCGCACATTGATGTCCAGGATCTTGACCTGGTATGTCCCATCCACGGGCGCCTTGAAGTGGAGCAACGGATCGGGACCGAGCCCGTCATCGCTCTCGGCGATCGGCCGCCCTTGTGGGTCGAGCACCTCGATTCGCGCATCGAGCGGCGACCCTAGCCGTGCCGCGTTCACCTCACAGGTGATGGTCTGGCCTTGCTTCGCTTCAAAGGCCCAAAGGTCGACGTCCTCTCGGGGGAAGATCCGCCCGTTGACCGTGACAGGCAACGCCACTTTGACCGGGATCGGATCGCCATCAATCTCGTCCTCGACCACTTCGGGCAAGTCGCCCACCACAAATGACAGTGCCGAGGTCGCCCCCTCCGCCGTCCAGACCCGCCAGTACCGCGTGCCCAGCGTCGCGTTCGGATCGAGCTCGAGCGTGGCCGCGAAGTCCTTCGGATAATCCTCCACTTGCTGGGAGGCCGGCATCGGAATCATGGGACCTTCGAACCAGACCGTCGGCATGGTCGAAAGTGTGTCGGCCGTCTTGATGCCCGAGCCAAGCATCTCGAACGCGCAGCGGTGGTGCAAATTGAGCCCGCCGACCCGCGCCTTCACCGTTGTCCCGCGCTGGCCGCCCGCGGGGAAGATGTACGACGCCACCGGAGCATCGGCCCAGGCTTGCGTCGAGAAAAGTACGAGCGTTGCGACCAGGCCGGTTGCCCTTGCGCGTTTCATGGCCTTGCTCGGAATGAGTTTTCCGTAGGGTGGGCCGTGCCCACCCCACTAGAGAAGCTGCTCGATCACCCGCCCGTTGTTCACGATCTTGACCGGCCGCCCCTCCGGCGTATGGAACTCCTCGTTCGGGTCGATCCCGAGCAGCCGGCAGATCGTCGCGGCGAGGTCTTCAGGACCTTGTGGATCCTCGGCCGGCTTCTCAGCGCGTGCATCGGACTTGCCCACAATGCGCCCGCCCTGGATCCCGCCTCCGCCAAGGGCGACCGTAAACGACGGTCCCCAGTGGTCACGGCCAGCGTTCTTGTTGATGCGCGGCGTCCGGCCGAATTCGCCCGAAATGACAACCAGCGTCGTGTCGAGCAGACCCCGTTCGTGCAGGTCACGGAACAAGCAAGACAGGGCACTGTCGAACGCCGGGAGCAGGCTCTCCTTGAGCGTGCGGAAGTTGCCGTCGTGCGTGTCCCAGTTGCTATGGTCGATGGTTACGCAGCGAACGCCGGCTTCCACCAGTCGACGGGCCATCACGCACGATTGCCCCAGCGAGTTGCGACCGTAAGCATCGCGCAGTTTATCGTCTTCCGCCGCGAGATCGAACGCCACCTTGGCCGCGGGCGACGTCATCAGGTCAAAGGCTTTCCGCTGGAAGTCGCTCACCGCTTGCGCATGGCGGTTCGCCGCCACCTCGGCCGAGCGCTGAAAGCGGTCGATCCGGGCGAGTAAATGCTTGCGATCGTCGACCCGGCTCGTCGCGATTGTCGGAGGCGGAATGATGTCGGGCACCGTAAACCCTGGCGCGTTGGGATCGGCATCAATCACGAACGGGGCCACTGTCGAGCCCAGATAGGCCGCGCCGGACGACGGATGCTGCTTCGGCAGGCACACGTACGGAGGCACCGAACCCCTCGGCCCCAGCTTTCGCGCGATGACCGAGCCCAGCGACGGCCTCTGGTTATTGGGGCGCAGCTCCGGATTGAAACCAGGGGCCGTGGCGTAGCCCGTCAGCATGTAGTGGTCGGCCGAGCCGTGACCCGAGTCATGATGCCGGAACGAACGGATCAACGAAAACTTGTCCGCCTGCCCCGCGAGCTTCGGCAAGTGTTCGCAATATTGAATGGAGGGAACGTTCGTGGCAATCGGCTTGAACTCACCCCGAAACTCGGCCGGGGCGTCCGGCTTGAGGTCGAACGTGTCGATCGTGCTCATCCCGCCGTGCAGGAACACGAAGATGAGCGAGACGTCCCGCGCCGGTTTTCTGGCCTCGGCCGCGTGCGCTTGCCGTTCGAGCATCCAGGGCAGGTCCACTCCCATCCCGAATAGGCCGGCGACCCCGAGCCGGAGGACGTCTCTCCGGGCCATTCCGTCACAAAAGAGGTTGGCGCGGTCCATGTTCTCTCCCCCCTTCGACGACGTTGCGTCTGACTCCACGCACTAAGCCGGGTGATACTCCTAGTTTACCATTGTTGAACAAAAGTAATCAAGGGGTCTCGCTGTAAGAGGATCTGCGAAAACGCGCCCCCGAACCTCTTGTCGTAACCGTGTTTACGGAGTATGATTTCACTGGTTCGCGTCGGAAGCTTCATAGAAGCTCGAAAGGACCAAATGCGGACCACAGGGAGACCACGGTAATAGTGAACACCGCGAAGCGGAAAGGGGGCCAATGATAGAACCTGGCAAGCCTGAAGAGTGGGCCGAGGTAATGCGGATCGTGGAAACCGTCTGCCCGTCAGCCGTCCAGGTCACGGACGGAGCCGGGGGGTTCCGCGTCCAGCTTTGGGACGTTAAAGCGGGAGTCGGCGGCCTTGCTGCCGAGGGGATTCAAACCGAGGAGAAAGCCGACGTTATTGCGTGGCGTTGGCTACAAGCTAGGAGAAGCGCGTGAGAGTGTCCGAATGGCTCAAGGCTTTCGCGAGCGGCGGAACCTTTCAGAGCCAATATTACCACGAATGCTTGAAGGATGACCCGTCGATTGCTCTTGAGGGGATTATCCTTCAGGCCGAGGCGCTTGAGGCCGACAAGGCCCGGCTTGACGCCCTCGAAAGCGACCTGATCGAAGCCAGGCGAACCGTCGAGATTGAGGCCGAAGGCGGCCCCGGCGACCGATGGCAGCCGTACCCGGTTTATATGTTCGAGGTCCAGATGGGCGACAAGCCCCCGGCTGAGGCCCCCACGCTTCGGCAAGCGATCGACGATGCAATGGAGGGCGATTGAATGGCGTCCGCCCCATACCTTCACAACGGCGTCTGGTTCATGAAGTGGAAGCCAGACCCAATCGGCAAATGGAAAAAGCAACGGCTCGCCAAAGAGTCGCGGCCCTACCCGGCTAGTAAGCCGCCAAAGGCCCCACTTCCTGAAGTGCTCAAGCTCCACGCCCACTACGCCGAGCAAGAGGAGAAGGCGCGGCACGGATTCAAGCCGGCCGCCGATTCGCCTATCGGGCGGTTCGCGCAAGAGTACCTTAGATCCTACGCCCTCGGCCATCGCAAGAGCACGGTTCGAGGAGCGACCCTGTTTATCAGCGATTTCGTCAAGTTTTGTGACACGAGCGGCGTCAAAGACATGAGGCTCGTGTCTCGCCCGTTGTGCCGTAAGTTCCTCGAATCGCTCTTGACCAACGGGTACGCGCCAAACAGCGTGCATGTTTACAAGGGTTACGTGGCTACCATGTTTGGCCGGGCGGTCGAAGATGGAGTGATCTCGGCGAATCCGTGGGCTCGCCTGCCCTTGCCCGCTCCGAAGACGGAGCCCCCGCCAACGTTCTGGACGGACGACGAAATTAGGCGAATCATCGCAGCCGGGAAACAGCCATACCGGGATATTTATACGGTTATGGCTAACACTGGAATTCGTGTGAGCGCGGTCCTCGATATGCGGTGGACGTGGATCGACTGGAAAACCGGCCTTATCACGGTCCCGGTTGAGTCGTCAAAAAACAAGGCGGCCTACTCGGTACCAATGACGGCAGTGGCCCGCGAATGCCTGGACAACCGCCGCAAAACCGAGGGAGAAAGCGGGCTCGTTTTTGTCGGGGTTCGGCGACGTAACCGCATCAATTACGACTGGTTTCTTGAAGTGTTCGAGAAGACGCTCAAGGCCGCCGGGGTTCCCGAGGGTACACCGCACGACTTGCGGCATTCCTTCGCACGGCACCTTGCGGAAGTCGCCCCGATTAATGTGGTTCAAGCGGCCCTCGGCCACAAGAACCTTGCGACGACTCAGCGATACACGCGGCTAAGCGCCGAACAAGCTAAGCCCCACATGGAACGCTTCTCCCTTGGGCAGCAACCCGAGGCGAAGCCAGAGCAACCCGAAGCGTAAGCTTCGACCCCCAACACAACAGAGGATCGCATGAAGGCGTTTTTGACCGGATCGCGCAAGTACGGGACTCCAAAACCAGAGTCAGACGTTGACCTTGTGGTTTTCCTGACACCTGATGATCTGGAATCCCTGGCCGAGCTTGCCGACGCCGAGGGTAGCCAGATGGTCTCTTGCTACGGGGCCGAAAACCTCTCTATCCGGTTCGGCCGGCTCAACCTGATCTGCGTCACGTCAGAGCCCGATTACGAGGTCTGGAGGGAGGGAACGGAGACCCTTCACGCCGCTAAGCCGGTCTCTCGCGAGATCGCTAAGGCAATGTTCCTCGGCCTTGAGGCGAGAGCTAGGATCAACCGGGCCAAGAAGGATGCCGCAGCCGCAATGGCGCTGGCTGCCGATATGGCGATCCCTCAGCCGTGGGGCGAACCAACAGAGCTTGAATTCTGAACGCCGCTCATATCGCATCCTGGCGCGTTTAAGGGGCATCCTTCTGGGTGCCCTTTTTGTTTGACCGGCGGTCAAAGTATGATAAGCGGACCATCTAACCGAGAGGTCAGCCATGAAGGGGCATTGGACGAAAGGAAAGAGGCGGCAGACTATTGATTCAGCGGTGTGGTCCGCTTTGCGAAACCGGGTAGCACGGCTTATCGAGGAGCACCCTTGCCCCACTGTTCGGTCGCGTAGGGCGATTGCCGCCGTAGTGGGCCGAGATGACCGGACGGTGAGGCGGTGGCTGTCCGGCGAGGATTATCCCGATCAAGACTCAATGGCGACACTGCGAGCGTGGTACAAGTCGCAACCGTCGAGCCTCAAGAAACGCCAAGCCGGCACATAAACGAAACCAGCCGGCAACCCCTTCCGGGGCGACCGGCCGGCTCATGCTCCGTTTCAAGCTTATCGTCGGGTCTCGCGGCCCGCCAGGGTTTCCTTTCGTCCCGTTTCAGGCAATCCAGGCCAAGAACGCAAGGGGCCGAGCCATCACCGTCGATTACTGCACTACAGAGCGTTTCGCGTCGGGTTTAGGGTGTATAGTTGCCGCTTATTTACACGGCACAAGTGAAAGCGTGAACTCGACCGGGTGGGCCGCACAGGGGGCCGAGCTTCCGCACGCGGCGGCGAGGTC
>DAIDJG010000006.1 GCA_027451445.1 Singulisphaera sp.
TGAGAACCAGCATTTTTTCAGCATGGGCTTCGTCGAGGGCCAGAGCCTGGCCCAGAAGGTGGGCGCGGGGCCTCTGGCCCCTCGTGAAGCGGCGCATTTGGTTCGTCAGGTAGCCGAGGCCGTTCAGTACGCTCACGAGCAAGGGGTGATCCATCGCGACCTGAAGCCTGCGAATGTCTTGCTCGACGCGAAGGGGCAGCCGAAGGTGACGGACTTCGGCCTGGCGAAAAAGCTGGAAGGCGACAGCGGACTGACCGCGAGCGGTCAGGTCATGGGCACCCCGAGCTACATGCCGCCGGAGCAGGCCGAGGGCCGGAGCGATGTGGGGCCGTTGGCCGACGTCTATAGCCTGGGTGCGATCCTTTACCACCTGCTCACTGGACGTCCGCCGTTCCAGGCGGCCGGTGTGATGGAAACGCTCTTGCAGGTGCTGGAACGCGAGCCGATCGCA
Source organism: Singulisphaera sp. (assembly GCA_027451445.1). GTDB lineage: Bacteria > Planctomycetota > Planctomycetia > Isosphaerales > Isosphaeraceae > DAIDJG01. Next base: position 452 of record DAIDJG010000006.1, read on the forward strand.
CCTCGCGAGCTGAATTCCGGTGTGCCGCGGGACCTCGAGACGATCTGCTTGAAATGCCTTCGGAAAGATTCATCTCGCCGCTATGCCTCCGCGGCGGCCTTGGCCGCCGACCTTGCAAACTGGCTGGAGGACCGCCCCATCGTTGCTCGGCCCGTGGGGTCTGGTGAACGAGCCTGGCGATGGTGCCGCCGCAAGCCGGCACTCGCAGCGTCGCTGGTGGCCACCGTGGCCGCCGGCGTGACGATCGTCGTCTTGTCGGTGATGATCGCCGATCGCCAGACGCGGCTCGCCCTCGAACGTACCGATTTCGCCTCCAAGCAGGCCCGCGCGGCCAGCCAGATTTCGCGACTGAATGTGTCACTCGAGCAATCCCTCGTCGAGACGCGAACGCAGCGCGACGTTGCCCGCGCGAACCTCTACGTCGCCGATATGCGGGCCGCCGCGCAAGCCAGAAACGTCGGGCAAACCGCTCGGGTCATCGAAATCCTGACGAGGTACGAGAAACCCTACGCGGACTCGCCTGATCCACGCGGGTTCGAGTGGTACTACCTTCAATCCCTAACCCATTCCGGCGCGATCGAGATTAGACCGGAGAAGCGTTTCGGCGATACGTTTGGGACGTCGTCCCTCGCCCCCAGCTTGCGATTTTCGGCAGATGGATCCCGAATCGTGGCGCGCATCGAAGGGTCCGAACCGATCATGAGGGCCTTCGAGACCGAAACCGGGCGCAAGGTCGAGGCGGACGCCGTGACGCCGATCGGAGCGGATGTCAGTCCCGACGGTAGTCGCCGGCTGGTTCCGTTCGGCGAGCTTTACTTCACGTTGCGCGACCTCAAGTCCAAGCAGGACCTCCGGAAATTCGAGGGTCCTCAACTTCGAGGGCCTCGCGTCTTCAGTCCGGATGGGAGACGGATCGCCGCGGGTGTGGGAAGCGAGGTCAAGTTATGGGACCCCGAATCCGGAGGCGAACTTCATGCACTCAAAGGGTACGACAAAGGCGCCACGGCTCTGTTGTTTAGCCCCGATAGCAAGCTGCTGGCATCGCTGGGCATCAACCAGGTCGTGCACATGCACGACGTCGCGACGGGGCAGGAGCTTTGGAGCCGTTCGTGGCGGTTCCCATCGACGTTCGCCTTTCATCCAGATGGAGGTCGTCTGGCGGTCGGTTCCGAAGACAAGGGCATCCCAATCCTCGACGCGCGCACCGGTAAAGTTGTCAAGTCGCTCGAGGGCCACTCGCAGGCCGTTACCGATCTTGCGTTTAGCCCCGATGGCAAACTGCTCGCTTCGACGAGTTTCGACCAGACCGGTGCGTTGTGGAGTGTCGAAACCGCCGCGCGGCTGAAGGTGCTGCGAGGACACACCAAGCCGGTCAAAGCGGTGGTCTTCAGCGCCGACGGGGGTCGGTTGGCGACGTACGGCGACGATCGGACGATTCGAATTTGGATTGCCGCGCTGGAGGCGCCGGCGGTTTTACCGCTCGCTTTTGTCCACAAGCTTGCGCTCACCGAAAATCGGCAGATCGTTCTCGTCGGGAGTGTGAGCAAATCGCCTGGCTCGCCCCTCAGCGTATTGGTTGCCGACCTCCATGGTCGTCCCCAAGGCGAGGCGGTCCCACTGGGGAGTCCTCCAACGCCACTCGCCTGCGCGATCCAGCCGAACGGGGCATCGGTGGTGGTCGCGACGAATCCGGGCCGGCTGGTGCGCTGGGAACGTGGTGGTAAGGTCACTGACCTGGGCGTGACCGTTCCTTTGAAGCCGGACACGGTCCTTGCATTGAGCCCGGATGGGCGTTTCGTCGCACTCGGCGGCCGGTCTCAACCGATCGAGGTGCGGAATGCCCGCACGGGCGGTGAGCCGCTCGCATTGCCCAGGGAGTCGGTTGGCGGCTTTCGTCTCTCATTCAACGCCGACGGATCGAAGATCGCGTCGTCGGCTGCGATGGCACCCACGTTTGTCTGGGACGTGCCGAACAGGACGCTTGCCACACGGTATGGCGGTTTTGAGGTGGGGCGGCTCACCAGCGTCGACTTGTGGGCGGCATTCAGCCCCGGTGACTGCTTCCTGCTGGGAATCCCTGCTGGAGACATGCCGATCAGCTTGCGAAACCCGTCCAGTGGCGCGTTGATCCGTTCCATGACCGGACACGGGGCTCAGATCTATGACGCCGTGTTCAGCCCCGACTCGCGTCGCCTCGCCGTCGCTCTCGAGGACCACCGCATCAAGCTATTCGATACGTCGAGTGGCGAGGAGTTGCTCACGTTGGAAGGTCATAATGCCCCCGTCACCGCCGTTGCCTTCAGCGCCGACGGTCGGACGCTCGTCTCGGTCGGGCTCGACGCCGGCCTTCGCGTTTGGGAGGGAGGGGCGCAACGAGAGGTTTCGACCACTCGGCATGGATCGGGGACCCAGCCATAGACCTCAAGAGTCACATGGGAGGGGACCCATCAGCGGCGTGCACGCGGTGTGCGGGAAGCTTGAGACCAATCATCGATGTGTCTCTCATTGCCAGTCGGTTGGCGCGTGGCGGGATCGGAACGGTCGAGCGAGCGGGCCTTTCGTCATGGGTCCGCCCATCGAGTTCACGCCCGGTTTTTCCCTTGCGTACGCCACCCCACTGCTTGAAGAAGAAAGGCACTCCCGCGCCGAGACACTGATCGCGGAGCGATTCCACCCATGCCGGTTCCATCGGCCGGGCGCCGTGCCCACTCTCGCCGCCGACGATGACCCAGCCGATTCCGTCGAGATTGAGCGGTCCCAAGTGCTCCAGGAGTGGCTCAACCGAGAGCATACGTAGCCCTGCGGGCGCGTCACGCACATGCTGGATTCTCGGCAAACCGTGCGTTCGGTTCTCGACGCTCACGCCCCACCAGATATGAGGGACTTCGGACGCGAAGGCCAGGCGCGATTTCAGCATGTCGCGCATGCGCTCCGAGCGCTTCGTCAGCACCTGGTACGTGTGCCAGTCGGCCCGGACCATGATCCGGCAAACGGTCTCGATGTAATCGTCGGACACGCGCTCGTGAAACAGGTCGCTCATCGAGTTGACGAAGACCATATTCGGCTTCGGCCAGCGGAAGGGCTCGCCGAGCTTCTCGGGGATCAGCTTCAGGTCAAAGCCCTGTTCGTACGGATGGCCAGCGACACCCCGGAATCGTTCCGCAAATACTTCCGCATAACAATGGGCACACCCGGGGCTGATCTTGGTGCAGCCCCGGATGGGATTCCAGGTGCAGTCGGTCCACTCGATGGAAGAGTGTTCGCTCATTCCCTGGATCAAGCCCCAGCGTGGAGCCGCTCGCCGTTGGTACGGACCTGGGCGCCGTGCTCGTAGAGGAAATCGAGGCAGCGACGGGGGATGCGGCAATGGAGCAGGACGCGGTCGTCCTCGTACGATTGCTCCTGGATCTGCGCGTGCTGCGCGAGGTAGGCCAGAACGCGGCCGTTGGCCACGCCCGTCTCGACCTCGGCATCGAGCGCCCGCTCGTGCAGGGCGTCGCGCACGGCTTGTTCCAGGTCGCCCAATCCTTCGCCCTTCGCGGCGCTGATCGACACGGAGTCGCGGTGATGGGCGCGAAGGACGTCGAGGAACGAACGGTCGGGGACGCGATCCGCCTTGTTCAGCACCAGGATCGTCGGATGTTCGGCCAGTCCAAGCTCCTCGAGCACACTCTTGACGGCCTGAATCTGCATCTCGGCCTCGGGGCTCGAGGCGTCGACGACGTGCAAAAGCAGGTCGGCCTGGCGAGCCTCTTCGAGCGTAGCCTTGAACGACGCAACGAGGGTGTGCGGCAGGTTGCGGATGAACCCGACGGTGTCGGAGAGCAGCACGTGTCCGCCCCCCCGGAACCGCCAGCGCCTGGTGCGCGTGTCGAGCGTGGCGAAAAGCTTGTCCTCGACCAGCACGCCCGCGTCGGTCAGGGCGTTCATAAGGGTCGACTTGCCGGCGTTCGTGTAGCCGACCAGCGAGACGGTGGGCACATCGTTCCGCCCGGCCACTTCTCGCTCCTTGCGCGCCTGGACCTTGGCGAGCTTTGCCTTGAGCTCCTGGATGCGGTGGGTGACGATCCGACGGTCCTCTTCGAGCTGCTTTTCACCAGGGCCGCGGACACCGATGCCGCCCTTGTAACGCGACAGGTGGGTCCACATGCGCTTGAGTCGCGGCAGCGCATATTCGAGCTGCGCCAACTCGACTTGCAGGTGCGCCTCGTGGGTTCGGGCGCGCGTGGCGAAGATATCGAGAATGACCTCGGTGCGGTCGATCACCTTGACGCCCAGGAGCCGCTCCAGGTTTCGGGTCTGGGCCGGTCCGAGGTCGTTGTCGAAGACGACGAGATCAGCCTCGTGTGCTTCGACGAGGGCCTTGAGCTCCTCGGTCTTGCCCGAGCCGATGTAGGTGGCGATATCCACCTGTTGCCGTTTCTGAAGCATGCTGCCAGCCACGATCAGGCCGGCCGTCTTGGCGAGACCCCGCATCTCGTCCAGGGGATCGTCCATTGAGACGTCACTCTCGGGCAAAATCACCCCGACCAGAATGCACTTCTCACGACGACTTAGACGCTCGGTGCTTTTGAGTTCGACCAAGGTGGGTGTTTTCCTCAGAGGGGAAAGGATGGGTAAGAAGGGAAGACCGATGGTGCCTTCACGCAAATTGTAAGCCCGTATGCCGGAAACGTCAACGAATGACGAACGTCTGAGTCGGCAGGTACGGAAATGAAGGACACACTCGCCCTATTCCATGTTCGGAGGAAACCTTCGTTTTGGTTCGAAGGATTCCGCTGCCATTCTTCGCGACACAGGTTGATTCTTTTGCGATTTCTCGAGCCGCGCGGAAGTTTTTTCGGCGAATTGTCTCCGAAAGGGAAGGCGTGCCGTTACTGAAGTAAGACGCGTGACGCCCTTTCCCCCCCCCAAGGGCCAGGCCGCGCTAACCCCGTCTCCCCCGGATAAACGGGTCTGGCCAGGGGCGTCCACGTCCTCTTTTTTCTGGCCGTTCTCAACTCAGGGTCTCCACGTTCATCTCGTCCCGTCCGATCAGATCTCAACAACTTGAGGAGCGGATTCGATGGCTGGTCCGAGGATCGCTTTGCGCAGCGTGGTTTCCCTGTTCAACGGTGGCGATCCGGCGCCGAGACCGCGCCGGGTGTGAAGCGCCAGCCTTGCCGTGGAAGGGCTTGAAGACCGGGTGTCACTGTCGTCCATCGGGATCGGTAATCCAGGCGGTGGGTCGGG
>DAIDJG010000007.1 GCA_027451445.1 Singulisphaera sp.
TCGAAGCTCGCCGGAGTGCCGGCCTCGAGGGTGTTCTCCCCCTTGACCATGCTTTCGTAGATCTTCGTCCGCCCTTCGACGTCGTCGCTCTTGACGGTGAGCAGCTCCTGGAGAATGTAGGCCGCTCCATAAGCCTCGAGCGCCCACACTTCCATTTCTCCGAAGCGCTGGCCGCCGAAGCGGGCTTTACCGCCGAGAGGCTGCTGGGTGATGAGCGAGTAGGGGCCCGTCGCGCGGGCGTGGATCTTGTCGTCCACCAGGTGGTGCAGCTTGAGCATATAGATATACCCAACCGTCACCTTCTGGTCGAACGCCTCGCCGGTGCGTCCGTCGTAGAGCTGGGCCTTGCCGTTGAACGGAAGGCCGGCGTCGCGGAGGCACTGGTGGATCGTTTCCTCGCTGGCGCCGTCGAAGACGGGGCAGATGGCCTGGAACCCGAGCTTGGCGGCCGCCCAGCCCAGGTGGGTCTCGAGGATCTGGCCCACGTTCATACGGCTAGGCACGCCCAGGGGATTCAACAAGATCTCGACCGAGGTGCCGTCTTCGAGGAACGGCATATCCTCTTCCGGAAGGATCTTGGCGATGACCCCCTTGTTGCCGTGGCGGCCGGCCATCTTATCACCGACGGAGATGACCCGCTTGGTCGCGATGTAGATCTTGACCATCTGAAGCACGCCCGAGGGGAGCTCGTCCCCGCGCTTCAGGCTGTTCAGCTTCCGCTCCTTCTCGTCGCGCATGGCTTCGATTCGGGGAGCGTACTGGCGGACGATCTTGCGGGCGGCCTCGGTCTTTTCGGGGCTGCGGAGGTCGAGCGCTTCGAGCTTGAACAGCTCGCTCTCGTCGGACAACTCCTTCGTGTCCTTGCTCCGGCCGAAGGGCTTGGCCGTTGCGGGATTGATCACGGGGCCGCCGAGCGCTTCTTCCAGCGCCTTGATCAACTGCTTGTATTCCTCGGCTACCTTCACGTTTTCGGCCGCTTCGGTGTCCTTCAACTCCTTCTCGAAGATCTTGCGCTCGTCTTCGCTGAGGCTCATCCGCCGGCTGAAGCGCTGGGTGTTGATGACGATGCCTTCCACGCCCGACGGAACTTCGAGCGAGTCATTCTTCACGTCTTCGCCGGCGCGGCCGAAGATCGCGTGCAAGAGTTTCTCTTCGGGGGTCAGCTCACTCTTGCTCTTGGGCGCCACCTTGCCCACGAGGATGTCGCCGGGTTTGACGTACGTCCCGATGCGCACGATCCCATTCTCATCCAGGTTCCGGAGTGCCTTCTCCGAGACGTTGGGGATGTCGCGCGTGAACTCCTCGCGGCCCAGCTTCGTCTCGCGAATCTCGATCTCGAATTCCTCGATGTGGATCGACGTGTACACGTCTTCCTTCACCAGGCGTTCGCTGATGATGATCGCGTCTTCGAAGTTGTAGCCGTCCCACGCCATGAAGCCGACAAGGACGTTGCGGCCGAGGGCGAGCTCGCCCCGGTACGTCGCGGCGCCGTCGGCGAGGATCTCGCCCTTCTTGACCTTCTGCCCCATCTCGACGACGGGCTTCTGATTCAAGCAGGTCCGTTCGTTCAGACCTACGTACTTGCGCAGTTTGAACGTCGTGTTGTTATCCAGGGTGATCCGAGTCGAGTCGACGAAGGTCACCGTGCCGTCATGCGGGGCGCGGACGATCATGCCCGAGTTGATCGCGACGGCCTTCTCCAGGCCAGTGGCGACGATCGGGGGCTCGGCCACGAGGAGCGGCACAGCCTGGCGCTGCATGTTCGAGCCCATAAGCGCGCGGTTGGCGTCGTCGTGTTCCAGGAACGGGATCAGACCGGCCGAGACGCCCACCATCTGCTTGGGCGAGATGTCCATGAACTGGACCTGGTCGAGCCCAATCGAGTGGAAGTCGGTCTGGTAGCGGGCGATCACGTGGGGGCCTTTGAGCTTCCCATGCTCGTCCATCGAGGCGTCGGCGGGGGCGAGGTAGGCCTCGCTCTCCTCGTCGGCACGCATCCACACGACGTTCTCGGTGCGGTGGGCGTTGGTGATCTGGCGGTACGGGGTCACCAAGAACCCATACTCGTCAACGCCACCGTAAATCCCAAGCGAGCTGATCAGACCGATGTTCGTCCCTTCCGGGGTCTCGATCGGGCAGATCCGGCCGTAGTGCGAGATGTGCACGTCGCGGACTTCGAAGCCCGCACGCTTGCGGTTCAAACCGCCCGGGCCGAGCGCCGAGAGTCGGCGCTCGTGCGTCAGTTGGGCGAGCGGGTTGGTCTGGTCGACGACCTGCGACAGTTCACCACGGCCGAAGAAATACTCGATCGCCGCACTGATGCTCTTGGGATTGATCAGGCTCCGAGGCGTCATGTCCTCGGCGTCCTTGAGGCTCATGCGCTCCTGGACCGTCCTGCGCAGCTTGAGGAACCCCTTCCGCAGCTCGTCGGCCGCGAGCTCATCGATCGTACGCAGACGGCGGTTGCCCAGGTGGTCGATGTCATCGACGTGCCCTTTACCCTTGCGCAGGTTGAGGATGTAGCGGATCGCGTTGACGTAGTCCACCGGGTCCAGGGTCATCCGGTCTTCGGGGACGTCCTGGTTGAACTTCCGGTTGATGCGGAAGCGGCCCACCTTGCCGAGGCGGTAGCGGTTGGTGTCGAAGAACTTCTCGTGGAAGAGTTCCTTGGCCTTCTCGAGCTGGGGCGGGTTCCCCGGCCGGAGCCGCTGGTAGATGCGCAGAAGGGCGCTCTCGTGGTCGGAGGTGGGGTCTTCCTGGAGCGACTGGAGGATCAGCGGGTCTTTGGTGTCCTTGAGGACCGTGATATCCCCGAGGTTGGCGTCGACTAGGACCTGTGCCGAGACCTTGGAGATCGCCATCCCGCTATCGATCAAGACTTCACCGGTCTGGGGATCAACGATGTCGCCGCAGGCGATTCGCCCTTCGAGCTTGGGGAGAGCGCTCTTGTCGGCGGTGTTGACGACCTCAGTCTCATAGAAGGCGGCCAGGATCGCCTCGTCGGACGAATACTGCGGGCTCATGGCACGCAGCAAGGTCATCGAGGAGAACTTGCCCGACTGGTCGATGCGGACGCCCAGCGTGTCCTTCTTCGTCACCTGGAGCTCGATCCAGCTTCCGCGCTCGGGGATGACGCGGCAGGCGTGGAGCTTGCGGTCGCCGGCCTCGATCTCGACCACGAAGTCGACGCCCGGTGAGCGGTGAAGCTGGCTCACCACGACGCGCTCGGCGCCATTGATGATGAACTCTCCGCCGCCGATCATAATCGGCATGTCGCCGAGGTAAACCGATTCCTCAATCGCGGTCTCGCCCTTGTTCAGACGAAGCCAAACATGCAGCGGGCGGCCATACGTGAGGCGAAGTTGGCGGCACTCGTCCGGTTCGTAGCGCGGTTTGCCCAGGTCGAACTTGATGTATTCCAGCTTCAGTGTCTTGTCATAACTCTCGATCGGGAAGATCTCTCGGAAGACCCCTTCAAGGCCCGAGTCTTCGCGCTTCTCGGCCGGGATGTCAGCCTGAAGGAAGCGCTCGTAGCTGCGGGTCTGGATCTCGGTCAGGTCCGGGACGGGGAACACGTCGTAGATCCGGCCGAAGTTGCGTTGAACCGGTGGTGTGATTCGCCGGACGGTGCTCGCGGTGGGCATGTCTTCGCGCTCCTCAAAGGGAGAAAGATGGGCGCGGGCAACCAGAGAAATCTTGCGTGAGGGGATGCTGCACGTCAAGAGCCGCCGGAGGCCCGAATCAACCAAGCGGTCCGGCCCGGACGGAGCGCACCCAGGGTGCGACTCGATCACGAAGCCGGGAGAACGGATGTCAATCGTGGGGCGAAACCGTCTCCGCCGCCCGCGCGCCGAGACACCCCAGCATCCGGCCTACCAAGCGGCCGGCGCCAGGGCGAGATGAATCCTAAGGTTAGGGACGGCCTGCCCCAAGGCACGTGCGTGGATTCGTGACAAGGGGCCGCCGGAAAACGGGAACAGACTACTGGAGCCGATGTCAAATGCCGGATGGCGGATTGCGGAGAGAAAATGGCAAACGCTGGGTGGCAGTAGGTTTATGCCATCTACCATCTTGCATCTGCCATTCTGCATCTGCCATCTACCATCCCCGTGGCGTCACTTGATCTTGACCGTACCGCCGGACTCTTCGAGTTCCTTCTTGATCTTCTCGGCCTCTTCCTTGGGAATGCCGGTCTTGACGTCCTTGGGCGCTCCTTCGACCAGATCCTTGGCCTCTTTGAGGCCCAGGCCCGTCAGGGCGCGAACGACCTTGATGACGCCGATCTTCTTGTCAGCGGCGAAGGCTTCGAGCGACACGGTGAACTCGGTCTGAACTTCCTTCTTCTCCTCCTGCACCGGTCCAGGACCGACCGGGCCGACCGCGACCGCGGCAGCGGCGGGCTTGATCCCGTGCACGACTTCAAGGTAGTCGCCAAGGGCCTTGGCCTCGAGGACGGTCAGCTTGACGATTGAATCACCCAGGCTCTTGATGTTGTCGGCGAAGTTCGTTGCTTCGGCAGTGGACATGTGACTTCAGATCCTTTCCTTATCGCTCTCAAAAGGGTGCGTAGCGCACCAGAGTCGTTGGGTCTCAGGGATTGGTCAGCAACACGCGGTGCGTCGGTCGCACCAAACCATAAATGACTGCTCGTGAGGCACCCGCATCGACGCCTCGGGGATCCGTGAAGATCAAGCTCCCTCAGCCGGGGCGCTCTCGCCCTCCCCGGATGGTGTGCTCTCGCCCTCTGCGCCCGGGGCGCCCTCGGACATGGTTTTCAACTGGCTCATCAGGCCAGCCGCGGGCGCATTGGCCAGCGACACGATACGACCGGCCGGAGCCAGGGCCAGACTGACCACGCGGCCGATCAGTGCCTCGCGACTCGGCAGCTTGGTGATGTCCTCGACCTGGGCCGGACCGATGACGACGCCGTCAACCGCCCCGCCCTTGATCTCGGGCTTCTTCAGTTTCTTGACCTGGTCCCAAATCTCCTTCGCCAGCTCCGCGACGCCCGCTCCTCCCCAGACGGCGACCGACGGGCCTTCGAGGTACTTCGAAATCCCCCCGATCCCCATGTCCGTGAAGACGCGACGCGCGAGCGAGTTCTTGAGGGCTCGGACCTTGATCGACTTCTTGCGCAGGTCGCGCCTGAGCTGGTGCTCGGCGATCGCGTCCAGGCCCTTGAGGTCGAGGATCAAGACCGACCGGTCCCCATTGAGGTCCGTCTTGAACTGGTCCATCATCATTTCTTTGACGTACTTGCTCATAGCTATATCGATCCGGCGAACCGGCCCCCTTCGGTTACGCCACCACCCGGATGCCCGGGCTCATGGTGGCCGAGATGGTGACCGACCGGATGTACGTCCCCTTGGCGGTGGCCGGTTTGACCGTGCGCAGGTGGTTCAGAAAACTCTGGATGTTTTCCAGCAGTTGTTCTTCGGAGAAGCTCAATTTGCCGACCGACGCGGCGACGTTGCCACCCTTGTCGTTGCGGAACTCGATCTTGCCGGCCTTGAATTCCTTGACGGCCGCGGTGATGTCCGTGGCGACGGTGCCCGACCGCGGCGAGGGCATGAGCCCGCGAGGGCCGAGCACGCGGCCCAACGGACCGACGATGCCCATCATGTCCGGCGTGGCCAGGGCGACGTCGAAGTCCATCACACCCTGTTTGATCTTCTGCGCGAGGTCGTCCCCGCCGACGATGTCGGCACCAGCCGCCAGCGCCTTCTCGGCATTGTCGCCTTGCGCAAACACCGCGACGCGCACCGTCTTCCCGATGCCGTGCGGCAGTGCGACCGAGCCACGCACGTTTTGATCGCTCTGTCGCGGGTCGATCCCAAGGTTCGTCGACACTTCGACCGTCTGGTCGAACTTCGTCGTGCCGAACGCCTTGAGCTGCTTCACCGCTTCAGGGAGCGTGAGCGGGTCAGTGATTTTCAGCTTCTCGCGCAACGCGCGATAGCGCTTCGAACGATAACGAGCCAAAGTAACGCGCTCCTTTCCGGAGGGCTGCCGCCGACAATTCTTGCCCTGGCCAGCGGGCGGTCGCACTGGCACTGAGTAGGGTGGGCTTTGCCCACCGCACCCTATTGACCATGGTGGGCAATGCCCACCCTACGAGAGACGAACAAACAACAACTGCTTCATAATTCTTCCATCATCATCCGATAAGCGTCTCGAATATTCTCCTTGAGTTCCTCCAAGGACTCCGCTTGGCTGAACACGCCGGGGATTTCGATCAACCGTCCGACGTACCAGCCATCGTCGATCCAATACTCGAGGGAATACAGGCGACGCATGGTTTAACTTCCTCTCCCGAAAGCCGCTGCGCGAGCGCCGCGACGTTCCTTAGAGTAGGCGGCAAGGGAATTGAACCCATCTCTGGCTCTTATAAGGAGCCTGCTCTCACCGCTGAGCTAGCCGCCCGTCGCGAGCTGGCGACGGGCGCGTATGAAGAACGGCGACGTCCTTTCGTCCCTCTTCATGAGGTTACCCTTTGATCTCAACGCCCATGCTGCGCGCCGTGCCGGCGATGACGCGGCAGGCGTGCTCGATGTCGCGAGCGTTGAGGTCGTTGAACTTGGTCTCAGCGATCTTCCGAACTTGCTCCATGGTGACCGTTGCCACCTTGGTCTTGTGCGGCTCAGCCGACCCGGACGCGATACCCGCGGCCTGCTTCAAAAGGACGGCGGCGGGGGGACTCTTGGTGATGAACTCGAAGGAACGGTCGTTGTAGATCGTGATCTCGACGGGGATGGTCGTCCCCTTCATCTCCTTCGTCCGCTCGTTGAACTGCATCACGAACTGACCGATATTCACGCCGTGCTGGCCGAGCGCCGGTCCAACCGGAGGAGCAGGGGTCGCCTGTCCGCCGGGGCACTGGAGCTTCACTTTCGCCGTCATTACCTTTGCCATGGACCGATCGCCTTACTTCAGAGGAGTGCTGGGTATTCCCAATAACAGATGGCATGGACCTGATGACGGGTTCGCGCTCGTCCGTCCCGAGGCTCGCCATCCGCCTTCCGTCAAATACGTTCCACCTGCCAGTATTCAAGATCGACCGGCGTCGGCCGATTGAAAATGATGAGCATCACCTTGACCAGGCCGCGTGCTTCGATGACCTCCTCGACAGACCCTTCGAAGTTCTCGAACGGCCCGTCCTTGATCTTCACGCGATCCCCGCGCTCGACGTTGATCCGAACGCGTGCGGGCTCCTCGGCCTTGGTCGTTTCGAGGTTCAACATCTTGTTGACCTCTTCACCCGTCATCTTGGTGGGCGTGCCATGCGCTCCGACGAAGTCGCCGACTCCGGGGGTTTCGCGCACGACGAACCAGGTCTTCTCGTTCAGCTCCATCTCGACCATGATGTAGCCGGGGTAGGTCTTGCGCTCGACGATGCGTTTCTTGTTGTTGCGGATCTCGGTGATCTTTTCGGTCGGCACCACGATCCGTCCGAAGTAGCGCTGAAGGCCCTGGATCTTGACCCGGCGCTCCAGGGCGTCGCGAATGGTGTCCTCGCGCGAACTCTGGACCTTCAGGACGTACCACACCAGCTCGATCTTCTCGTCGTCGTCATCCACCGCGACCGAGGCAGGCGGGGTGGGGGGACTGGGAGGCGGGGCGCTCGCTGTGGGAGCGGGCTGGGCGGTGCCGCCATCCGGAGTCTGTTCCTCCACGACGACGTGCGCCTCCGGCGCATCGGGTTCATCGGGCTCAGAGGCCGGATCGGGAATCTCGTCGGTCGGGTCACTCATGCGAAACCAAAGAAAAAAAGGGAACAACCTCCCGGGTTGCGGTCTCAACGCCAAGCACGCTGTACGGGAAGAGGAGAGAGCCTGAGCTCTCGCGTAGGCATGGGGACGAGGATATTCCGCGAACGTTCAGCCGCTCGAGCCGAGACTGCCGCTGCTGTCTTTGAACCTCAGGACGCCAATTACCTGAAGCAACTTCGACCACACCCAATCCACACCGAACAGAAACACCGCCATCAACAGCACCGTGATCAACACGACCGACGTCGCGCGCTGAAGGTCGTCGCGGCTCGTCCACGAGACCTTGTTCATTTCGGCTTCCGTGGCGATCAGAAACTCGACGAACGGCGGATATTGAACCAGCCGGAAGACGGCCCAACCAAGCAGCGCTCCAACCGCGACCGGCACCCCGTACCGCGTCGGCATCGAAGTACTGATCAAGGTCTCGTGCAGGCGCCACAGTCCAAGCACCACGAGCACACCCAGCCCCAACGCGGTGTAAAGCCGGGCGTACCAACCCTGCCTCGGCTTGTACAACTCGGTGCTAACCAGGTTACCGACGAACTGCGACACGCGGCGCGACGTTGCGCTGGCCGGCTTCCCTTTTGAGGGCTTCGCTGATTTGGACGCCTGAGCGTCATCTTTCACTTTGCCCATGTTCCCATCCGCCCCCATGTCAAGCAATGCACTCGTTGAATCACCGCTGGGCCGGTGTGACCGGCTTGCTGCGCTTCTTTCCCGGGGGCTCGGCAGCGCCGGGATCTCCCGAATCCGAAGCACGAGCGGAGGGAATCGAACCCCCAACCGCCGGTTTTGGAGACCGGTGCTCTACCAATTGAGCTACGCTCGTAACCAGCCTGCCTGCGGTCGCATTCGGCAGGGGGAAAAGCCCTTCACAATACCGGACGGCCCGCACGCCCGAACTCGCCGAACGGGCCTGCGGACCCGCGTTTTACTTCTTGCGCGACTCTTTATGCGGAACGTGCTTCCGCTCGCGCCGGCAATACTTCTTCAGCTCGAGGCGCTCCGCCCCCCGGGTCTCTTTTTGGACCCGATAGTTGCGGTCGCCGCAGCCCGTGCATTCCAGCCACACATACTCACGCATCAGCCGAATCCCCTGTCGCTCGCGGTGTCTCTGAGTGGTCCCCCCGACAAACTCAAGCGCGGCCCCGAGTTTTCCCGAGTATCGGGAACGGGGCCGCACATCTCAAACCTGCCAAAAGAGCCGGCCGGGGGCGGCCGGCGGCAAGCGCCGCGATCGGCTCAAACACCATCAAGCGAGGATCTTGGTCACGACACCCGCGCCGACGGTCTTGCCGCCTTCACGGATGGCGAAACGCAGGCTCTCTTCCATGGCGATGGGCGTGTGCAGCTCGACAGTCATCTTGATGTTGTCGCCCGGCATGCACATCTCGGCCTCTTTGCCATCTTCCGACAGCAAGTTCAACACCGAGCCCGTCACGTCGGTCGTCCGGAAGTAGAATTGCGGCCGATAGCCCTTGAAGAACGGCGTGTGCCGGCCCCCCTCGTCCTTCGACAGGACGTACACCTCGGCCTCGAACTTCGTGTGCGGCGTGATCGAGTTGGGCTTGCAGATGACCTGCCCGCGCTCGAGGTCGGTTTTTTCCACGCCTCTCAAGAGCACGCCCACGTTGTCGCCGGCGATGCCTTCGTCCATCGTCTTCTGGAACATTTCGACGCCGGTGACCGTCGAGGCCTTGTCCGAGCCGAAGCCGACGACCTGCACCGGGTCGCCGACCTTGATGCGTCCGCGTTCGATACGGCCCGTGCCCACCGTACCGCGGCCTTTGATCGAGAAGACGTCTTCGATCGGCATCAGGAACGGCTTGTCGATCGCCCGGACCGGCTCGGGGATGTACTCGTCCATCGTCCGGACCAACTGGACGATGGCCTCTGATTCGGGGCCGCTCGGGTTCTCGAGCGCGGGGCGGCTCATACCGCGGGTGATGGGGATCTCGTCGCCCGGGAACTTGTAGTGCGTGAGCAGCTCGCGCAGTTCCATCTCGACGAGCTCGAGCAACTCGGGGTCATCGACCAGGTCGATCTTGTTCAGGAACACCACCAGAGCCGGCACGCCGACCTGACGGGCGAGCAGAATGTGTTCGCGCGTCTGGGGCATCGGGCCGTCGGCCGCCGAGACCACCAGGATCGCGCCGTCCATCTGGGCGGCACCGGTGATCATGTTCTTGATATAGTCGGCGTGGCCCGGGCAGTCGATGTGGGCGTAGTGGCGCTTTTCGCTCTCGTACTCGACGTGCGAGACGGCGATCGTCACGGTCTTGTTCGCGTCACGGACGGTGCCACCCTTGGCGATGTCAGCGTACGACTTGGCCTTGGCCTGCCCGCGGGCAGCCATGACCGCCAGGATCGCAGCGGTGAGGGTGGTCTTGCCGTGGTCGATGTGTCCGATCGTGCCCACGTTGACGTGCGGCTTCGTTCTGGTGAAGGTTTCCTTTGCCATGGCTCTGCTTTACGCCTCGCGGCATCCCTGGGGTCAAGTCTAAGGGTTTCGATTCGTTTCGTTACGCTTTCGGCCGCCCCGGAACAAATCCCGGAAGACACCCGACACTTTGGGCATGACGCCCAAAGAGCTGCCGCTGGGATTTGAACCCAGGACCTCGTCCTTACCAAGGACGCGCTCTACCGACTGAGCCACGGCAGCATCATCTCTTTGCGTTTTCGACTGATTCGCTCCATTCGATCCGTCGCTGGCTTGGCCCGGGAAGCCGGCCCATCCGTTTTACGACGCGGGAGGCCGTTCGACCACCCCCACGCCACGCCCGAGAGCGGGTGATGGGAATCGAACCCACGTAGCCTGCTTGGAAGGCAGGTACTCTACCATTGAGTTACACCCGCGTGCTGACTGCGATTTCGTGTGACATCGGTGTGCCCTTTCCTCCTGCGAGGAACGGCGGGAGTGGGTGGAGCAGGATTCGAACCTGCGAAGGCAGAGCCACCAGATTTACAGTCTGGCCCCTTTGGCCGCTTGGGTATCCACCCGTTATGAGCGAGCGAGCGTCCACGGGACCGTCGCATCTCTCCGATTCGTTGCACTCAACTCCTGAGACAGCCGGCTACCTGCAGAGCTGGCGGTGAGAGTCGAACTCACAACCGTCGGTTTACAAAACCGGTGCTCTGCCGGTTGAGCTACGCCAGCAACCACTAAGGCCGTGAAATTCCCTACTATACCGCCGCGATCGTCGGAAGCAAGGGGATTTTCCCCTCGCCGCGAAAATCTAGGGCCGGCGGCACAGGATTCGACACAGCGCTAGCAGACCCGGTTCACCACTGCCGGAGAGAGCGACAACGACCGTCCCCCTCACGGGCACTCAACGCCAGCAAAGGGATGCGGTCGAGTCCATGAAACATCTTCTCACATTCGGCGGGAAAGAGTTTAGCCGGAAGCGCCGCATCCGGGCAAGAGGAGACGGAGATTCTTCCTAGCGCTTTTCCGCTAGCGGACGTTACGGACGGATGGAGAACGCCAATTGGCAGATGCGACGGGACAGACATAATCTGACCCCCGTCTTGCATCTGCCATCTCGCGTCTGTCGGTTCGCATCAGAGCATCGGCAGTTCCAGCTTTTCTTCACTGGCGATCCGACGCAGCTTGTCCTGGGCTCGCGATTCGATTTGCCGGACGCGTTCCTTCGTGATCCCAAATTCCTTGCCGAGCTGCTCCAGCGTCTGCTCATGCACACCGCCGATGCCGTAGCGGCTGATGATGATCCGCCGCTCGCGATCGTCCAGGCGGCCTAGCATTCCTTTCACCGCGTCTTGCCGTTGCCGCTGCGCCTTTTCCTGTTCGTGCTCGTCGGACCGGTTGTCCGCGGCGGCCTCGAACATTTCTTCATGACCTGTGACGAACCGATCGCGACGATAATTCTCCTCGGGAATCGTCCGGGCGAAGTTCTTCATGATCGCCCAGGAGGCATACGTGCTGAACTTGTTGCCTCGGGAGAAGTCGAATTTTTCGACCGCCCGGATCAGCGACATGTTGCCGTCGGACACGAGCTCGAAGAAGTTATTGCTCGGGCCGACGTGCCGCTTGGCGATCGAGACGACCAGCCGCAGGTTCGAGCGGATGATCTGGTTCTTGACCGCGAGCGCCTCTTCTTGAAGCCGCTCGATCTCGTCGAGCTCGCTGGTCTTGGCCCGTGTCGGATCCACCTTTTCACGCAGCGCATTGGCCAGGAACTTGAGGTAGTTCATCTTGCGGAACAGGTGTGCCTCCTGTTCGCGGGCCAACAGCGGGACCTCGTACAGACTCGCCAGGTACGGAGGCAGACCCTTGGGTGGCTTCGTGCGCCGGGGCCCTTTGCCGTCGATGGGGTCGGGCATCGGACCGAGAAGAGTCGCACGCAGCGCGGGATCGTCGAAGCTGGGATGCGGCATGAACTCGAGCTTGGTGCTCAAGATACGGCGTGCACGCATTTCATTGATGACGCGGTAGATGCTCGACCGGGTGCGGTTGAACTGACCGGCGAGCAACTCCACCGAGACACCCATGCGGTAACGGCTGTAGATCTGTCCCTTGGCGTCCTCGTCCAGCGGGCCGTTCGAGGGGGGAAAGATCGCGCGGTCGGGGTGATCGCGGTCGTACATCTTCAGAGTCATGCGAACCGTTTCGGTTGAACGTTCCATTTTCCGTGCGATCCTCCGCGCGATCTCGACCAGGCCTCCCCGGCCGACGAGCGCCATGCGACGGGCGCGGCGGACGATCTCGTCCCGTTCCGCGTCGGTCAGTTGTCGGAAGCGGCTCCCTCGGTCAACCTGCTCACGGTGTGCGTCGACAAACCGCCCCAGGCTCGACTCCAGGAAACCCACCTTGGTCCGCCCTTGAATCAGGAATCTGCGGGCCACCAACCCTTGCCGTCGCCAACGCGAGACCGTACGGGGGGTCACGTTGAAGCGCCGACTTACCTCGTCAACAGTCAGGACCGGTTCCGAAGCCTGTTCGACCGATTGGCCCAACGTCCCGGAAAGGTCTTCCACAAAGAGACGGAGATCGTGTCGAACTTCCTCGCCCTCGAGCACCAATGCAGGCGCTCCTTCGGGGCGATATCCAGTGATCCGAAAACACAAGTATTCGTAGGGATAACATTTTTTGGCATCGATCTCACTCAGCAGAGTCTCGGCCCGCTCGATCTGCTCAACGCGCCTCTCTTTGGGCGCGTAGCGGGCTTGTTGTTCCTTCAACTGCTTCAGCGCTGGATGGCTATAGCTGTTACTCATCCCCGTGCCCTTCTCCCTTCCGCCGCGCATTAAGCAATTTCGCCTCTTTTACCCAACCTCTTAAGCCAGAGAACGCATCGAAGTCTTTTGAATGAACCAGCAATCGCGGTCGTTGCCTTTTCACTACGCTTTACGCAAGTCTTCGGTTCTTGAGGACACCCAATCACTCATTTTTTGGAAGTCGCTGAACGCTAACCGATGGAGTAGGCCATGGCGCCACGGGTTCAGTCCCAATAGGTAATACGCAAATGAAGTGCCCTGGGATCGCGCCAATACATCGGCCACTCCGAGCGACGTCTTGCTCTCATCCGGTTAAGAATCGAGCGCCTGTTTCAAACAGACGTTTCAATCTATCGTTTTGTTCGCGCCCCGCGTCGAATTATTGCGAATCTTGAATTTTTTAGGACCCGCGTCGCACAGGTTGTAAGTTCATCTCCTGACTAGGGAAGGAGATCAGTCGACGAAGCCGGAACGGGTTCTCTGCGGAGGTCACCTTTGCGCCCGATGGCGAGTCAGCTCTGACTCTTCAGATCTAAGCGGAACTGCGAGACAAGACCGTGCGCAATCGACGGGTCACGGACGAGCTCAAAATCTGAGGGACATCTCTTTGACGCTCTCGGGGTACAATGTGTTTCGCAGGTTCTCCGAATTTCTTGAGATTTACAACGAGTTGTGCTTTGGATCGAGGCGAAATTGACAGCCCACGCCTGCCCCCACTAAAGTGGGCAAGGCAATCGGCCGCAACCATTCGCCGGGCAAGAGGGAGGCTAAGGATGGCTGGAATCCGGTGTTGCGCGATCGGGTTTGCACTGCTGGCGATCGGGGGAATCGAGCTCGCCGCGGCGGAACCGATCGTGCTCCGAGAACGGGTCCGCGAGGGAGCGACTCGGGTGACTTCCTCCCTGAAGGCGGACGGCCTCTTCATCCCCCATTCCCCTGCCGGAACGCCCGAGGCCAAAGCGGCGAAACCCCTACTTCTCAAGGTGGAAACGCGGCTCGACTTCGCGGAGCGAGTCGTTCCCAGCAAGGCCCCTGCACAAGGGGCGAGGGCCGTGCGCTGGGTGCGACAGGCGGCGCTCGCGATCAACGGCGAAGTTCGCCCCCAGTCGCAGGTCTTGCGATCCGACGTGGCGCTTCTCGTAGCCGAGCGTCGGGATGGCAAGGTTGTTGTCGTCAGTCCCTCCGGCCCCCTCACGAGAGCTGAACTGGATCTGGTCCAGGACGTTGCTGACCCCCTCACATTCGCCGACCTCCTCCCTCGCAAACCCGTCTCCGAAGGCGACCGCTGGCCGATCTCCAACGACGGCGCCAAGGCGCTGAGCGGCTATGAGGTTCTCGCCGCGCAGTCACTCGAAGCCACCCTCGAGAAACTCGACGACGACACCGCCCATATCAAAATCAGCGGCGAAATCCACGGCGCGTCGTACGGCAGCGGCGAGGGATCGGTCAAGGCTTCGTGTGTCGTTTTGTTCGATCGTAAGGCAGAACTTATCAATGAGTTACGTCTGGAACGAAGCGAGAAGCGAAAGCCGGGCGAGGTCGAGGACGGGCTGGACGTCAAGAGCACCCTGGTCGTGGAGCGTCGTGACACCGATCCGCCGGCGCCCCTGGCCGACGACGCGTTGGCGCAGGTGCCACTCGAGATCGACGCCCAACGACTTTTGCTCGTCCAGATCGGCCCCGAAGGAAAGTACACGCTCCTGCACGACCGTGACTGGCACGTTTACCAGGAGACAGCCCGGCAAACGGTCTTGAAGCGTCTGGACCACGGCGAGGTGGTCGCCTATTGCAACCTGGCGGCAGGCCCGAACGCCGGTAAGGGGCGCCACCAGGAGCTCCGCCAGTTCCGTGACGACATCCGCAAAGCGCTCGGCGAGCGGTTCCAACAGTTCCTCGGCGAAGGGGAAGTCGATGGCGACCCAGCAGGCGGGTTCCGCTACAAGGTGGGCGTCCAGGGCCACCAGGGGAAGCTTGGGGTCCTCTGGGATTACTATCTCGTCGCGAGCCCCGAAGGAGATCAGCTTCTCATCACCTTCACCATGTCCGACGCAAGCGTAAAGGCATTCGGCGATCAGGACACGCAGCTCATCGGCTCGCTGCGCTGGCAGGAGGCGAACGAGCCCGCCTCGAAACCTTGACGGCTCGAACCGCAACCGCCAGTCCACCCCCGAGTTCGGGAAAGGGGACGCTTCATGTATCGGTGCCGAACGATCCTGTTCGCGGTCTGTTTCGTGGTGTGTTGCCGCGCGAACACGCGGGCTCAGGATCCTCCCAAAGACGACACGCCCCAACCGGCAGCCGTCAGCGTGACCGACCTGAGCACGCGCTTCCGATTCATCGAGCGTTATGCGGTCGAACCAGTCCGAGCCAAGCCGGAATTCTTGGGCCAGTATCAGGTCGCCATTCGTGAGACGATCAAGCTAGCCACGGAGAAGAAGCAGGGCGCTCCCGAACGGACCGAGAGCGGCTTCCACACGATCTTCACCGAGCGTCCCGCGAAGATCGGCATCGGGGGCGAGGTGGTCGATGCCGTCCGTCACTACGACGCCTTCCGCGCCTTGCCCGATCGCTCGAAGCCCGGCGATGCCATCCCGCTCGAAGGCCTGACACTCTGGTTCCACCCTCGCCCCGGCAAGGCGCCTCAGATCCTCTGCGTTGATGACAAGCGATCGCTACGGGAAACGGAGTTCACCATTGCCTCGCACCAGGTATTCTTGCCCGAGCTGCGCGGCCTTCTGCCGCCTGCGAGCTTGCCCGTCCGGATCAGCGATCCCTGGCGCATTTCTCGATCTGCGACTCAGTCGCTGGTCGCCGATCCGTCGGCGGAAGGACCTGGGCTCGTCGGTAAGCTGCTCGAAATTCGCGAGGAAAAGGGAGCCGTGCCGCAGTGGGTAGCGGTCATTAGTGCCACGGGCCGGATGAATCTGGTGACCACCGGCAAGACGACCATCAACGCAGAGATCCTCTTCAGTTTCACTCCTCCGGCCACTCCTACGGCAACGGGGACACCGAAGTCCCAGCCTGCGCCTGCCAAGAATTCCGGGTCGCAATCGCGCGAGCCGATGGTTGACGCCTTCGGCTCGATCAGTGAGCTTCGGATGACACTCTCCGCCGCCTTCCCCGCGAGTCCTGACCCCAACGAGCGGCTCCGCAGGTTGTTAACGCGCGAATACATCGTCCAGCGACGCGTTTCTGCCGAAGGCTCGCCGCGCCTTCCGATACCGAGCCCGGCTCCCCAGCCGACCGAAGCGAACTCGTGGGTCATTTACTCGTCTCCCGACGCGCCGAAGGCACCTCGGTTCACCTTTCGACATCCGCAGGAGTTGTTCGTTCCTCCGGACACCCCTGCAGGAGTGGACTATGTCGGCCTCATCGACCGCTTTCCCCAGCCCCGCGACGTCATCACCGTGCAGGTGCAATGGAAAAGCGGCAAGCCTGAAGCGGACCGCGCGTCGCGCGATCCCGAGAGCCATCGCAAGGATCTCCTCGAGGAATGGGCGAAAGAACGACTTGACGTGATTCAAGGTCCCTCCGGGTGGCTTCCCGAGGCGGACTGGGCCCCCGCCAAGATGAAGGTCTACCGGTTCGAAGCCGTTCTCAAAGGGACGACGCGCGAGACCCGCTCGGCGCCGCGACGCTCGTACAACTTCTATCTCGTCCTCTTCGGCCGCGACGAGAGCCTCGTTTTCACAGCCCAGACCGAACAAGACCCGCCAACGGCCTTCCGCAAGCAGGCAGAGGCCATTCTCAAATCGTTCCGCTTCGATCCACCGAAATGAGAAAGCCATTGAGCCGCAGATTGACACCGATGAAACACGGATAATTAGCCCAGAAATCGCTAGGTTTAATCAAATCTATTGGATTTTAATCCGTGTTTCATCCGTGTTAATCTGTGGCTAAACCTCTTCCTTGCAGTGCGCCGACGAGACGGTCGTTGGCCGCTTGCCAGCGGAAGTTCTCGGCGATGGCGCGGCCGAGGTTTGTGCGGCGGGCGCGTTCGTCGGGACGATCGAGAAGCTCGCGCAGAGTGGTGATGAGGGCTTGTTCGTTCTCGGGGTTGAAGTACCAGCCTGCGACTCCGCCGATCTCGGGCAGGGCCGTTGAGTCGGCGAGCGCTACGGGAGTTCCCTGGGCCATCGCTTCGACGGCCGGAATGCCAAAGCTCTCGCAGAGCGACGGGAAGACGAGGGCCGTCGCCTCCGCATACGCGGCGCGGAGCGTTAGGCCCTGGCGATAGCCGGGCATTCGGATCAGCGCCCGCTGGCCGGCCTCAGTGGCGACTGCGTGGAGGCGCTCGGCCTCACTGTCGGAGCCCGTCCCGAGCAACACCAGGGCGAGCTCACCGCGTGCGACCTCGGGAAGTTGCAGGGCCGCACGGACCAGGCGCTCCAGGTTCTTGCGCGGCTGGAAGTTGGCAACCGAGAGAAGATAGGGCACCCCGTCCGGCAAGCCGAGGTCGGAACGGATGGAGCTGCGCTCGCGATCGGTGGCGGGTTCGAAGAACAGATCTTCCGCTCCGTTCGGCACCTGCGCGACACGTCCTCGGCATTCCGGAAACACCTCCAGGAGCCGCTCTGTGTTGAACTGAGAGACGGAGAGCACGAGGTCCGCCTGCTGGAAGATTCGGGCCAGCCGGGCGCGGAACTTGGGGCCGGATTGGAGGTTCTGGAGCACGTCGTGGCTCGTGACCGCTAATCGCGCGCTGCGTTTCGGCAGGAAGAACTCCGCCGGGCAATAGATCCAGTCGACCGACCCCGTCCACCACTCAACCGGCGGCCAGGGGGTCACCTCGCGCCACCAGCGGAGCACGTTGCGGGTACGAAAGGGCAACTCGAAGCGCGGGAGCCGTTCGAGAGTTTCCCAATGCGCGAGTCCATCGGGCTCGGTAATCCGTCCCGACACGACCGATACCGCAACCTCCGGCCGCTGGGCCAATCGCTCCAGTTGGGCCAGGGCGTGGCGCGTCACACCCGTGGGGGTCCGGCAGGCATCCATGTCATAGACCCAGGCGACTCGCGTTGTCGCGAGCCCCGCGCTCGGCATCGAAGCCACCGCCATGCGTGCCTCGTCTCCTCAATCCGCGTTCAACGCCGCAAATACCAGCCCAGAACGACGATCATACAGAGCACGAGCCCGACGAGAAACCACGTGGGTTTGCGGCTCGGCGGCAAGTCCTCCTTCGAGAGGTACATGCCACACTCCGGACAGCGTTCCGCCTCTTCGTAAATGAACGCGCCGCAAAAAGGGCAGGGCGCCGTCTCATCATCGTCGAGGTCGTCCTCGTCGGGGTATTCGTGCTCTTCGAGGTCTTCTTCGCTATCGCGAATTGGCAAGGGAATTCCCTGTGTCGGCACGGTAACGAGGACGAGCAATCCATCCGCCAAGATCATTCAAAAAGGGTCGAGTGTGACCTCGCCGAGAATGAGGAACAGGGACCGTTCGCTTCCGCCAGAATGTAGCGCAACGCTGATGAGGCTGTCAATCAGACACGGATGATGGAGTGATCGCTCTCCTCATGATCACCGCGATTTCGCCAAACTCACTTTCGCGGTCGCCCGTGAGATCATCGTAGCCGTGCTCGATATCTTCCTCGGGTCCCAGTTTGCTGCTCCATCGTCCGTGCTTCATTTGGCGCGCTGCGTGGGTCGGTTGTTTTGTCGTGGAATCGACGTAGATCGCGACTTTTTCGAAGCCTGGATCCAGCGAGGGATCATTGTCCGAACAGACTTCAAATCCTTCAGTGGCGAAAGCGGCGATGAAGGAAGCTAATGACGGTTCCTTGGAGACTCCGCTGGGCCAGTGGGCATCGCCGATGTCCGGGTCGGGCCACCACCACGCATCGGTCTTACCGACGGCCCATGCGATGCAGTTGTAAAGCTTCCCCTCGGGATCGGACAGGGAGTCGTAGCTTGTGATCCGGAAGGAGTCTATCGTCAGCTTTGGAAACGCACGCACGATCGCCTGCTTGCGCTCCGGTTCGTCGTCCAGGGGACACGTCGTCATCGCGCGATCTCTGGCGGCGCGCTGAAGCTCTTTCCCCACTCCAGCCAATGACGATTCATCTCGCGGATGTTGCCCGACGACGTCGACGGAACTGGATTTTGTCCTGTGATCCGGGGAAGGGCCCACACTAACAGACTCGGCTTCTTGGCCAGGTCGCGTAGAATGAGCGGAACAACCGCTGGCCCCATCTGCACAAGCCGTTGGAACGCTGGATGCGACATAAGCACCTTGGGGTCCGAAGATCGGCCCATTTCGGTGAGCCAGCGGGTGGCCAGGAACCGGTATCGAACTGGAGCTGGCACTTGGAATTGTGCTAAATCGACTCTACCGCGGGCGATGCGTCCACTCGAAGGCCGACGAAGCGGGCGATCCGAGAGCGAAGGAGTTACACTTGGGAATCCCTCCTTGAAGGTGCCCAACGTTTGATAGACGCCGGGATCTTGCGGCGGCGTTTCGCTGTGAACGAAGGAGAACGCCGACTCAGGAATCTCCACAGTGGCCGCGAGACTCATCGTTCCTCCACGTTCATCGGAACGACGACAAAACGTCTCTCGAGGAGGAAGTCGTGATTCGCCAGAAGCTGGACCCGGTATTCGCCCTGCTCCGGAAAGACGAGTCCCTCAACGACCCAGCGCGTGCTGACGACCGCAAGGGGGGCCTGGAATTCGACGCTCCTCTTAGACTCAAAGAGTGTCGCTTCCGAATCGGCGGAAACGATCTTGAGTGTCAAATCGATCTCGCCGACTCCGTCGGTCATCTCCGCGAATACAGTCATCGTCGGATGCAACGCGGGAAAAGCCCACGCGCCGATCGAACCGAAGCATCCCAAAATGGCTTGCTTCCCGGTCTCTGGCTGCGTAAGCACTTGATCGCAGATTATTAGACTTAGTACGTATGGGATTTGTTTGATTGACGGCGTGTCGACGGTTGCCATCGTGAATCATCCCCGCGAATCCTTAGCGGAATCTAATCCAGAGCAGGTAAACCATTATGCAGCCTCTGGTTCAAAAGTAATAGAGACCTCAAGCTCGAGCCACGGCTGACCCTGGCTCGGTGAGCACCTCAGAGAGCGAGACCGCCGTGCCAATCTACGTGGATGCCGACGCTTGCCCCGTCAAGGACGAGATCTATAAAGTCGCCCGACGGTATGCGATCAAGGTGTTCGTCGTCGCGAACGCGTCGATTCGCGTCCCGGCCGAGGAATTGGTCGAACTCGTCGTGGTTCGGAGCGGTTTCGACGCTGCGGACAACTGGATCGTCGAGCGCCTGGCGACCGGCGACATCGTGATAACGACAGACATCCCCCTCGCGGAGCGAGCGCTCCTCAAAGGGGCGCGCGTGCTCGGGCCAAAGGGCCTCGAGTTCACCGAGGAGTCGATCGGCGACGCCCTTGCGACCCGCGCGCTGCTGGACATGTTGCGACAGTCGGGGACGATCGGGGGCGGGCCCGCGCCGTTCGCGAAGGAAGACCGCTCCCGATTCCTCTCGAAGCTCGATGAACTTGTGAACGCAATCCGCCGCGCCGCTCGGAAATGACGCCTGCGGTCCGACCCCAGTCTATTTGGCCTTGAGTATGAGCTCGGTTGTCACACCGCCGAGCAAATCCACCGTGACCGACTTGGTTTGCTGATCTTCCGAGCCGGGGTTCGGTTGTCCATACACAACGTACCGGCCGGGGGGAACGTCCTCGAACGCCAGCTCGTTCATCGCGTTGATGTTGCCCGACCCCGACCACTTCCCCACCGCTGCGCCCCCGACAGGATTCATGTGGACGATGTAGCCGCCGGGAGGGTTGTCCTTGAAGTCGACCTTAATCTTGATGTGGCCGGACATCGTCATCTCCAGGGTGATGTCGTCCATCGGCATCGTGATCGGCTGGCCCAATCCAGGACGGACGTAGCCCTTTTTGCGCACCCAAATCGACGCCTTCCCTGGTGGGAGGTGACTGAACTGAAAGCGGCCGTCGGCACCGGTTTTGACGGCATACTCATGCGTTGATTCGTAACGCCCTCCCGCTGTCGCCACAACGTCGTGGAACTGCAACGCGACGTCCTCGAGGGGCAAGCCCCGGTCGTCAGTCACGACGCCTGACACAGGCGCGGACGGGAGGAGACCGCTATCGTACGAAGCCCAGGCAGGGTGGTCCTCGAACTGAGCATGCCCCGCGACTCTCGGCACGAACCCCTTGGCCTCGATGACGATACGGTTCCAGCCTGCAGGCGCTTTCTTCAGGACCCAGTGACCCTGCGCATCGGCTGTGGTCTCGGCGACGTTCACGTACCGATACCCGCCTGTTGGCAGGGTTTCGATCCGCTCCAAGCGCATTTGCGCGGCGATGGGCCGCTGGTTCGCAAGGTCAACGACCTTGCCTTCCACCACGATGCCGTCGGCCTGGGTAAAGCCATGGGCTTCGAGTCGCTGGTCGATCAGGTCGAGCCCGTCCGGCATACTCACGTCGGCCCATCGAATTCCGCCCCCCACGTAGACGTCGATTTGTGCGGGCGGACCTTTGGCGGCTTCACGCGGATCGACTCGGTTCAGATCGGCGGGAAGGCGGCGGAGCGCTCCCCAGTTCGCGGGGACCCACACCATCAACGACCAGTCGATGGTCGCCGACGCCCGTTTGGCGGCTTCGCGGTTCGGATTGAGCCAGAAGCTATGCCCGACACCATCATGCACGACGACTCGCTTCGACTTCACGTCGAGCTGGGAGAAGCCCGCGAGCACGGTGTTCAGGGCCTTCGCATCCCCCCGGCATTCGGAATGCCACTCGCCGCCGCCAAACGGCGGCCCTTCCCAATAGGCGACTCGACCCTCGTGGTTGAAAAGCGCAGCGGCACCCTTGGGCCAGCCTGGATCGCGGATTGGCTTGTTGCCCACGCCGCCCATGATCAACGCAAGCGCCTCGTGCCCGGGAGCACCGAGAAGCACCACGGTGAGGCACAAACTGGCTAGCGTAAACCGGTTCAGACCGCGAAGTCGACGTGGTTCGTCATCTCGGTGCCATCGAAGCACGGCGAAACGGAGGTGCCCGGTCATGGTATCCCGCCTTGATTTGGAAATGCTGGCGAACGCGATTTGTCCTCGTTGGTAGTCAACGTTCGAGCGAACTGAATCTTAGAATTCGACCGCGTCTTCGAAGTTCCGACCGAATCGGAGCAACGCCAAGGCTGTTGAGAGCGATGAAAAGCCGAGCGCCGCGCCCGACTCGGGTGGACATTCTCCCAGTCCGGTCGTTACAAAGGGGTCCGCACACGAACCTTTGCGGCGCAACGAGGCGCGATCCCCCAACGGAGACGAACGCAGGATGTTGGCGGAGCCGAACTATCCCTTACGCTTCGAGCCGATCCACAAGGAGTTGATCTGGGGCGGCCGCAGGCTGGAAACGGTGCTGGGCAAAACCCTTGGGCCGGGGTCCCGCTATGCGGAAAGCTGGGAACTCTCCGATCACCGCGAGGACGTCAGCCGCGTTGTGGAAGGTCCGCTCCAGGGCGCATCGCTCCGCGAGTTGATCCGGGAGCAAGGCACCGCACTGCTTGGGCCGGCACTTGGTCATCGGACCCAGTTTCCGCTGCTCGTGAAGTTCCTTGATGCCCACCAGGTCCTCTCGGTGCAGGTCCACCCGGACGATGAGCTCGGACAGAAACTTGCGAGCGACAACGGGAAAACCGAGGCGTGGGTTGTGCTCCACGCGGAACCGGGAAGCCTGATCTACGCCGGGCTCAAGCAAGGTGTGACCCGCGCGGACTTTGCGGCGGGAATCGAGACCGGGACGCTCGATTCCCTGCTGCACCGATTTGAGCCTGCGGCCGGTGATTGCATCATGATTCCGGCGGGCACCGTCCACGCGATTGGCGCAGGCATCGTGTTGGCGGAGATCCAGCAGATGTCCGATGCGACGTTCCGCGTCTACGACTGGGGCCGCCTGGGGGCGGACGGCAAGCCGCGACCACTGCACATCGCCGAGGCACTCGAATCCACCGATTTCGCCAAAGGGCCGGTCGATCCGCTCTCCCCGCGCGTTGAGCGTATTGCCGGGGGCGTTCGCGAACAGCTTGCACGGTGTCCGTACTTCGCCCTGGAACGGCTGCGGCTGCAGGGGCCGGCCCAGGTAGGTTCGCGCGAGCGGTTCACGATTCTGCTCGGCCTGGGAGGATCGGCCGAGGTTGGCCAGGGCGAGAACACGGTGCGACTGGGATTTGGACAGACGCTGCTCCTGCCGGCAGCCCTCGGCCCTTGCAACGTGATTCCTTCGGGCGCGGATGAGGCGGTCGTGTTGACGTGTGTCGTGCCCTGACCTCGAAGACGAGGCCTCGTAGTTCTGGAGTCCCGCATGGCCGATGGCTCTCCGATTCCTTCGGATGCTCTTACGCTGCGACGCCTGTTTCCCTGGCTGCGCCTCATTCGGGCGTTCGGCATCGCGCTGGACCCGAAGAAGCTGATCCTCGCCGCTGTTGGGCTGATCTTGCTCCATCTGGGCGGCGCTGCGTTTGATCGATTCTTTGGCAAGGACCAGGTGAGCCTCTCCGTCCGGCTGACCGGTGCCGAATCGGGTGGACAGTCCGCCGGTGCGGCGTGGTATCTCGGTCTGCTGGCGCGGGGGGATGTGGCACCGTCACTGGGGTTCGAAGGCGTGTGGGCGAGTTTCCAGTCCGCGCCCTGGCGATTGACGGAACCGGTTCGAATGCTGGTTGGTCCGTTTGTGCGCGCCTTCGTTCCGGAGAATCACTGGGGTGCGCTCTTCCATTCGCTCTTGTCGGCGTTGTGGGGCGTGCTCGTCTGGGGAGTGATCGGCGGAGCGATCGCGCGCATCGCTCTCTTGCAGATGACGCGTTCGGAGACGCTCAACCTTACCGGTGCCACCCGATTCGCGCTCAGGCGAAGCCCGTCGCTCATCGGCGCTCCGCTGAGCCCTTTATTGGCGATCGTCACCTTCGGGACTCTCTGCGCGTTGTTCGGTCTGCTTTACCACATCCCCGGGGGTGTTGGTCCTGCGATAGCAGGAACCCTGGGATTCCTGCCGCTGCTCGCCGGGCTCGTGATGGCCCTCGTCCTCGTGAGTCTGGCGCTCGCCTGGCCGCTGATGCCCCCGGCCGTCGCGTGTGAAGAGGAAGACGCCTTCGATGCCCTGAGCCGGTCGTATGCGTACGTAAACCAGCGCAGAGGGCATTACGCGTTCTACGTGGTCCTGGCGTGGCTGGTGGGCATTGCCGGGCTGGTGTTTGTCGATATCTTTGTTTACGTGCTCGTGCAGCTCACTCAGTGGGCTCTGAGCCTGACCGCGCCCCGCGAGCTGATCAGCAGTCTCTTCGGGCCGGGAAGCTCGACCTCGACAGCGGCTTCGCTGCACCAATTCTGGCTCGGGCTCGTCGCGCTCATGGCGCATGCCTGGATTTACAGCTACTTCTGGAGCTCGTCCTCGATCGCTTATCTGTTGTTGCGACATGACGTTGATGGCACGCCGTTCCACGAAATCTCGCGGTCGGAGGTGCCCGCACCAACGGTCAAGGCGCCGGTACCGGCGGGAGAAACGGCGGATTCCGTGGCGCCGTAACGACCTGCGTCCTGTACCCGAGGGGAGAACAGTGCGCGATCATGTTGCGCACATCATAACTCTGATTCTCGACAATACTAACCCGAAGCGAGAGCGAGGGCATTATATAATTATCCCTCGCTCGCGCGTCGGGTTAGTGTAAGAGCTCGAGCGGTTCGGCCGCGGCCGTGCCGAAATCACACTGTAAAACGCCGAGTCCGTTGTCGAGCTTCCCTCGGTCGAGACATGCGCTACGGGAACGCAGGCCGTTCAGGTTCCGTCCCACGTGCCGCTGACGAGCTCGCCGCGAAACACGGTCGCCACGACGGGTAGCTCGGAGTCGAAGAGCAACGCGTGAGGATCGCTCTCCTCCCGGTTGGGGAGGGCGACGATGGCGAGGTCGGCCGATTTGCCGACGCGGAGGCTGCCGGCCGTCGCTTCGAGGCGCAACGCCCAGGCGCCGAAGAGCGTGGCCATCGTGAGGAGAAGGTCACCCCCGAGCGATGGATCGTTCCGGTGGAGAAAGCGCGCTTCGTCGAGCACGCTCAACGACGGCGTCGAGGCGAGGCTGTCCGTCCCCAGACAGACGATCACGCCACGCTCCAGGAGCGCACGATAAGGATGAGGCGCATGGCCGAACCGAGCGTGCGTCCTCGGACAAAACGCCACAGCCACGCGATGGTCGTGGGGCGCCGCCTCGGGGCGGAGCTGCCAGAACTCGGAGGGGTCGAAGTACGTGCCGTGTGCGATCAGCCAGTCGGCGTTTCGCAGCTCACCCTTGCGGACGTAGTCCGCGGGCCGGGAACCGACTGGCTCCCACTCGTCGTCCCATGCGCCAATCTCCTCGAGAAAACGGCGCAGGGGTCCCTCACGATTTTCGAGAAGCTCGAGCTCTTCGGGCATTTCGGCCAGATGAGTGGAAAGCGGCAGGCGATTCTGCACGGCCTTGTGATAGAGCCATCCCGCCGTGCTGTACGGAGCGTGCGGGCTAAGACCCGGTCTCACGAGGGCGGAAGCGTCGGTCTTCGGGCGGATCTTGCTGAGCCAGGCCCCGGCTTCCTCGCTCGTCTGGAGCCCTCGCGCACGGTGCAAACCGATCAGCTCGGCGAACACTACACCGCGGACCGGTGCCTGGATGACCTGTTTCCAGCTCAGCCCGGCCGTTGTCGTGTCGGCCAGCACGGTGGTCCCGGAGGCGATGGTCGACGCCAGGTTGCGCTGGACGGCGGAACGAAGGGTGTGCTCCGATCCGCTACGGCGCTGATTGATCACACGGCGCAGCCACTCGACCTCATTTTCGATGATTTCGCCCGCAGCCTCGGCCGGGGTCGCTTCCGATCGGGGTTTCAGCGGCCCGAGTTCGAGGTGCGTGTGCGCATTGACAAACCCGGGCACGATGGCCACGTTCCCGAGGTCGAAGTCCGGCCGCCCGGTAAGTGGTCCTACAGCGCCGATACGGCCGTCAAGAATCGTCAGGCCCCCTCCCTCAATCGGCGGCCCGTCCACCGGGAATACGTACCGCGCGGCAAGTGTCACGAGCTTCGATCGCATGGGTGCGCGGCCGTCATCGCGAGGGGAAAGGGGTGCTTCCTCCTCCGACGCCGGGGGTCACCCGGCGCTCAAGAGCGGCTCATGCGCGACCTGGTCTTTGCCTTCCGAGAGATCAGAAGCGTTGCTCCGGCGCAACAAGAGCGCGAGCAGTCCGGTCGACAAGAGAATGCTCAGGAGGACCAGCCAGCCATGATATAGCCCCTTCTCCGGGTTCCGATAGAGCCAATGGGCAATTCGTGCACCGACGGGGTTCGCCGTCCAGTAACCCTGCACGACCGCGAGCGAGTTGTTCACGAAGTGAAACAACATCCCCGGCAGGATGCTGCGGCTCCGGACCGCGAGCAAGCCCAGCACCAGTCCCAGGAGTGCAGCGTTGAAGAATTGCTGGGAAAGGCTCATGAGAACGTGCATGAAGGCAAACAACACCGACGAGATCAGGATCGCCGAGCGCTCGCGATGACCCCGTTCCAGACCAGAGAGAATAAAACCGCGGAAGGCGAACTCCTCGCACACCGCCGGAATCAAGGCAAAGAGAATCACGGCCACACCCACGCTCGGCGCTTCTCCCATGAGACGCG
Source organism: Singulisphaera sp. (assembly GCA_027451445.1). GTDB lineage: Bacteria > Planctomycetota > Planctomycetia > Isosphaerales > Isosphaeraceae > DAIDJG01. The sequence goes on from DAIDJG010000007.1 coordinate 26,670, forward strand.
CAATGGCCTCTTTGAGGTGGGCGGTGAGCGGGAAGAGCCGGCTCACGAAATCACCGAGTTCCATCACCAACGGGTTGAGCGTCAGCACCAATCCGAGCGCAAGTGCGAGGTAAGACCAGTGGGGCCAGCGCAGGCGCAGGGTCCGCCTGGGCGACGAGGTAAAGAGAACCGCCATCGCCACGGGCGGCATGAGGATGAACGCGATCTGACCGGCGGCCGTGGCCTTCAGTGAGGTCGCCAGTCCGCTCAACGCCATGTACTGCATCAGGAACCACGCGAGGCTGATCATCAGCGCGAAGCAGAAAAGCGCCTCTCCGCCGTTGGGGGTCGGCTCCTTGTCGCGCAAAAGGTGCCGCACCCAGAACCGCAGATTAAACCGTTCGGCTTCGCGGAACAGGACATCCTCGCGATGAAACTGGTCGACCGCCCAGCGCAGCGCAATGGCGCCGTAGAGCACCGTAGGGACGAGCACTGGCAAGAAGAAACGCCACGCGACTTCGTAATCGCCCAGCATCAACGCACGCAGCAACAGCGAGACCCCGGTCACCGGCAAGCAACTGTAGAAATAGTTGAGCTCGATCCCCGGCATCAGCGTGAGGAAGATCAAGGGGATGCAGACCAGGTAGAGGGGGGTCATGTAGTACTGGCCTTCCTTCATGCTCTTGGCCAGCACCGCAAGAGCGACGCAGAGCGCCGCGAAGAAAACCGATAGGGGAACCAGGAGCAGCATCATCCAGAAAACGGAGAGCAACGACGGTGGCGCGATGACGGTTTCGACCGCATGTCCCGCTCCGTTATTCACCGCTCCCAGTTGCTTCGCAATCTGCACGCCAGTCAGGCCCATGCTCAGGATGTTGAGCAGCGCGGTGGTCATGCTTGCCAGCACGACCGTCAGGAACTTGCCGATGACGATCTCGCCGCGCGAGGCCGGGCTAATCAGCAAGGTCTCCATCGTCCCTCGTTCCTTTTCGCCGGCGCAGAGGTCAATCGCAGGATAGAAAGCGCCTGTGAGCGACATCATGACCAGCAGGAACGGAAACAGCCGTGCCCAGACGTTGACCCCTTGTTCCTCCTTCGAGGCGACGTCCTCTCCCTTGACCTGAATCGGCTCAGTGAAGGTTTTCGGCAACTGCCGCTCTTTGACGCGCGATAACACAATCTCTTCGCGCCAACGAGCCAGCACTTCCCGGACGCGCAGGTAGGTGATTTGACTGCGCTCGTCGGTGCTCTCGAAAATGATCGGGATTCCTTCCCGTTCGCTCAGCTTGTCGAGGGTCTGGCGCAGGTCCGCCGGCACGATCAACAGCGCATCGACCTCGCCCCGCCGGATCGCCGCTTTTTGCTGGGTCGGGTCGAGCCATGGTCCCGCGGCCGTTTCGGTGGAGACGAGCAGACGCTCGGCATCGGCGGGCGAATCGAAGAGCGACGGCTCGAAACCGTCACCTTTCTCGTTCAACAGCCGCGGGCTCTCCGGCAGGTTTTCGCGACCGAGGATGACAAGCTTGCGCGGCTTCTGCTCGAACTCGGCCGAGAGCTTGAGCGAGCCGAGTGCCAGCATCGGATAAAGCAGAACGGGCAGGATGAAGACCATGAACAGCGTGCGACGGTCGCGAATCTGGTCGCGTACCTCGCGCCGCACGATCACGGAGATATTGGACCAACGCATTAACCTGCCCCAAATGGAAAGTTTTTATCGACTTCAATAGAGCGGTCCGAGTGGACCTTAGTCGGCCGTCATACGTCGTCTTAACACCCTGATCCGGTCGCGAAAAGGGGCCGCTGTGTGGAAACGCTGAGTTCAATCCTCGTCTTTAATGCAGTGGATGTGCGTCCTCAACGAATTTCGGCATCGCGCTTTTTTCCTGGCGTTTCGCGTCGGCGAGCTCGACCAGGTGGAAGAACAGTTCTTCGAGGTTCGGCTGATCGTACAGCCCGAGGAGTTCGTCCGGCTTGCCGTCCGCTTGCACGTTCCCTTTGTGGATGATGGCCACGCGGGAGCAGAGTTTTTCGACCTCGTGCATCGAGTGCGTCGAAAAGATGATCGTCTTCCCAAGGTCACGCAACTCGGCGATCTTCTGAAGCACCGCGCGTGCGACAAGTACGTCGAGACCGGACGTCGGCTCGTCAAAGATCAGGACCGGGGGATCGTGAACGACCGTCCGCGCGATCGACACTTTCTGCTTCATGCCGGTCGACATCTTGGAGCCGAGCATGTTGCGGAAGTCGTTCATCTGAAGCCAGTCGAAGATCGTCTCCATCCGCTCTCGAAGCCGTTCGGCACCCATACCGTAGAGCAGTCCGAAATACTCCACGAGTTCCCAGGCGGTCATACGGTCGTAGATGCCCGTGCTGGCCGACATGTAGCCGATGCTCGCCCGGACGGCCGCGGCCTCCTGCATCACGTCGTGCCCCGCAACGATCACCTTGCCGCCCGTCGGCTTGAGGACCGTGCTGAGGATGCGCAGGGTGGTCGTTTTGCCCGCACCGTTGGGGCCCAGGAGACCGAAAATCGCGCCGGGGTGACAATCGAAGCTGACATCGGCGACTGCCGAGACCCAACCCCGTTCGTAGTCGAGGAACTGCTTCGAGAGATGCTCGACGTGGATCACGCGCGTCCTCGGTGCATGCCGCCAGTGAGACCGGACATTCAGTTCTGGGAATTCCGTACCCCATCCCTCGCCGCAAGCGGTAAGTGAACTTATCGCTTCAAATCATCACCTAACTTGCCGCCATGGCAATCGTTTCGCACTCCGGCGAGGAGTCGATACACTCGTAGAATACGTTACGCTGACGAGGAATGTAGCCTGCAACCCGGATTGCACGCCGGATTTCCTCGAGCGACAAGTAATAGACGGTTCCCGCCGATGCGACGACGTTCTCCTCGATCATGAGGCTTCCCATGTCGTTCGCCCCGAAATAGAGCGCGAGCTGGCCGATCTTCGGCCCCTGGGTGACCCACGACGATTGGATATTGGGAACGTTGTCGAGGTAGAGTCGCGACAGGGCCTGCGTTCGAAGATACTCGAACGCCCCCGCCGGAGGAATGTCGGCCATGTCGGTGTGCTCGGGCTGAAACGTCCAGGAGATGAACGCGGTCAGACCCCCGGTCTCGTCCTGAAGCTGGCGGACGCGTTCCAGGTGCTCGACCCGCTCTTCCAGGGTCTCGATGTGGCCGAACATCATGGTGGCCGTCGAACGTCCGCCGAGCTCGTGCCAGACGCGGTGGACGTTGAGCCAGTCGTCGGTGAGCACCTTTCCCCGGGTCATCGCTTTGCGCACGCGATCAACCAGGATTTCACCACCGCCGCCCGGCAGACTGCCCAGCCCAGCGTCCTTGAGCCGTTCCAGCACGGTCTTGAGGGGCATCCGGTAGAGCTTGTGGAAAAAATGAATCTCCGGCGGGCTGAAGCCGTGGATATTGATCTGCGGGAAGGAATTCTTGATGTCGCGCAAGAGATCCTCATACCACTCGAAGGGCAGGTCCGGATGAAGTCCCCCTTGCATCAGGATCTGGTCGCCGCCGAGCGCAACGGTCTCCTCGACCTTCTTGAGCAGCACGTCGCGATCGAGCACGTAGGCCTCGGAGTGTCCCACCTTGCGGTAGAACGCACAGAAGTCACAGACGGCCGCGCAGACATTGGAGTAGTTGATATTGCGGTCGATATTGAACGTGCGGTACGGCTCAGGATGCAGCCGCCGACAAACGGCGTCGGCCGCCCTGCCTAGCGAAAGGAGGTCGGCCGAGCGCAGGAGAGCCACGCCCTGATCGAACGTAAGCCGCTCGCCCTCAATGGCTTGCTGCAAGATCGCAGCGACGGTGGAAGACAAGTTCAACTCCTTCCGGTGCGAGACCCAGTGCGGCCGCCAGCCGCGCAAACTGGCGCAGGCCGGCGATCTCGGGCTCGCCCAGGTCGTACGATAACGAACGCGTCAGGTAATCATAGCAAGTCGCAACGTCCAGTCCGAGTCCCGGCCCGAACCGCCGCGCCAGTTCAGCCGCCTGGGACAACCCCTCAGCGCGGCTTCGAAGCAAGGCCTGTGGCAGGTCGCCGAGCTCGACACCCGAGCGGACGACCCAAAGCGCGAAGACAAACGGCAAGCCCGTCATCGCGTTCCAGACTTCGGCCAGGTCGACGACCTCCCAGAACGGCTCGTCGGGCGTTTTCATCGCGCGGTCGCCGATCAGGAGCACCGCATCGGCCGTGCTCTCCTGCAAGGGGACGCCCATGGGTAGTTGCTCGACCGTGGCAGGGCGGACCTGGTGCTGGTGGTCGAGCCAGATCAACGCAAGCGCCTGGCTCGTGCGCGAGCCCTCATCGAGGGCCAGCCGCTCGATCCGTTGCCAGGGCACTCGGCTGTAGAGCTTGACGCTCCGCACCGCTCCGCGCGCCGCGATCGCCAGCCCGGGGATGATTTCATGTCCCAGCGACGCCCCCCGGAGATACTCCACCGACGGGATCAGCGCCACGTCGAGATCCCCAGCCGCCAGCCGGTCGGCCAATCGGCTCGGCAGGTCCATCTCCAAGTGAACCCCGGGCGCGAGCTCCGTCAAGCGATGGTACAGGGGCTTTGCGTTCAGGTAACTCACGGCCCCCACGCGAACGTTTGCAGTCATGGCATTCCTCCTTCCCTGGCTCCAGAACCGAAGTCACGGAGCGAGGTTAACCCACGAGTGCTCGGACCGTTCGGTTTCGCGGGACGGGCTTTCAATTCCGATTGAAATTATAGACAGGGCAGGGGCGATCGCAACCCGAATCAGGGCTGCTCCCGCATTCCAAGAGAGCTCGTTTGGCATCGATGAGCTGAAAATGAAGCAGCCCCGCACCTCACGAGGAGGTTACCACTCGCGCGGGGTTGCCCGCAACGCGCGCGAAGGGCGGGACGTCCTTCACCACAATCGTCCCTCTCTCGACCGTCGCCCCGGCGCCGATCTTCACCCCTTTGAGGATGATGGCCCCCATGCCGATCCGTACGTCGTCCTCAATGACGATCGGCGAGGCACTGTCTTCGGGCGGAGGGAGACCCGCGAGCCGGTCGGAGGGATCAGTCGGGTGGCCGCTGGCATCGTAGATGCGGACCTCGGACTCGATCTGACAACGGTGGCCGATCGTGATGCGGCGGCCGATCGTGAGCTGGAAGCCGTCCCCGATCACGGTCTGATCGCCGACCTCCAACGTCGGGCGATCCGCGAAGCGCGCGGCGAAGGCGATGTCGAGGCGGCCCTCGATGTGGACATCGTCGCCGAGAAGAATGTCGCCTCGCCCTTGGATGTAAGGCACGAAGTGACCGGTCCGGAGCCGCTTGCCGTGCTGAGTGCAATAGGACTTGAACAACGGCTCACAAACGACAACCCGGTAAACGTTCTGACAAACCCCCAGAACCGCGGCTCTCGTCCACAGGACCGGGCGGACGAGGAGCCGAGGAGATGGGCATTCCCAGTGACTGAGTGCACTGAGCAAACCGGATCGAGATTCACCGTGTACGGCCGGACCCTTGGGGAAGCCCATTGCCAGCCTCGTTTCGTGTGCGGTCCTGTTGACGGGCCGTGAGACGGCTAAAGTGCGCGGTTTCACGACGTTTTCACGACCTCACGCGCCGGCTCGACGTGACGCTGGGCCCGCGTCCGCCCGAGCATGCTCTTGAGGCGGGCAACGATGCGATCCTGAAAATCCTGTGTGTGCAGCTTCGAATTCAGCGCGAGGCTGGCGATCCCGCGCAGTCCGCCGTCCTTTGCCTGGCGCTCGAACGCGGGGAGATAGTTCGTCTTGTTGCCGAACCCAAGAATGCGCCGGTCTTCCGCATCGAGATCGCCGAGGAAGGCCGCGTTGAGGATCAGTGGATGATACCGGTAGTAGTCGACGTCCTCTTTCTGGAGCGGCACGGACGGATCGTGGTAGTTGTAGAACACGGCGTGCCGGTTTTCGAGGATCGGCACACTCTGACGGTGGATGCCCGACGTGTCGAACAGGAACGCAGTCCCCGCGCGCCCGGTCATTTCAACGACCGCCGACGGGTCGGACAGGTCCACCTCGTGATTCCGGACCGGGCGGGGCGCCTGCTGACCGTGGGAGCCCCGAATGTAGTTGAACGCCCCGCTGGTCACGTCGGTCAGGTAAACGGCGAGCTTCACCTCGCGCGGGATGAAGTTGACCACCTTCTGGTCGTACCACGCGTCGCCGTGCCAGCCGTGGAAGTCGCGCCGGGTGGGGAGCGAGCGCCAGCCTTTCGCCTCGACGAGCTCGAACGACTCGCCGATATAGTCGCGCAACGTCTGCTTGACCAGGGGGTGGAGCGCGAGATCGACGAAGCCCTGCGCCAAGGTGAGCACGTCCTGGACCATGTGCCGGTGGGGCTCGGTCTTTTCGTAACCGTCGCTGTCGTTCCAGCGCAGGTGCTTCAACCGCGCTTTGAACGCGGCTTGCATATCGGCAAGAGTCTCGGCGCTGATCAGGTCCGGTAAGAGAACGACACCATCACGTTCAAGTTGTGCGGCGAGCGAATTGGGCATGTTGAACGACCATTTCAGGGGTTCGATAAAAGTCCAAAAAGTCCGAGAGATGCGTATCCGCGGCGAAACGTTTGACAGCAAACTCCCGCGCCGCAGCACCCATGGCGACGCGGGTCGATTCGTCATTCTGAACCAACTGTAGGGCACGGGCCAGTGCCTCGGCGTTCCCTGGCGGAACCAGCAGCCCGGTCTTGCCTTCATCGATGAATTCAGGGATGCCCCCGATCCGACTCGCAACGACGGGTAGCCCGCACGCCTGAGCTTCCAGGATCACCAGGCCCGCGGCCTCGGCCCAAAGCGAAGGGCAAACCAAACAATCCGCAGCCTGCATGTACGACTCCACATGCCGCTGAGGACCCACAAAACGGACCCGATCGCAGAGCCCAAGCTCCCGCTGGAGCGCTTGCAGAGGGATCATTTCCTCGCCTTCGCCCACAACCCACAGCTCCGCCGAGGGGGGAAGTTCCCGAAGCGCCTGGAGCGCGACGGCGACACCTTTTTCTTTGCGCAGTTGCGCCACAAGCAGGATCACGAACCGATCGTCGGCAACGCCGGCCCGCAACGCCTTGCGACGCTCCGGATCGGGCCGAAAGCGGTCGGTGTTGATGAAATACGTACAGCGCTGGACGGAATCGTTTGACTCGATCCCTCCGTTGAGGTCATTGAGCACGAAATCGCTGATGCAAAGCACCTTCTCATACCGCTTGTACAGGAGCGATTTGCCCGCCCTTTTCAATGGCGAGCGTCTGAGTGCCGTCAGCGAGCCGCGCGAAATGTGATCGGTGAAATAGTGGGAGACGCCGGGAGCGAGCAGCGAGAGCGGCCAGAGATACGGGTTTTTCAGGGGCTCGTAGAAATTCCAGTGAACGACTTCGGCGCGGTGACGCCGGATCAACCCTGCCAGGCGAAAGAGCCGGCCTGGCGTAAATTCCCGAAGATCGAGGTGCTCGATCGCCACACCGGCCTCGAGAAACTCGCTGGTGGCGGCTTCCGCTCCAGAGCAGAAGACGGGAATAAACTGCTTGGACCCGCGTTGAAACGCCTGCGCCAGGAGGAGAATCTGTTCTTCCAGCGACCCGAACTTCCGCGCGGAGTCGAGGTTCAAGGCAAACAGCACCCGGCGCAAACGACTGCCTGAATCTTCGATCATAGGGGGGAACCTCCGATTAGCAGCGCGTTGCCGCCTTGAAGACCTCCTCGAAGGGACCCTTGGTGACGCAGAGCAACATTTGACCGAGACTCTTTTGCTGCGTTACCGCCGCTGATTATCATCTCCCTCTCTATACAACGTAGTCGATGAATTCAAGTTCTGGGAAAAGCTCTATGGCGCACAATCAAGTCGTCGTGGCGATCCCCGTCCACAAAACGAAGCTCAATGATTTCGAGCGTCTGTCGCTCTCACGCTGTGTGGCCGTCCTTGGTGCCCATCCCTTAGTGCTCGTCGCCCCGGACTCGCTCGACTGCCATGACTACCTGGTGCTGGCCCCGTCGGCGCAGGTCCAGCGGTTCGACGACCGTTTCTTCAGCTCCATTTCAGGTTACAACGAGCTCCTCACTTCGGGAATCTTCTACGAGCGATTTACGGACTTTGAATCCCTGCTCATTTACCAGTTAGACGCGCTCGTCTTCGAGGACCGACTCGCCGACTGGTGTGGCCGGGGATACGACTACGTGGGTGCACCATGGCGTCACCTCGGGCGCTGGCTGGGTGTGGGCAATGGCGGACTGAGCCTGCGAAACGTTGCCAGTAGTTTACGGGTCCTTCGGTCCACCAGGAACGAGGATGCCGCCGCCTACTGGTCGTTCTTCTGCGACTGGACGACGTCACCCTGGCGCCGCGCGATGCAGTATCCGCACAAGCTTGCGCTCCAGATGGGGATCGGCGGGAGTGTGCAGTCGTTCTTGAAGCGCTGGGTTCGGAGGGGAGAGCCCGAAGATATGTTCTGGGGCCTCCACGCCACGCGCTTCGACCCGACGTTCCGGGTCGCGCCTTGTGAGGAAGCGCTCGAATTTGCCGTGGAGGGGGATCTGGACGTCGTCGGCCCCGTCGTCGCCCAGCACCCGCCGTTCGGCTGCCATCGCGAGTGGTTCGTCAAGGCCCTCCACCGTTACCTTCACGCCGTGGACGAGCCTCAGAACGACATCGAACGACTGATCTGGATCTTCGCGAGGCATAGCGGTCTGTCTCAAGGCGGGGCACTCGCGCTGTAGGCGACGAAGTCTTGATCCCAGGCGAGGCGGCGGGCAGGAACCGATCACGTCGCTTCGCTCCGCGAAAACGGCTCGACGTGGACCAGTACGTCGCGGACCGCCGCAAATCCCTTGACCACGCGATCTTTGACCGCGTGGGCAATGGCGTGTCCTTCGCGAACCGTTTTCTCGGGGTCGACTTCGACGTGGATATCGACGAGATACTCCAGGCCCGTTTTACGAGCCCGAAGCTTTTCGATCCCGAGGACACCAGCGACCTGAAAGGCTTCCTGCCGGATCGCCTGGATCAGCTCCGGCTCGGCCTGCCGGTCCATGAGATCGTGGACGTTGTCGCGGAACAGCTTCCCACCGATCCAGAACACGCTCGCGGCGACAGCCACACCAGCAGCGTGGTCGGCCCAGTGCCAGGCTGGCCCGCCCCAGTAGGCCAGGGTCACGCCCCCGAGCACCACCAGCGAGCCGAGCGCATCGAGCCGGTAATCCCAGGCCGTGGCGAGCAACGCTGCGGAACCCGTCCGCTTCGCGACAGCCCTGGCGAAGCGGAACAACGCCTCCTGGCAAGATGCTCCGAGCGCAGCAATGACCAGGGTAAAGCCGTGCGGCGCGTCATGTCGTGCATTGACGTTGCGGACCGCTTCCCACACGATCCCGGTGGCCAGGACGAGCATCACCATGGCGACGCAGAGTCCCGCGACGCTTTCCAGTCGGCTGTGTCCGTAAGGATGTTCCTGGTCCGGCGGTTTCTGCGCCAGCGAGAGAGCGCCGAGCAGGGTGGCCGAGATCAGGGCGTCGACGAGCGAGTGCACGGAGTCGGACAGGAGCGCAAACGAGTGGCCGAACAGGCCTCCAAGCAGCTTCACCATGCCCAGTGCGAGATTAACGCCGAGGCCCCATGCCGCCGCCTTGCACGCCGGTCGATAGAGCGCTGCTTCGGGCGAGCCCGTGAGCCGATCCGCCATACGCGTCCCCGCGACTTCGTCGTGTCTTGGAAATCGAAATGCCACGGCAAATTGTGTCGGACGTGCTGGTCAAATCAAGCCGAGGTTTGGTAAACTGCTCCAACAGGAACGCCCCCGCCCGAATGGCCGTCCCCGAGAGGCCCAAGGCGGCGCCGCATCGAAAAGGGTTCCGGCCTCGGGATTGGCCGTTGCGACCCGCGTCTCCTTCCCACCCGCCAAAGCGCGATCGGCGCACCTCTCTGACCCCATGGGGTGGTCTTGTCCATGCCTACCGACGACGATCTCTTCAACGAAGAAAAGACGATGGTCGCGATGAGCTTCGGGGAGCACATCGAAGAACTGCGCGCCCGGCTCATCCTTGCACTGCTTGGTCTCGGAGTTGGTGTGATCCTAACGTTCATCCCAGGCATCAACCTGGGAAAGCGAATCATGACCAAGATGGAGGAGCCTGCCAAAGGAGCGCTGAAGGACTTCTACTCCAATCAGGCCGCGGAGAGAGCGAAGGAAGCCAGAGAGGCCGAGCGACTGACTTCGACGACGGAAGCCCGAGTGCCCGCCGACGCGCTGGTCGAGCAGCTCCGAAAGATCGCCCCCAGCCTCAACCTCCCGCCGGCCGAAACGCTCAAGGACCAGGTCGTCACCTTGCCGATGCGCTTCGCCCAGGCGGACATGATCGACGTGATCGAGGAAGGCAGTCGGGTTCCCGAAGCCCTGATCTCGCTCGCACCGCTGGAGACCATGACCATCTTTTTCATGGTCTGCGTAATCGCCGGACTGGTGCTGTCGAGTCCCTGGGTATTCTACCAAGCCTGGGCGTTCGTCGCCGCCGGACTCTACCGTCACGAACGTCACTATGTCATGCGTTACCTGCCGTTTTCACTGGGTTTGTTCCTCACCGGCGTATTGCTTTGCTTCTTCTTCGTCTTGCCGATCACGTTAAGCTTCCTCCTCGAGTTCAACGTCTGGCTGGGGATCGAGCCGACTCTACGCCTCACCGACTGGATGAGCTTCGCGACGATCTTGCCGCTGGTCTTCGGCGCGTCGTTCCAGACCCCACTCGTGATGCTCCTCTTGGAGCGAATCGGCATATTCTCCGTGGACGATTACCGCTCGAAGCGGAAGATGGCCATCCTCATCATCGTCGTCGCGGGCGCGGTGCTTACACCGGGCCAGGATCCGTTTAGTCAGTGCTTGCTCGCGGGACCGATGATCTTGCTCTACGAAGTCGGCATCATCCTCGTCAGCCAGGGCAAGAAGACCCCGGCGAGTGTGGAGGTATGAGCGAAAGTAGTGGTCTCGGCATCGTCTATCTGGTCGGAGCGGGTCCCGGCGATCCGGGACTCCTGACGAGACGAGGCGCGGAGGTCTTGCGCTCGGCGGAGGTGGTCGTTTATGACCATCTCGCGAGCGCTCGCTTGCTCGACCTCGCCCCAGCGCAGGCCCTTCGGATCTGCGCGGGGAAGTCGATCGGACACATGACTCTCTCTCAGTCGGAGATCAACGCAGCCCTCGTAGAGCATGCGCGCGCGGGCCGGCGAGTCGTCCGCCTCAAGGGAGGCGACCCGTTCGTCTTCGGCCGAGGCGCGGAGGAGGCCGAGCACCTCCGAGCCTCGGGGGTACTGTTCCAGGTCGTGCCGGGAGTCACGGCCGGCGTCGGGGTGACCGCCTACGCGGGCATGCCGGTCACGCATCGCGACATGGCGTCCGCCGTCGCATTTGTTACGGGCCACAACGATCCCGAAGCCACCGACGACCACCATCGGCTGGATTGGTCCGCCCTGGCCCGGTTTCCGGGCACGCTGGTCGTCTACATGGGAGTGACCCGCCTTCCCAGCCTGTGCCGGACGTTGATCCGTCTCGGCAAGCCGGACACGACGCCCGCCGCCCTGGTGGAGGCTGGCACGATCGCCCGGCAACGGACGGTCACGGGCACGCTCGCCGATCTCCCGGAGCGAGTTGCCGAGGCGAAGCTCGGTCCTCCCGCGCTGCTCATCATCGGTTCGGTCGTCGACCGCCGGCCCTCGCTGCGCTGGTTCGAGGCGCTCCCGCTGTTCGGCCAGCGGATCGTCGTGACCCGACCCAGCGACGAGTCCGATCGCGCCGCCTCCGTCCTCGAAGCGCTCGGGGCCGAAGCCCTGATCGCTCCCACGGTCGCGATCCTGCCACTGGAAGACTACACGCCGCTGGATACGGCGATCGACGGCCTGTCCGAGTTCGACTGGCTCGTCTTCACATCCGCGAACGGCGTACGACACTTCCTCGACCGCCTGGAGATCCGAGGCCGGGACCTGCGTGCCGTGGGCCATCTGAAACTAGCAGCCATCGGCCCAGCGACCGCGGAGGCCCTCGCCGCCTGGCGACTGCGCGCCGATGTGGTACCCAACTCGTACCGCTCGGAGGCCCTCGCGGCTGCGCTGGCTGAACAGGTCGCCGGCCAACGCGTCCTGCTCGCCCGAGCCGACCGCGGCCGCACAATCCTTAAAGATGAGCTCGAGCGGCTGGCTGAGGTCATCCAGGTACCCGTCTACCGCAACACGGACGCCGAATCACTCCCTCCCGCGATCGTCGAGCGAATCGCGGCGGGATCAGTCGATTGGATAACGCTGACCAGCTCGGCCATTACGGAAAGGCTTCACGCCTTGTTGCCCGATGCTCTGCGCTCACAGGTCGGGCGTTCGATTCGGGTCGCAAGCCTCAGCCCTGTGACGACAGCGGCCGCCGAACGACTCGGCTGGACGGTTGCAGCCGAGGCTCAAACCTATACCTGGGATGGACTTGTGCAGGCGATCGCCGAGCGAGTGGGGAAGGATCGGGCGTGAGGTTGAGTGGGGGGGAACTCAAATCGGACATCGGACCTGCGGCACTTGGTGCGTTAGCGCAATTCACGCAACGTCTCGACGCCCTGCCAGATCACCAGGGCACCGCCGAGGAGGAAGAGCACGTCGAGCACGATGTTGCGCTTGAAGATGCCGGCCGCGAGATCGAGCGCGAAGATCAGGCAAATGAGACCGGCGAAGACAATCGCCACCCAGGTCAGCAGTTTTTGCAAATCCATCGACAGGTTGCTCCGCGACGAGTCCCCGAGAACCCCGTTGTTTCTTCACTCTACCATACTCCGTCATGATGAGGAGTGGGAAGGGGCAGGAACCGCGGGGCAAACCTGTCGAGATAAGGCGTTCAGCGCGGTTGAACGGGGATCGTCCGCGGTTTCGCGGCCTCCTTCTTCGGTAGTCGGACTGTCAGCACGCCATGGTGCGACTCAGCCTGCGCCGCATCGAAGTTGACGTCGCTCGACAGTGAAACCGCACGATGGAAACAGCCCGTCGCACGCTCCTGGGCCAGGAGATTGCCCGCCGGGACGCCTCCGACCGGCTTGTCGCCTCGCAGGTTGAGCACGTTGCCCGTGACGGTCAGGTCGATCGTCGAAGGGTCAACGCCGGGCAGGTCGGCGACCACCACGAGTTCCTCCGGCGTTTCGATCACGTCGACAGCGGGGGTCCATGCCGACGGTTCCGCGTCGGCCGCCGACGGCCCGATTCGCGCTGGGTTGACGTAGTCCTCGAACAACCGGTTCAGCTCGGTCTGCAAGCCGCTGAGCGTGGTTGCCAACTCGCGGCGCAACGGAATGAAACGGCCCATGATCCGGCTCCAACAAGCGCGAAAGCGACCCAGTTGGCCAACATCAACCAACCAGTTCGTTCGCAAATTCGGGGCATTTCCTCACCAGGTATTCGCTGCCGTTACGATTTGATTTCAATCCGCCGAGTCTTCGTGCGCTCGGCCTTCGGCAACGTCAGCCGGAGCACGCCGTGCCGCAATTCCGCAGTGATCCGGCTGCGTTCGACCTCGTCGCTCAGGATGAACGACCGGTGGAAGTCACCAGCGGGGTATTCTTCGTAAAGCGTGCGCGCTCCTTCCGGAGCGGCCGACACCGTACGCGCAACCAGGGTAAGAACATTGTGTTCCAGGTGAATGCTTACCGTGTTTTCGTCGACTCCCGGTAAGTCCGCCTCCAGGATCAAACCCTCCGGACCTTCATGGATGTCGATCGGCGGGGTAAGACAAGGCCGCGCCGGTTCCCTCACAGCCTCGGTGCTTGCCGCGAGTTGCGTCTGAGATTCCGCCGGCCCCGGCCCCATCACGACTTTGACAGAATGCGGGTCCGTGCTCACGTTGGCGTCTCCCAAAAACTCAAGTCAAGATTTCTTTAGTCTTTTTCGGCACTATGAATGATTCTGAGTTCCCGCCCCCGACACCAGCTACCTCAGGACGACGACGCAACGGGAATCTGCCGCGGTTTAGCCCCCTCCGCCTTGGGGATCGTAACCGTCAAAATCCCCTTGGCAAAGACCGCCGACACCTTTTCGCTCTCGACTCGCTCCGGCAGCGTGATCGTCCGCGTCCAGCGCACGAACGGCCGTTCCTGGCGACGATAACTCTCATCCGAGACCCCGTCCGGACGCTTGCGCTCCCCCCGAAGGGTCAGCGTTTCGCCCGTGATCGCGAGATCGAGGTCAGCGGGTTCCATCCCCGGGAGCTGGACCGTCAACACGTACCGGTCCGCCGTGTCGTACAGGTTGAGCGGCGGATACTGGCGGACCAGGCGCCAGGTTTGAAGCGGCTCGAGGCTCTCGAACAGTCGCCCCACCTCGCGCTGAAGGTCGCGGAAAGGATCCCAACGCCGCTGCGGGTGAAGCCCACTCATTCCGATGGCCTCCCTGGGCCGTATGAGCGTTTGAGGAAGACGATCGAAATACCAAAGCAGAGATCGTGCCAACACGCGGATACACGCCGGGGCGTGGAGCGGCCGAGCGATCGGAAGCCAAATCTCCGTAATCTGTTAGAGCAATCCGCTTAATCCGTAACGGCCGAGCAAGCGCCACCAGGCCGCTTTACCCATGGTGCCAAAAAGGCAGGCCACTCGCAAGCGATCGCAGTGCGTGACCGCGATGGTGCCAATTTGACAGGAAGCCGCGACCGCGGGTTACCAAACGAGCTTGAGGTTCTGGTACCGCCCTTGTTGGAAG
>DAIDJG010000008.1 GCA_027451445.1 Singulisphaera sp.
GGACCCGGCCGCTCGCCAGCTCGGGAGCCAGGTAGGCGGGCGTGCCCAACGTCTGCCCCTCGACCGTTAAGGTGGCGGCATCGGTGCCCTTGGAGAGCCCAAAGTCGGTCAGGTAGGGCGTCCCGTCCTCGTCGATCACAACGTTCGACGGCTTCACGTCTCGGTGGATGATCCCCCGTTCATGAGCGTGGCTCAACGCGTCGGCGATCGCCGCGGTCCACTCGGCCGCCTGACGGGGCGGCAGCGGCGCCGCGGCGATCCGCTCCGCCAGGTTCGTGCCGACGACGAGCGCGCTGACGAGATAGACCGTCCCCTTGGCCTCGCCCCACTCGTGGATCGGCACGATATTCGGATGGCGGAGCCGAGCCGTGTACTGGGCCTCACGCAGAAAACGCGTGACGTCAGCCGGCGTGTCGATTCGGCCGGGCCGGGGCACCTTTAACGCGACATCGCGAGCAAGACGCAAGTCGGTCGCACGATAGACGGTTCCGAATGCGCCTTGACCCAGCACGCCCGTCACCACAAACCGATCGAGCCACTCAGGCACGGGCGATTTGCCGACAACGTCCTGCGGGCGCGCGCGGATAAGATTTTCAGCCGCCTCCAACTCTGGGACGACCCCTGCCAGGGTCCGCAGTTCAGGGAAGCGCTCACAGTACTCACTGACCGTTACGTCCTGCCCGTGCGCGAGCCGATACTCCAGCTCGACATGCACGAGCTCCACCAGCAAAGGGGTCCGCAGCTCGTCGGGGACCTCAGCGAGAGCGGCTTCGATGGTGATCGCGTGGGATCGCAGCGCCAGCTCGAACTGCGCGACGCAGCGCTCCAACGCGAGGCGCGGTCCTGTGAACGGAGAGAGTGGATGGGCGCCGTCCCGGCTCACGATTCACTTCGGCCGCTCGGCCGCCTCGTCAGCAATCACGTGCTCCAAGTGCTCGCGCACGGTCTGCCGCACACGCTGGACAGTTCGTTCGGAGCGTTCGAGCCGGTGCGCGATCGTGCGTGTGTCGTGCCCTTGCAGGGTCAGCTCGACGATCGCGCGCTCGGGGGGTTCCAAGCTTTCAAGGAGCTGCTCAACAACTTCGGCAAGCATCGCGGCCTCGTCGGGCGTCGGTTCGCGGTCGATTGCGCTGTCTCGATTTCGTTCCAACCGCCGGTCATCCCGCCTCAACTCGTCGGAGCGCTTGCGCGCGTGGGCGAGCCGGCGGTGTCGGCGGCACTTGCGCAGCGTGATGATCGTGAGCAAGCCCCACAGTCCCGCCCAGCCTTCGAGCGCGAACTCGCCGTCTTTCACGCCCGTGAAGAAGCTGCGAAAGGCGGACTGGACCACGTCTTCGGGCTCGCTCAATCGCCTCGTTTCCGCATCGAGCCGTTGCGCGGCCAGCGCGACCAGCCTCCGCACAAAGCGTTGAAAGACCAGCGCCGAGGCATCCGTCTCGCCCACCCGTAAACCGGCCAGGAGCGTTGCGAAACCTTCATCGGCCTCTCGATCCTCTACCATCGCGGTGAATTCCCTGCACCATGACCGCAGATCAGATGAGCAGAAAAAAGTTTGGCGGCACCGCACGCATCCGGCCATTCTTCTCATGTACGCCCTGCTTTCACCGCAACCCGTTGGCGAAACCGGAAGCGCGAAACGGTCGGCATCCATCAAACCATCGTATCGACTCGACCGTCGTGTTCAATGACTGTCTTCGAGGATAACGGTGATTGCGATCCTCGCCTTATAGGACGATGACGTCTTTTAGCACGTTCTTGGCCCCTTTCGAGATTCGAGAACCTCCCTGCGCCCTCTGCGGGCCCGTTGGACGACATGAGGTTGAGCATGACCAAGCGAGTTGACGGTCGAACCTGGGGTAGACGGTGCAGCAGCAGCGTTACGAAATCCCGCAAGGCCCCCGTACGGCGGCGATGGCTCACGGCGGAAGGGCTGGAGGACCGGACTCTGCTCGCGGCGGCTCCGTCCGTGACGACGCTGGCGGCCTCGGCCCTTACGGGACCGGGAGCGACGCTCAACGGGACCGTCAATCCCAATGGCGGCAGCACCGACACGTTCTTCCAGTTCTCGACCGACCCGAACCTGTCGGCCAGCGTCCTGACGACTCTTGCGGGCGGTAGCCAGGGCAGCAGCGACGGTACCGGAAGCCAGGCCCAATTCTACATTCCGAAAGGTGTCGCGGTGGACGGTGCGGGGAACGTCTATGTCGCGGACACGTTCAACGACACGATCCGCGAGATCACTCCGGCCGGAGTTGTCACCACGCTGGCGGGGACGCCGGGCAAAGCCGGCAGCACGGACGGCACCGGCAGTGCCGCCCTGTTCGACTGGCCGACGGGGGTGGCGGTCGACGTCGAGGGCAACGTCTACGTGGCCGACGACTTGAACAGCACGATCCGCAAGATCACGCCGGCGGGTGTCGTCACCACGCTGGCCGGCTCGGCGGGCACGTACGGTAGCAAGGATGGCACGGGTGGCCAGGCCCAATTCAGCGGCCCAACCGGTGTCGCGGTCGACCTTCAGGGCGATGTCTACGTGGCCGATCAGGGCAACGACACGATCCGCGAGATCACGCCGGCTGGGGTGGTAACCACCCTCGCGGGGACGCCGGGCAAGACCGGAAGTACCGATGGCACCGGAAGCGCCGCCTTGTTCAACGGCCCGGCGGGCGTTGCTGTTGATCCCCAAGGCAATGTTTACGTGGCGGATACGAGCAATGACACGATCCGCAAGATTACGCCGGCCAGGGTCGTTTCCACCCTGGCGGGCGTCTCAGGAACACTGGGCCACAATGATGGCCCAGCGAACGCCGCCGAATTCTGGTGGCCTCGTGGAGTTGCAGCGGACGCCATGGGAAACGTCTATGTGGCTGACACTTATAACGGTTTGATCCGCGAGGTTACGTCCGCCGGTGTCGTCACCACCGTGTCGGGCCAAAGCGGCCAGTTCGCTTCGGACTACAGCGTGGCTGTGGACCCCGAAGGGAATGTCTACGGCCTGAACGGCGACGCGATCGTAAAACTCGCGATCCCCGTGGTCCCGGCCCAGAGCAGTCTGACCGGGACCACCGCCCAGCCCGTGAGCGCGTCGTTGACCGGCCTGGCCCTCAACACGACCTACTACTACCGCGTGGTCGCGACCAACGCTACGGGTACGACCGAGGGCCCGATCCTCAGCTTCATCACACCAGCCCAGACGGTTGCGCCCCCCGTCGTCGCCACCCTGCCTGCCTCAGCGATCACCACCAACGGTGCCACGCTCAACGCCACGGTCAACCCAGAAGGGAACAGCACGACTTATGATTTCGTTTATGGCACCGATCCGAACCTGGCCACAGGTGCCACCTCCACGACGGTGTCCGCCGCCGGCTCCGGCACGTCCGCCGTGGCGGAGAGCGTCCCGCTGTCCGGCTTGATGCCCAACACCAAGTATTACTTCCAGGTGGTCGCGACCAACGCGGCGGGCACGGTCGCGGGCTCGATTTTCAGCTTCTCGACACCGGCCCCGGCGAGCCCGCCCGCCGCCACGACACAGGCCGCCTCGGCGATCACGAGCAGCGGTGCCACGCTCAATGCCACGGTCAACCCCGAGGGGAATACCACAAGTTACAACTTCGTTTTTGGCACCGACCCAACCCTGACCTCGGGCACCTCCACGACGGCTGTGACCGCCATCGGCTCCGAGACGTCCGACCTGGCCGAGGCCACTCCACTGAGCGGGCTGACCCCCAACACCAAATACTACTTCGAGGTCGTTGCGACGAACGCCGGAGGTACGACCCATGGCGCGATTGTCAGCTTCACAACAACGACTCCGGCGCTCCCGCCTACGGTAACCACACAAGCCGCCTCCGCGATCACCAGCACCGGTGCCACGCTCAATGGAAGCGTCAATCCCAACGGCAGCAGCACCGACACATTCTTTCAATACTCGACGGACCCGGCCCTGTCGCCGAACGTCGTGACCACGCTTGCGGGGGGAACTGAGGGCAGCAACGACGGCAGTGGCGTTGCCGCGCAGTTCCATGGACCGGAAGGTTTGGCAGTGGACAGTGCGGGTAACGTGTATGTCGCAGACACCCTGAACGAGATCATCCGCAAGATCACACCCACCGGAGTTGTCACGACGTTGGCGGGTTCACCGGGTCAGGCCGGCAGTGCGGACGGTACCGGTGGCGCAGCTCGCTTCTTCAATCCGAGCGATGTCGCGGTAGACCTTCAGGGTGACGTCTACGTGGCGGACGACTCAAATAACACGATCCGCAAGATCACACCCGCCGGAGTCGTCACGACGTTGGCGGGTTCACCGGGCCACGCCGGCAGCGCCGACGGTATCGGCAGCGCTGCCTCGTTCGACGAGCCAAGCGCCGTCGCCGTAGATTTCCAGGGAAACGTGTACGTGGCGGATTTTGGCAATGACGCGATCCGCAAGATCACACCGGCTGGAGTCGTCACGACGTTGGCGGGTTCACCGGGCCAGGCCGGCAGCGCCGACGGCACTGGCAACATGGCTCGGTTCGACTCGCCGAGCGGCGTCGCCGTCGATAGCGCTGGGAACGTATACGTGGCGGATGTGCGCAATGACACCGTCCGCAAGGTCACACCGGCCGGTGTTGTCACCACTCTGGCGGGCTCTGTGGGCCAGACCGGGAGCGCCGACGGCCCCGGGAGTAGCGCCGAGTTCAACTCGCCCTTTGGAGTCTCGGTGGACGATGCTGGCAATGTCTATGTGACGGACACGCTCAACAGTACCCTCCGGCGGATCACACCGGCTGGCGTCGTCACGACCTTGGCGGGCATGCCAGGGCAAAATGGATTCGTCGATGGCATCGGCGGCGACGCTCGATTGAACTTCCCGGCCGGTGTGGCCGTGGACGCCCAAGGCAGTGTCTACGTTGGTGACACGCCCGATAATGCCATCCGCAAACTGTCAATTCCCTCGGTCTCGGCCCAGACGAGCATGACCGGGACCAGTGCTCAGGCGGTGAACTCGCCCCTGAGCAACCTGGCCGCCAACACGAACTACTACTACCGGGCGGTCGCGACCAGCGCCGGTGGAACGACCGACGGCGCGATTCTCAGCTTCACGACGCAGGCGCTTCCACCCACGGCAACGACGCAGGCCGCCTCCGCAATCACAAGCAACGGCGCCACGCTCAATGCCACTGTGAATCCAGAGGGCACGAGCACCACGTATGACTTCATCTATGGGACCGATCCCACTCTCAACACCGGCATCACATCGACGACGCTTGCCGCCCTCGGCTCCGGAACGTCCGACGTCGGCATAACCGCTCCCATCACCGGGCTGACGGCCAACACCAGGTATTACTTCCAGGTGGTCGCGACCAACACTGGGGGTACGACCGAAGGGGCAATCCTTGCCTTCACGACCACCTCCGCCGCGCCCCCGCCCACTGCGACGACACAGGCCGCCTCAACCATCACAAGCGACGGTGCCACACTCAATGCCACGATCAACCCAGAGGGCGTGAGTACCAGTTACGACTTCGTCTTTGGCACCGACCCCGCTCTCACCACCGGCATCACATCGACGACCGCGACCGCCATCGGCGCCGGAGTGTCCGATGTGCACGTGACCGCGCCCCTGAGTGGCCTGACACCCAACACCAAGTACTACTTCGAGGTGGTCGCGACTAGCACCGCGGGTACCACCAACGGATCCATTCTCAACTTTGCCACCAGCGTCGCTCCCCCCTCCGCCACCACCCTGGCCGCGTCAGCCATTGCCACAACCAACGCCACGCTGAACGGAAACGTCAATCCGAACGGCGGCAGCACCGACACGTTCTTCCAGTACTCGACCGACCCCACCCTACCCGCAAACGTCGTGTCCACACTCGCGGGGGGGACCCAGGGCAGCTCCGACGGCACCGGCAGCGCCGCCCAGTTCTACCTGCCGGGAGGCGTGGCGGTGGACCGCGCGGGAAACGTCTACGTCGCCGACACAATCGACAGCACGATCCGCAAAATCGCGCCGGGCGGTGTCGTCACCACACTCGCGGGTAGCACGGGCATGACCGGCAGCACGGACGGCACCGGAAATAATGCCGCGTTCAAACTGCCCTTTGGCATCGCGACGGACGGCGCGGGGAACGTCTATGTGGCGGATACCGGTAACAACACCATCCGCAAGATCACGCCGGACGGCGTTGTCTCCACACTCGCAGGCACCGCGGGCCAGTCGGGCAGCACCGACGGCGCTGGGACCACCACGGCCTTGTTCGACGGACCGTTCGGAGTGGCCGTCGATCTCCAGGGCAACATCTACGTGGCGGACATCGACAACAGCACGATCCGCAAGATCACGCCGGACGGCGTTGTCTCCACCCTCGCGGGCAGTGCGGGCCAGACCGGCAGTACCGACGGCGCTGCGACCAGCGCGGCCTTGTTCAACGCACCGACGGGAGTGGCGGTCGACAGCCAGGGCAATGTCTACGTCGCCGACAGCCGCAACGACACGATCCGCAAAATCACGCCGGACGGCGTCGTCACAACCCTGGCCGGCAGCGCCGGCCATGCCGGCACCCAGGACGGTCTCGGCAGCGCCGCCGAGTTTAACAACCCGTCCGGCGTCGCTGTGGACGACGCGGGAAATGTCTATGTTGCGGACCAGAACAACAGCACGATCCGGAAGGTCACGCCGGACGGACTCGTCACAACCTTGGCGGGCACGCCGGGGAATCCCGGATTCGTCGATGAGACCGGGAGCAAGGCGCAGTTTGACTTCCCGTTCGGCGTCGCGGTGGACTCCCAGGGCAATGTCTACGTCGCGGACACGGAGTCCAATGCCATCCGCACGCTGTCGATCCCATCGGTTCCGGCCCAGACCGGCCTCGTTGGGACCAGCGCCCAGGCCGTGAGCGCGTCACTCCCCGGATTGAACCCGAACACGAGCTACGCGTTCCGGGTGGTCGCGACCAACGCCGGCGGTACCACCACCGGCTCAATCGTTAGCTTCACGACCTCGCCCGCGGCGGTTGGACCGACCGCAACGACGCTGCCCGCCACCAACGTCACCAGCACGGGCGCCACGCTCCACGGAACGGTCAACCCCGAGGGCAATATCACGAATGTCGTCTTCCTTTATGGGACTGACCCCACGCTGACGACCGGCACCGCGACCATCGGCGCGGGGAACCTCGGCGCAGGGGCTTCCGAGGTGTCCGTGTCCGACCCTGTAACCATTCTGTCCCCGGACACGACCTATTACTACCGGGTGGTCGCCACCTACCCCGGGGGTACGGTCGATGGGGCGATCATGAGCTTCCACACCGGAGCGCCCGCCAGCATTCAGTTCGGCGAGCCGGTTTTGGTGGTCAACGTCACCGCCGGCACCGCGACGTTATCGTTAACCCGCGCGGGCAACCTGTCCCAAAGCATCGGCGCCGTCGTTTCCAGCCCGGGCAACGCGACATTCCCGCCGTTCCACCAAACCGTCTCGTTCCCTCCGACCGTGACGACCGCGACCGTCTCGATCCCCATTCCCAACGACGGCCACCCGGGCGAGCCCGATGTGGGTATCCCGTTCACACTCTCCGCTCCCAGCGCAGGAGCGGCCGTCGGCACCACCGCGACCGCCTGGCTGGTGGTCCATGACAACAACTTCCTGCCGCCGCCGGTGACGATAACCCTGACGACACCGTCCATCCGTGTCCAGGTCGGCCGTGGCCGGAAGCCGAAGTTCAAGAACGAACTGGTGATCCAGCTCAATCTCAGCGGACCCCTCAACGGCGCGGGGAACGCTGGCGCCTACCACCTGTTCTCGGGCAAAACGAAGAAAGGCGCGACGACGTTCAACACGGTTGTACCTCTCTCGTCCGTGTTGTATAACGCGACGGCCCACACTGTGACGCTCACACCCCTGCGGCCGCTGAACCTGTCACAACCCAAGCAGTTGCAGGTCACGTCAGCGCTCCTCACCGATGGGCTCGGCCGTCCCTTCAATGCGGGCCAGACGTTTGCTATCACGTTCAGCAAGCGAGGCATCACCGCCGCGCAAGTGCGGCACCCCTGATTCAGTGAACATCCCGGTGCTACCCGACGTCGCCTGGTTCACACTGCTGAGCGCGGTGGTACCGAACGAGCCGCAGGATCTGTTCCGGTTCACCGACCCAGCCAGCCCATCGGACGGGCAACGGAACTCGTTCACCTGGGTCAGGTAGCCGTCGTCTGACGGAAGTGGCAGGCATTCGCGGCCGAGGTGGCCAGGCCCCAGTTAAAGTTGATCGCGTTCTCGAGCGCACTCTCGCCGAGGTGGCCGAGCATCTGCGCGTGCGCGCTCAGGACGTTCTGCGACGAATAAACATTCAGGTTCGACATGGTCTTCAAAAGTCCCATCGAACATGCATCGGTCGCTGTACGGTAGTTGTGCGACGCCAGCCCGATCTGCTTGAGGTTGTTCGAGCACGACGCACGACGCGCCGCCTGGACCGCCGGGAGCAGCAACGCGATCAACACGGCGATGATCACGATGACAACGAGCAACCCGATCATCGTGAACCTCTGTATATAACGGATCCGTTCTCGGTCATCAAAAACCTCTCCTAATTCCCTCGGCAAACATCGCTCGTTGCTATGATCGTATCGATTCTCGCCATGATCCTGGCGTAAAAACGTGTAGTATCGCGGATTATCGTTCCCTCGAAGAGACACGGGGGAGTGATCCGGTTTCCCGCTTGTCGGAATCCGGGCAAAAATGTGAACCGGGATGATGCCAACGGTTCTTTCGTTCGGCGATCTGAAAACGAGATGGTCTCCCTGCCGTCGTTCGTCCTAAACTTGATGTAGGGCTTGGATTTTGCCTCGTCGCCACTCGCGAAACACGATACGCTTGCCGATTCCCGCATGTGTCGAGCCACCTGGAGCCAACGACCGATGTCGCAGTTGCCGTTCCGCCCCGAAGGTTTCGAGGGCGCCATCGAGAAGCATCTCGCCGGTCTTGAGGCACAGTTGGTTCGCATCCTTGGCTTGGCCCAGACGGACTTGACCCACAAGACACTGAAGCTCAGTGCGCGCCGGCTCAAGATCATCGCCGGGGTCCTGGTCGAGCTCGCTGAGGATATCCATTGCGGGCTCGGTCTCTGGCGCAGTGTGGAGCAATACAACCGTGAGTTCTTCGGCACGCCGCTCCCGCTCATCCCGGGCAAGGACTACGATCCGGCATCCACGGAAATCTCGCCGCTCCGGGTTCGACATTTTCTCTGGGTCCTGTACCCCAAGATGCTCCACGGCGCGATCCTTGCGCCCGACCACACGGATTTGGTCCAGATGGCGGACGTGGCGTCGGTGTTCCTGCGACAGCAGTTCGCCCGCTTGCCAAAGGAGTCGGGAATCAGTCAGTTCCTCGGCGAGTCCAATCGTTATGGGTGGGACGTCAAGCGCAAGCTCGTCTGGCTGGGCACCCAGTCGTACCTTTTTCGCCTGATCTGCGAGCGTTACCTCGAGGACAAGAACGCGACTTCCGCGGACATCACGGTCCTCGACGACTTCCTCTGCCAGAAATGCACCCGATGGTCAGGCCTTGGGGCGCTTGAGGTGCTCGCCAGCGTTTTGAACCTCCCACCCGAGCAACGCAACGACCTGCTCGCCTGGTCCGAGCGGCACAACGCCCTGTACCAGGTGCTCAAGTACGACATGAAGCGCTTGGAGCTTCAGAACGTCATCAGCGATGGCAAGTACACCGTCCGGGTCGACGCCCAGTGGAAGCGGATTGCGCCGGGCACCTTTATCCGCGGCAGTCTCGTGCCCTGGAACGGCGACTGGTACTGGTCCGGTCAGCAAACGACCTACAAGCGTCTGCAGCCGGCGGCGATCGACCACCTGAAGCGGGAATACCGCATGCGGCCCATGCTCTACTACCGCTACAGCCCGGGGGCGCTGAAGAAGGCGCGCGACGTGGTCGCCGAGCACCACGACCAGTTCGTGGCGAAGCACGGTAAGGACTGGGTCGTGTACCCCAATGGACCGGCGATGGCTGATGACCTGAAGCCGATGATCCAGGAACAATTCGGGCCGCATGCGCCGGAAGTCCAGGGATCACCGGGGTCGAAAACTCCGGCGCCACACGTTGGTGTGCCTCCCGAGGTTCTGGAAACCCAGGAGAGCGTCGCCGTTTATCTTAACCCCCTTGAGGGCCTGGAGTTCCTTCCGCAATTCGACGCAATCCGCGCGGGGCTCCGGAAACGGGGCGGGAACCTCTCACCCATCGAATTGGATGCGATCTGCAACTGGATCATGAGCGAATCCACCAGCCCGGGCTTCGTCGCGCGTCTAACCGCGGAATACGGCGATGAGTCGATCAAAGCCGCCTTCCTGCTGCCCAAAGATGCGGGCGAGCACGCGCTCGAGTACCTGCTCCGGCGCTATAAGGGACGCTACTATCGGCCGAGGTACCCCGCGGTGGCGGTTGTGGACTGACACCCGGACCACACCCGCGCATTCAAAACTCCGCGCGAATCAATAAGAATCCGCACTGATCACCTCTCCACCGGCCCTCGTCCCGAGCGCCATGAACGTGGGACTGGCGTAGATCGTCGAGCCGTCGGGCCGGACGCCTCCATTCCGCAACACGCTCTTGAGGAAATGGACCGAGCCATCGGCGAACACGAAATTCGCCCCACTCGGATGCCGGCTGGAGTAGTCGTCGAGGCCGCCGTCGGGGTCTGTGTCAGCGTTCAGGACATTGGTGTGGGCTTGAACGAGTGTCGCGGCCGGGTAGTAGAGCGCACCCGTCCTCGGGCAAGGATTCGCCGGCCCTCGATTGATCACGCCGTTCGTCGCGACGCCCGCCCACGGCCCGCTATTAATGCTCCAGGCGCGCTCGCCCACCGTGATGGTCTGGCTCGTGCCGTCGGTGATCCCCGCGATCGTAATGCCGCTATTGCGATACATCACGCCGTTGCCGAGCCCGTCGTTATTCAGACCCGTCGTCGTGTCGGCGAAGTCGTTCCCGACACACGCTGCGTAACTCGTCGGCCCCATCATGGCCAGCACATTCCCCGAAGCGTCGGTCACACCGAACGGCCCGCCAGGAATCGGATCGGACGGGCATAGGTACGCCGATACGCTGGAGCGCACGACCGTTGAATTCTGGAGCGCTTCAACCGGGACGACGAAATTCGCCGCGTTGTAGATTCCCGTTTGCTCGAGCTGGGCGAGGATCAGCGTCCCCCAACCCCAACCCGGCGTCGTATCCGTTGCACCGTTGACGAACTTGCCGCGGGTGGCGTAGCTCATCGGAAACGCCCCGACGGCATCATGATAGTTTTGGAGCGCCAGTCCGATCTGCTTGAGGTTGTTCACGCACTGCACCCGGCGCGCCGCCTCGCGCGCTGCCTGAACGGCCGGAAGCAACAACGCGATCAAGACCGCGATGATCGCAATGACGACCAGCAACTCAATCAATGTAAATCCGCGCCGACTCATCATTCTCGCCCTCACATCCGAATCGTGGTTGACGAGCGGCACCAAGCAAACCGCGTTCCATACGCTCGATTCAGCCAAGATGATTTCGTACTAACGACTTACAGCGACGCCGGTGTCGACGCGACAGCCGACGATGGACATCCTTTGGCCACGAGTGGCGAAAGTTTGAAAGCGTCACGTTGTCGGAGTCCGCAGGCTTCGGAGTGCGGGAACAAGCCACCCCATTCTCAGGAGCCCTGTTGGGCTCGATTCGCGGCAAACGTGGTCTTGCGTCCTCCACGTCTCAAAGCGTCTGATGAAAGAATTCGCAGGATGGAAGTCGTTGGCCGGAGCGGACGCGATGCGACTCTCGATTCGGGATCAGGTGTTGATCCCGCTCCTCGGTATTCAGGCCCTTGCCGTAACGGCCATTACGCTCGCCACGGCCACGCTGGCCGCCAGCCGGAGCGAGCGCGAGATGGTCGCCCGGCTCAACGGCGTCATCGACACCCTGGGACACGCCAACTTTCCGTACACGGCGAGCGTGCTCGTCCAGATGCGCGGGCTGTCGCGGGCACACTTTGCCGTCCTGGCAGACAATGGCCAGGTGCGGGAGACCACGCTGCCGGGGCTGAAAACGGTGCCTCCCGCAGTCCGAAAGATCCCGCCGATGGATCGGCTCGGCTCGCTCGGCGAATCGCCCACCTTCGCCCTGGACGGCACGCGCTACTTCGCGATCCCGCTCCGCCGGGCCAACGGCCCGGAAGCGTCATCGCTCCTCGTGCTCTACCCCGAAACCAGTTGGCGGCAGGCGCGCTGGGAGGCCGCGGCCCCGGCATTGGCGCTGGGTCTGGGCACACTCGGGCTCATGGCGGCCGTCACCGGCTGGATCGCCCAGCGCATCGGTGCACGGATCCGCAACGTACAGCAACAGGTCGCCCGGATCGCCGGCGGCGACTTTGAACGCTTCGACCCCGGACCCCGGAGCGATGAAATCCAGGACCTCGCCGGTTCCATCAACCTGATGTGTGACCAGCTCAAACAGATGCAGAGAACGATTCGCCAGTCGGAACGGACCCAGGTGCTTGCCCAGCTCGGCGCGGGGCTGGCCCACCAGCTCAGGAACTCGCTCACGGGAGCCCGCATGAGCATTCAGCTCCATGCCAGGCGCCACCCTCCCCCGCCCGGAGACGAAAGCCTGAACGTGGCCCTCCGTCAGCTCGCGATGACCGAGGAGCAGGTCAAGGGCCTCCTCGCGCTCGGCCGCGTCGAACCGCGCCCCCATGCGCCTTGCGAGCTGGGCCAACTCCTTGCCGAGATCGAGCTGCTGGTTCATCCCGCGTGCCAGCACGCCAAGGTTGACTTCCGCCTTGTGAACAGCGACTCTCCGGTCCACGTTGTGGCCGACGAGGCGGGCCTGCGCGCGGCGGTGCTCAACCTGACCTTGAACGCGATCGAGGCGGCGGGTTCCGGCGAAACGGTCGAGCTCAAGGCCTCGGCGGTCGACGGCGACGCGATCATCGAGGTCAGCGACACCGGGCCGGGCCCCTCGCCGGACGTCGCGGAGAACCTGCTCGACGTCTTCGTCACGAGCAAGCCCGAAGGCGTCGGACTCGGGCTGGCGGTCGCCCAGCAGGTGGCGGCGGGACATGGCGGACACCTGTCGTGGAGCCGTCGCGACGCGCGAACGCAGTTTCGTTTGTCCTTGCCGTTGCGGAACGGCACACCGAAGGAGACCCGATGAGCCGTATCCTGATCGTCGACGACGAGGAAAGCATCTGCTGGGCCCTGCGCGAATCACTCACCGACGAGGGTCACGACGTGGCCGTCGCGTCCTCGGCCGAGCAAGGCTTGCAGCTCGCCGGCGCAACGCCCCCCGACGCCGTCGTGCTCGACATCCGTCTGCCCGGCATCGACGGCCTGCACGCCATGGCTTTCTTCCGCGACCTTCCCGACCCGCCCCCGGTCGTCATCATCACGGCGTTCGGCAACCTCGAAACCGCCGTACGCGCCATGGACGGAGGCGCATTCGATTACCTGGTCAAACCCTTCGATCTCGACCACGCGACCACCGTCATCCAGCGGGCAATCGAATCGCAAAACGCCCGCGCGCTCGTTGCCGGTACACCAACAAAGCCTGGCCCCGAGACGCTCATCGGCACGTCGAGTGCGATGCACGAGCTCTTCAAGAGCATCGCTCTCGTCGCGCGCGTTGACGTCCCGGTGCTGATCACGGGCGAAAGCGGAACGGGCAAGGAGCTCGTCGCCCGCGCGATCCATCGCCACAGCGGCCGGTGCCACGGTCCCTACCTGCCCATCTGCCTCGCCGCACTCAGCCCCAACCTGGTCGAAGGCGAAATCTTCGGCCACATCAAAGGTTCATTCACGGGCGCCTCACAGGACCGCAAAGGCCTGCTCGAGCTCGCGAGCGGCGGCACGGTGCTGTTTGATGAAGTGGGCGACATCCCCTTGAACCTTCAAGTCAAGCTCTTGAGGGTGATCGAGCACCGCGAGTTTACGCCCGTCGGCGACGCTCGCCCGCGCCCGACCGACATCCGGGTCATCGCCGCCACGAACCGATCGCTCCCTGATCTGATCGCAACGGGCCAGTTCCGCGAAGACCTGTTCTTCCGCCTGGGCGTCTTTCCGATCCACATCCCGCCCCTGCGCGAACACAGGGACGACATCCCCGCCCTCGTGGACCACTTCTTGCAGCAGACCCGGCCGGCCGAGCTCGGCGCGGTCCACGTCTCGGACGACGCACTGGCGGAGCTCTGCGCGCGCCCCTGGCCCGGGAACGTGCGAGAGCTGCGCAACGCGATCGAGTACGCGACGATTCTCTCCCGAGGCCAGACGATTCGCCCGGAGCACCTGCCGATCATCTCGACCCCAACGACCACGGCTTCAACGCCCGGCCCCGAAGCGATCCAAAAGCTGCTCATCGAGTGGACACGCCGCGACGCGGCGAATGGTACTGTACAGGCAACCGAGTTGACCCTTCACGAGCGCCTGCTGGAGCTCGCCGAGCCGCCCGTGCTTCAAACGGTGCTGGAGCTCTGTCTGCAGAACCGGGTCGCCGCCGCTCAGATGCTGGGAATTCACAGGGCGACGTTGCGTCAAAAGCTCCAGAAGTACGGCATTGGGTGATGGACGCCGAATCGCGATCTCGACGGTGTCCCGCATGGACCCGTACCGAATAGGTCGGGGATTGGGCACGGCTAGCGGGTTGACCACGTCGCACGATCGCGCAGGACCACGCGCGTGTTAACCGTGTTGGTCCGTACGTCCTAACCAAAGTCTACTCACACCAGGCGTCATCAAAAGAAACGCCCTCTTGACAAAACAAGACAGCTTTAGCAATTTAGCATCGAGGTCCACTTGTGAGAGGTGGATCGACCGTCGTGAAGGCCCAGTTCTCCCATCGGGGAACACTGGGTCTTTTTGTTTTCGAATTCCCGGATCAGACCAGAGAGCAAAACGATTTTGTTGGCAGCAATTGCCATGTTGTGCATGGCGCCCAACCGTTCCCGTCGCATCGCTGTGCTGGCAAACATTGCCACGCGGCTAACCTCGCGGGTGGTCGCCCGCGAGGCGATTCCCAGGGGGAGCATTTCATCGACGTCGGCGAGCACGACGACACGTCGAAGTTCCCGACACGTATTAAACGCGTTCGTTACTCGGACAGCAGAATCAAGAGCATCCGTTTCGCCGGTCACTCACATCGCCAACAGGAGATCACCATGTCATTGGGTCATTTGCGTTCGCGTTCGCGTGTCGAATGGCTCGCGGCAATATGCCGAGCCGTTTTCTGTATCGCTGTAACCTGTTTTGTAACGACGTCCCGTGCGACTGCGGCCGACCCGCTCGGTGCGACCTTGCACAGCGACGGGACCACGACGTTCCGCGTCTGGGCGCCGTTTGTGGATAGTGTCGCCGTCCGAATCAATGGAGGGAGTTCGGTAGCGCTGGCCAAGGAGCCCGGTCACCCCGATCCCGCCGATACCACATGGGCTGCAACGGTGCCCGACACGAAGGCGGGCGACCGCTATCGGTACGTCGTCGAACTCGGCGGTGCCTCGCACGAATTCAATGATCCGCGGGCGCAACAACTCACCGGCTTCGACCCACCCGATGGATTTGGCCTGGCCGGGAACGACGACAAGCCCCAGTCGGTGATTGTGGACCCGACGTTCGATATGCCGGCGTTCACCGAACCAACCTTCAATACGATGGTGATCTACGAGCTGCACATCGGGACGTTCAATGGAACCTTCGCCGGTGCCGTTCAGAAGCTCGACTATCTTCAGAATCTCGGCATCAACGCCGTCGAGGTGCTGCCGATCACGCAGAATCCGCTGTTCTGCGATCACAACCCACCAGACCACGATTGGGGATACGACCCGGTCCAACTCTTTGCCGTAAAGTCGAAATACGGCACGCCGAAGGACTTCAAGGAGTTCGTCAAGCAGTGCCATCAGCGCCAGATCGCCGTCATCGTGGATGTGGTCTATAACCACCTCGTCGGCAACAACCTGCTCAACGCCTTCGGCGGGTTCTCGAGGCCGGAGATTCCCAATGGGGTCTATCTCTACGGCGGAGAGCGTGCGAGCACGAGGTTCGGTCCGCGACCGGATTTTGGCCGGCCTCAGGTCCGCCAGTACATCAACGACAACGCACTCTTGCTGCTCCGGGATTACGGCGTGGACGGGTTGCGGTTCGACAACACGATCGACATCCGGACGTTTACAAATACGTCGGGCCGCCAGGACAACAACGAAGGTGCGCAACTCCTGCGCGAGATCAATCTCTCCTACCGCAACACCGACCCCAAGCAACCCGGCAAGATCACCATCGCCGAGGACCTGCAGAGCTCCGGTACGCTGACGCAACACACCGCACCGGCTGGCCTTGAGTTCAACAGCCAATGGGACGAGTCGATGGTGAACACCCTCCGCGACGTGATGACCAGCGTCAACGACGGCGATCGGAACCTGAACGCCGTCCGCGACGCGCTCCAGAAGAAGATGGGGAACGACGTTTTCAGCCGCGTCATCTACACGGAGGATCACGATCAGGTCGGCCATCCGCCCGGCCAGGATCGTTTGCCGACACTCATCGACACCGGGAACCACGAGAGTATCTTTGCCAAGAAGCGATCCACGCTCGCCGCAGCGATCGTGTTCACCGCTCCAGGCATCCCGATGGTCTTCCAGGGTCAGGAGATGCTGGAGACGCGCTCCTTCGGCTTCAACACGCCCACGAACATGAACTTTAACCGGGCCACAGAATTCCCGGGGATCGTGCAGATGTACCGTGACCTGATCGCGCTCAGGCGCAACCGGGCGGGCAAAACGCGCGGGTTGACCGGCCAGAACTTGAACGTGTTCCACATGGACGATGCCAACAAGACCCTCGCCTACCACCGCTGGGAAAACGGCGGCGCGGGTGACGACGTCGTCATCGTGGCGAACTTTTCCAACGTGCCGCAGACGAGCTTGAACATCGGCTTCCCCCGCGGCGGTCCATGGTTCGTGCGGTTCAACAGCGGCGCGAAGGTCTACGACGCCAGTTTCGACAACGGCGACAGCTTCGACACGACCGCGTCCCCCGGGGGCAAAGACGGCCTCAACTTCAACGGCAACGTGGGGGTTGGCCCGTACAGCATCGTGATTTTCTCACAGTCATGAATGGTCAGGATAACGGATGCGACTTCGCCCGGTTGTGAGCAACTTGACTGAGGCTGGGCCTGCGAACCGTAGCAGCGAACAGGGACGGAATTCAATGCCACTGGTCTAATCGACCGAAGTCGCTCCGTTGTCGTCCTACCGACGCGTGCGGTTTTGCACGGTGCACTGCGTCCCTGTTCTCTCTGCTTGAGAATGCGCGTCAGGTAAACAGCGATCCTTGGACATCGGTCGCCTGGCGTTGACGCGCTTCGGCGTTGCGCTGCAACTGCGCATGGTTCCAGAGACCGATTTCGTGCACGGCCGAGTCTTCCACGTCGGCATGGACATCGTCGTGCGGCATGTCATCACCGGCCTTGGGCAGATCGGTCCGACGCCGCTTCCGTTGTCAGCATGATTGCACCCCATCCTCCGATCCAATGGATATCCGCGGAGTTTGGGATTGTTGAGGCTTGACGGCCGACAGAGGTGTGGTGGATGATGAAATCCGAATGCTGTGTTCTCACGGCGGGAACACAGTCCCGGCGAAGTTCGCCCCGTTCCGCGACATTTCGCGGTGCGGGGCTTTTTTGTTTTCGGACCCCCGATCGGATTGTCTGGAGAACTTTGGAGGGATGGAACCGAATCTCGAAAGGGACTCAACCCATGTCGACAGTCGGACTGACGAACGGAAGAACGACGAGGGTAGCGGCGCCGCAGACATTCGCACCTCGGACGGATCGGCGCGCTGACGAGGATCGGATAGCTTTCGAAAACGAGTGTCACCTGCTCGAAGTCAAGTCTGATCGCGAGGGGGCGCAGGAGTTGATTCGCCGGAGGATTCGCGATGGAGTCATACGTGTGATTCCCATGCCGGGAGATGACTCTCGAGTGCGAATCATTCTGACACCCCGGTCCTGAGGATTGCGCCCCCAATCAAAAGCAATCGTCCGCGAAAGGGCTGGCCCTGCCCCTGGCTGGCTTACAAGGATGCTAAGGAACGGGCTGGGAACAATATCCCGATTTGCAGCTTTCTCAGACGCCGCCCCCGTGTGAACACGGCCCCGATCGCCGACTACTCTTTGTCCCGTAGGGACATTTGATAATAGGCCAGCGTTTTAACGCCGGGATTGCGTCCGACTCTCGCACTAAGCGGTTGCCCCTCCGTCGGCAACGAACACCTGGCCGGTCACGAACGACGCTTCGGACGACGCAAGGTAGAGTGCCAGGTAACCGATCTCGTCGGGCTGCCCGAGTCGGGGGAGCGCCTGCTGGCCGATGAGAGTGGCGCGGCGGCCGGGGTCGTCCCAGAGGTAGCTACTGAAATCGGTCTGCACGAGCCCCGGGGCGATGGCGTTCACACGCACGCCATGCGGCCCGAACTCGCGGGCCCAGCTCCGCGTGAGCATGATCAACCCAGCCTTGGTGAAGCTGTAGAGCAGGCCGCCGGGTTGGGGCATCAGGCCGGCGATCGACGTGACGTTGATCACCGAGCCGCCGCCGCGCTCGATCATCCGGGGCACCGTGAGCCGGACCAGTCGCAGGGCCGACTTCACGTTGATCTCGACGATCTTGTCGAGCATCTCGTCGGTCACCTCGAGCGCAGGACCCTGGCCAAGATTCGTGGCACTGTTATTCACGAGTACATCAACCGGCCCAACCTGGTCCTCCGTGGCGCGAACCAGTTCGGTCAGCTCCTCGTTACGGCCGACGTGACAGCGGATGGGCACCACCCGGCCCGGCAGGTCGGCCAGCTCGGCGGCGGTGGCCTGGAGGTTCTCGAGCTTCCGGCTGGCGATCACCACCGAGGCGCCGGCTTCGGCGAACCGGCGCGTGATTGCCTTGCCGATGCCACGCCCGCCCCCGGTCACGAGGGCCACCTTACCTTCCAAAGAGATTGTCGCGCTCATGGGGAGATCTCCTCGAAATCACGCCGTCCTCATCACAAGCAGCCCGTGCTTACGGTCCGGTCCGCCTGGTCCGCCAGGACCGCGACCAGCCCGTCGAGCCGGGCGAAGCGCGGGTCCCGCGTGTGCCCTCGGACGTATCGGGCGTAGATCTGCTGGACGATCACCGCGATCTTGTACAGACCGAAGACATAGTAAAAGAGGATGCCCGCCACGTCGCGGCCCGTCCGTTCCGCGTAGTGGTCGACCAGCTCGCGCCGGGTCAAGCTGCCGGGCAGGTCGGTCGGTCCAGTCGCCGCGAGCCGAAGCGGAGCCGGGTCATCCGCCTCGACCCAGTAGCCAAGCGTCGTGCCGAGGTCCATGAGCGGGTCGCCGACGGTGGCCATCTCCCAGTCGAGCACCGCCACCACGCGCGTGAGGTCGTCGGGGTCGAGCACCAGATTGTCATACTTGAAATCGTTATGGATCAGGCTCGGGGAGGAATCGGCTGGCTTGCGGTCCACGAGCGAGCGGGCGGTGCGTTCCAACGCCGGCAGGTCGCTCGTTTGCGCTTTCGCGTAACGCTCGATCCAGCCAGTGACCTGGCGCGCGACGTAACCCTCGGGCTTGCCGAGGTCCCCCAACCCGGCCCCTTCGTAGTCGAGCATATGCAGATCCGCGAGAGCGTCTATGAGAGCGGTGCTCAGGCGCCGGGCCGTCGCGGGGTCGATCGACAGGTCTGAAGGAATCGGACGCCGCAGGATGACGCCCCGTCGGCGTTCCATTACGTAGAACGGCGCGTCCATGATTGCCGGGTCGTCGCAGAAGAGAAGAGGCCGAGGCGCGGGTGGGTAGACCGGCCAGAGCTTCGATAACACGCGATACTCGCGCCCCATGTCGTGTGCCGATTTCACGGCATTCCCGAACGGCGCCCGGCGCAGGACGAGCTCGGTGTCGCCCAGGCCGAGCAGATAGGTGAGGTTCGAATGCCCGCCCCCAAACTGCCGCACGGTGAGTGGCCCCGAGGTCCCGGGCAGGTGGCTCCTCAAATAGTTCGCCAGCGGTGCGACGGGCAATTCTTCGCCGGGCCGGACCGGGATGGTGTCGTCAGGTCGTTCGTCCATGGCGGTCTCCGGGGCGTGGGCTAGCGGAAATACCGTTCAACTAATCCTAAGCCGAAGCAGGCGGAGGATTTAACTCCCTCCCCCTTTGCGGGGGAGGGTTGGGGTGGGGGGTTCGAACGGCCACTGGTCATGCGATACCCCCCACCCCGGCCCTCCCCCACAAGGGGGGAGTGAGTATTTATCTTCCTGTATTCGTGAAGTTTACATTTATCTGAACTTTAAAAACTATTGAGGCTAGCGGTAGGTCCAGCGGAGGATTTAACTCCCTCCCC
>DAIDJG010000009.1 GCA_027451445.1 Singulisphaera sp.
CAACGGCGCACGCGCAAGCGCCCCAGGTGGATGTTGACTCTCCACCGGGTGCGCCCAATGCCCGAGGAAAGTTGGGAGCCGCGCTGGGGGCGTCGGGGACGTCGGGGTTCGATGCCTCTCCCGTAACCACTCAGCAAAGTATCTTCAGCGGCCGCCCAGGACCAGGCGCGACGCGTGCACCAATCAACCAGCTCGCGCAGCCCAAGCCGGCGATCATCCCCATTCAGCGGATTGCGCAGATCAAACCGATCGAACCGGCGAACATGCCGAAGTATGGCCTGCTCGACCTGCCCACGGTCGAGGAGGAGGAAGGTCCGCCCGATGGACTCACGCTTGACAAGGCCATTGAACGCCTCGTCCAGCAGAACCTCAACCTGATCGCGCTGAGGTATGAGGTACCGATGGCCCAGGCGGATATCCTCACGGCGAGCTTGCGGAACAATCCGATTTTCTACGCCGACAGCCAGCTCGTTCCGTACGGCCATTTCTCCAATCAGCGCCCGGGAGGGCAAACGCAGTACGACGTCAACATCACTTATCCACTGGATGTCTGGAGAAAACGGAAAGCGCGGATCATGGTGACCGAGGCGGCCAAGGGCGTGACCGAGGCTCAGTTGCAAGACGCAGTCCGGCTCCAGATCGATAATCTCTACACAGCGTACGTTGACGCCTTGGGAGCACGGATCACGCTGAAGTTCAGCACCAAGTATTCTGAAGGCCTACGGCAACTGCTCCGCCTCAATGAACAACTCAAGGGTGCCGGGTTTATCAAGCCTGCCGACGTGCTGCAAATCAAGGCGAAACTCGAACTCGCCGAGTTGCAGATCCGCGAGTCGAAACAGACGCAAGCGAAAACGTTGCGCAACTTGGCGTTGCTCCTGAATGTTCCGCTCAACGATGCCGATTCGATTCAGATTCGTGCGTCGGTCTACAACATCGATCCGCTACCGGTTACCCAAGAGGCTCTGGTCGAGATGGGCCTGACGGCTCGCCCCGATCTGAACGCAAACCGCATGGGCCTCGCCCGCGCCCGCGCGGATGCGCGACTGGCAAGGCGAGAACGTTTCTCCGATGCTTACCTGCTCTACCAGCCGTACACCTTTCAGAACAATGCGCCACAGGGTCTGAAGAGCGCCTATTCCTATGCGTTCGGCCTGACGATGGCCCTTCCGATCTACAACCGAAACCAGGGAAACATCCTTCGTGCGGATCTAAACGCGGAACAGAGCACGGTGGAACTCAACCAGCAAGAGCGCCAGGTGACGTACGACGTGCAAGAAGCCGTTCGTGAGTTCCAGCAGAGCCTCGACAGCGTCCTGGAGTACAAACGAGAGGTCTTACCGGCCTCCAAGGAAGTCCGCGACTCGGCCTATCGCCGCTGGCACGGGGGCGAAACGAGTGCTCTGGATTACCTCGAGGCCCAACAGGACTGGAACGACGTCGTGAAACAATACCGCGACGCCCTCGTCCGCCACCGCAATGCCATGCTCGACCTCAACACCGCCGTTGGCACACGGGTCCTTCCTTGAAGTACGAAGGAGTCAGGGAGTCATGAACTCGTATCAACCGAAGCGACCGGCGCGGCGGCGGACGCCAGTTCTCGAAGGGCTGGAACGCCGTGAGGTGCTCTCGTTCTTGGGCGCAAGCGCCAAAGTGGTCCCGTTTTCCTCGCTGGCCGCAGCAGCGGCGCAGGCCAACGCGAGCGTCTCCTCGACAACGAACACGCCGCAACCCACGCCCCAGCAGTTGCGCCGAGAGCGCTATGTGGCCAAGTTTGTCGGCACCTACGCCGTCGGGCTGCCTCGATACACCGACCAAACTGCAACCATCAGTGTTTCCGGCTCGGGGGGGTCGAAT
The DNA here is from genome assembly GCA_027451445.1 of Singulisphaera sp. Taxonomy (GTDB): domain Bacteria; phylum Planctomycetota; class Planctomycetia; order Isosphaerales; family Isosphaeraceae; genus DAIDJG01. The sequence continues at coordinate 1,858 of DAIDJG010000009.1, forward strand.
CAGTCGCTACGCGCGGTGCTGCAGATGGTTTACTTCACCCCCGCCGACTCAACCTCCGGCACAATCTCGGGCGTAGCCGCCGTGCTCCCCAGAAACATTGCCACTACAGGAAGCCTCCTGGCCCTCAACATCACCGGTGCATCGCAACCAACGGAGCACGGTTTGCCGACCCATTTCACCTGGACGGTGAGCACCAACAGTGGCGGTATCTATCTTGCCGCGGGAGACCCCTCGCTAGGATTCGGAACGGGCGAGGGGACGCTCGACGTTCAGTTCATGCCCAGCACCAAGGCCAATCGCGCGGGCAAGGTCATCGTGACCATCCAGGGCCTGATCAACGGCAGCGGCGTCGGCAACGACATTGCCGGCCCTGGCAATTCGCCCAAGCACCCATGACCCAAACCGTTCGTGTTGGCCCCGCGACTCCGCTCGGATAGAGTGAGAAACTGAACACCCCGAGCGACCCTGGACCAACCGGAGCGACGACCCATGCCACCACGCTGTCCCCGCCTGTTTTCGTGCGCTGTCATGGCGTGGGCCTGTACGTGGTTCACGGGCTGTGGGTCGTCCCAGCAGGAAACGCCCTCACCGGCCGCCGCACCGAAATCGGGCACAATGCGGATTGGGGCTGTGCTGCCGATGTTCGCTCACCCCTTCTTCCTGGCCCAGAAGAGGGGTCTAGAAGAGAAGGCCAAGGAACTGGGCGTCACCATCGACGTGCGCGACGGGCAGGACGACGATCAGAAGCAACTCACGCAGGTCGAGGCCCTTCTCAACCGAGGCTGCGACGCCCTGATCCTTTGCCCCCGGGACGAAGACGCCCTCGTGCCCGCCGTCGAGTCGGCCAACCGCGCCGGCGTGCCCGTCATCACGATGAACCGGCGCGTCAACGGCGGCAAGGTGGTCACCTACATCGGTGCGGACGACGCTGAAGGTGGTCGCACTCAGGGCAAGGCGCTCGCCGAAGCGCTCGGACCCAAGGGCGGGCAGATCATTTACCTGCAAGGCACCCAGGGTTCGAGCCCCCAGCGCCAGCGTCAGAAGGGGCTCAAGGCCGTCCTCGACGAACATCCCGAAATCAAGGTCGCCGATGACCGCTTCGCCGCGTTCCAGGAAGACAAGGCCAAGGCCGTGATGACCGACCTCGTCCGCCGCTACGACCCCGGCGCTATCCGCGCGATTGTCGCTCAGGCCGACGAAATGGCGCTTCCCGCCGCCGAAGTCGCCCGCGCCGAGGGCTGGAAGGACGCGATCGTCATCGGATTCAACGGCACCAAGCTCGCCTTCGACGCCATCCGCTCCGGCACGCTCTATGCCACGGTTCTCCAGGACGCCGCCGAGCAGGGAACGCGCTCCGTCGAAGCCGCCGTGGCCCACCTCAAAGGGCAAACCGTTGAGCCCGAGATTCTCACGTCACTGCCGCTCATTACGAAAGAGAATATTGATAAATATTCGCCCGCCTATTGAGTGAAAGCGACGTCCGTTCACTCAGCTCGGCGCACGACGAAGTGATACGTCGAGGGCCGTGCAAGCGTGCGCTGAAGTGATTGAAGGTCGGTATCAATCGCCCGGAACTGCGGCTCCGACTCCTTGCGGTGGTTGCTGTCGGGAAGATACTGGCGCGTCATGCGATCCGCCTGCATGAGCTCGCTGCGAGCGTCGGTCACCTGTTTGAGCAGCCCCGCCTGAGCATCCCAGGGGCCGCCAGGTTCCCATGCGTTGGAGGTGGCGGACGCAATGTTGAGTCCTCGGGCCAGTTGCTCGCTCGGGAACGTGCCCAGCCCTCGCCCGTCGACTTCGATCGCGTAGCGACCCTGGGCAAGGTTCCGCACCGTGATCATGTATCGGTTCAGTTCGTCAGGGATGGGGATGAATCGAAACTGCAACGCGCCGAAAATGCCGAAGTTGATCGGAAGGCCGTCATCGAGTCGGTCGAACTCCAGTCTGCCGTCCGCACCAGTCACGTTCGAGATGCGGCACCCTTGCGTTTCGATCGAAGACAGCGCGCTTGCGTCGAGGGTCGCCGCGGAGACCTCGGCGGGTGCCTCCAGGCCTTTGAGGATGGCGAACGCCATGGCCAACTGGCCCAGGTCGTTCAAATGAACGCCGTCGGCGACGTGAAGTGAATCAGGGGGATCCTTCTCCTTACGGTGCGCGTTCGCCTCGACGATGCGTTTCTGGATCCGTCGCATTGTGCGCTGAACGTCGATGGACTCCGCGCCCAGAGACCGGGCCAGTGCCATGCCTTCGTCGCACATGCGCTGGAGGTAGTCGGTCTCGCTCCTGTCCGGATCGGCCGCAGTGACCGCCGCTGAACAGAGGAAAACGCGGACGTTGCGCGACCTGCACTGCGCGACGATCTCGCGAACCGCGTCGAGGTAGAGGGTCTTGTGCTCGTCGTCGGCCTTGGTCCCCCAGCCGATATCGTTGATGCCGTAGGCAACGATGAGCACTGTCGCGCCGTGCGCGAACACGTCGCGTTCCAACCGCTTCAGGCCGCCTGCAGCCGTGTCGCCGCCCCAGCCGGAATTGATGAACCGCACCTTGCGCGTGGGATATCGGAGGAGCGTGTAGTTCTCGACGATCTTGCCGTAGGTCCGCGCCGCGGTGATGCTGTCGCCGAGGAAGACCACGGTGTCGCCGTCGCGAAGTGCGTACTCCCCAACGACGGAAGAGGTTGTGATTCCGACCACAAGCAGGAAAACCGACAAACCGAGGAAATGCGTTCTCATAGGGGGTACGCCTCAACGGGTGGCTACGACAACCTCGTGCTTCAACTGCCGTTCGCCTTCGGAAGCTGGGCTAGGAATTCGGCGGGCGACAGCGTTGGAACGGGTGATTCAGTGAAGCCCTTGGGATCCCGGGTGACGACTGCGTCGAGGGCCGCCACAGAAGCGCACGCAATCTGAACGTTATCCTCGAAGTCGGAACCCGAGAGGTTTGCCGCCATCTCCAACACGGAGCGATCCACGCCGATGATTGTCAAGGATTGAAGGCAGTTCATGACTGCCAAGTGCGCACGGCCAAGATCGGCTTGCTTCCGCACGACATAGAAAACTGTCGGAAGCGTGATTGCAGAAACTGCCGCGGCTATGCGGCCTTCTCGATTTGCATTCCAAATCGCTCTGGCTTCAACCTGCCAGGGACTGCGGCTAAGAAGGACGTCGAGAACGACATTCAAATCGAGCAAAATACGTTTCATGTATATCTTCTCATTCGCTCTTCCTCGACGATCCGGGCGCATTCTTCATCGGATGGCGGAGGCGAAGCTGTCTTAAGCAAACCGACGACTTTCTCGACCGGCACACCTCGGAGTGGCTCCTCAACCATGTACGAGCGTTCGACCGTTTCCAGAATCCGCCGTGCCAGAGTGATTCGCAACGATGGGGGCCATGTCTCGACCCGGTCGAGTACTTCCGAAACGTCGCGACTGTCCGCCGTATTCATGCTTCGCTTGCCTCAAGACGCTGCCAGAATCGGGGCTCCACTCAGCCGATCAGAAATACAGCTCGTGCTACGACCACTTTTAGCAAAGTCCGTGTCATCCGTATTTCTGCATGCGATATTCATCGATCCAGCGATCCACCGTCTCGTCATCCGGCGCCGGGCGATCGGTCTTAAGGAGATCCTGCAAATCCTCCGCCGACAATCCGCGCGGAAATTGCTTGACCGATGCCGACCCGGAACCCGCTGCCACTTCAGACGGCTGGAGACTCTCGAGAATCTCCTTAGCCAGCGCGATCCGAAGTCCAGGTGACCAAGTCTTGACTCGATTTATGACATCCGCCAGCTCGATGGCGTCTGCTGTGCTCATGCTTCGCCTCCCTCAAGTCACCGGCATAACCCGCACTCCACTCAGTAGTGACTCGATCGTCACTGGCTCCTGTGCCGGGAACAGAATGTACGTGGGATAGGGGTCGGTCCCGTCGATGATGATCTGGCGGTGATTCGGCTGCCGAAAACCCTCATCGCACGGTTGGTGGCCGGTGATGAACCAATCGGCGTCGACCATCTTGGCAAAGCGGTCGAGCGTCTCCGGAGCTGTATCGCGTCCCCACGTGAGATTATAGACAGCGCCGCCGCGCTTCATGGCTTCGGGGGGCCAGTCGTCGAGCGCGTAGACGCCGAGGTCAAGGTCGTCGAGGTAGATCGCGTCGGGGATCGTGTGTCCGAGGAAGACGCGGTTGGGAGTCCGCACGGCCAGGGGCAACGCGGCGAAGAGCGCTTTGTAGGCGTCGTACACAGCGTCGGAGCGTTCACCGTAGGCCGTCGTGATCCCCTGACGGAATACGGCGTTGAGCGCCATGCCGTTCTTGCCGATGATCCGGCCGGTCAGCTCCGAGAGCTCGTGATTGCCCAGGATGAAGTGCACACGCTCGGGATACTGGCATTTGAGCGCGGCCACGAGGTCGACCAGCCGGTGCGATTGGTCGCCTTGCTCGTCGGGATAGTGACGGTTCCCGTGGACGAGCTCCTGAAGTACAAGGTGCCGCTTCGGGTGTTGATTCAGATCGGCAGCTTCGAGCACTTTTCGGAAGGCGGGGATGTTGCCGTGCAGATCGCCGACGACCAGAACGTCCTCGGCGTCGCTCAAGGTTACGAGTCCCCCCGACCGGCCCGGCGTCGACCGGATCAATGCGGTGGCACGGCGAATCGTGGTGAGAATCTTTTCGGGGTCGGGCATGAGTCTTCAGGTGCGGAGGATCGTCGGCAAGCACGACCGAAAACCGACGGGATGTCCCACATCGCGCTCACACTGATTCTATCATGGACGGGATACCGATTCCGAGAGTTTGCGTAGATTTGGCAAATCCTCAACGCTACCGCCAAAGACTCTGACGACCTCAGAGGCTCCCAACAGGGTTCCGGTTGTTCATGAATTGAGTTCGACAGCCTCTTCCCAGTGCTCATAGAGCCTGGCCAACTCTTTCTTCAGATCCTCGTGCTTCAACTGCGTCTCGCGCGCCTTGATGGGATCGCGCCAGGTCGCGGGCTGGCCCAGGAGGTCTTCGAATTCGGCGAGAACCGCCTCTTTCTCGGCGATCTCGCGTTCAATGTCGGGCGTCTTGCGGTAGGGGAACTTACGCTTACGTTTCTCGACCTTAGCCTCGGTCCGTTCGGACGGGGCGGGGGAGGGCGCTGCGCTTTTCGTAGTGGCGGCGTCGCGCTGGGCAAGCCGCTGATAGGTCTCGTAATCCCCCTCGACCACGCGTGCGTTGCCATTGCCGAGGACGATGATCCGGTCGGCGACCTGATTCAGGAAGTAGCGGTCGTGGCTGACGACCAGCACGGTCCCCTCGAAATCGAGGATCGACCGTTCGAGCGCCTCGCACGACCAGATATCGAGGTGGTTCGTCGGCTCGTCCATGACGAGCAGGTTCGCGTTCGTCGCGCAGAGCCGCGCCAGCGCGGCCTTGGCCCGTTCGCCGCCGGAGAGTTGGCCGACGGTCTGGAACACGATATCGCCCGACAGGCCGAACCGGGCAAGCAGGTCGCGCACGTCTTCCTGGACCCAGTCCGGGTCGTCCTCGGGCCAGACCGCGCGCACAACGGTCGTCTCGGGGGCGAGCGAGTGCAACCCCTGATCGTGGTAGCCAACGTGTACTTTGTGCCCGATCCGGACCTCGCCCGAGTCGGGCTTCACCTCGCCGATCAGGGTCTTGATCAGGGTCGACTTGCCCGAGCCGTTGGGACCGAGAACCCCGATGCATTGCCCCCGAAGAATCGTCGCGTTGAACCGCTGGAACAGAGACTGATCGTACGCCTTCGAAAGCTCGCGAGCCTCGACGACGATATCGCCGGAGCGTTCGACCTCGTCGAACCCCATGATTGGGCCGACGATGTCCCGCATCGTTTCGACGCGTTCAATGCGCGCAAGTTTCTTCTCGCGATCCTTCGCCTGCTTCGCGCGCTGACCCGCGCCGTATTTGCGGATGTAGGCTTCGAGGTCGGCGATCTTCTCGGCCTGTCGCTCCGCCTGGCGATCGAGCACCTTGGCCTTCTCGGAGCGGAGCCGCCAGTACTGGGTGTAGTTCCCGGGATAGGCGTCGATCTTGCCTTCGTGCAGCTCCCAGATCTTGGTGACGACCTTGTCGAGGAAGTAGCGGTCGTGGCTGACGATGACCATGGCAACGGCCTGGCGGGAGAGGTAGCTCTCGAGCCACGCTGTGGTTTCGATGTCGAGGTGGTTCGAGGGTTCGTCGAGCAGCATCACGTCGGGCGCTTCGAGCAACAGCTTCGCGAGCATCAAGCGCGACTGCTGACCCCCGGAGAACGTTGACGCCTCGCGGGGGAAGTCGATCGGCGCGAAGCCGAGACCGGTGAGCACTTCTTCGACCCGGTGATCGATCGAGTAAGCGTCCTGGTGTTCGAGGCGATCATGCAGCTCGGTGTAGCGCCTGGTGGCACGCTCGCGATCGGCGTCGTCCTCCGCCTCGGCGATCTCCTGGGCGGCTTCTTCGAGCTCGTGCTGAAGGTCGACGATCGAGGCGATGCCCGACCGCGCGACGGACATGAGCGTTTCGCCGGACTCGAACTCGGGGTGCTGGCGGAGCAGGCTGACCTTGATGCCGGGCCGGACGTAAAGGTGGCCGTAGTCGGCCTGATCGTCGCCCGAGAGAAGTTTCATCAACGTCGTCTTGCCGGCCCCGTTCGGGCCGACCAGCCCGATGCGCTCGCCTGCGCGAACTTCGAAGCGGAGTCCCTGGAAAACGGGATCGCCGGCGAACTGGCGCCCGAGGTCGTTAGCGGAAATGAGGATCATGATGGAAAACGTGTGCTCTGTGTTGGCAAGCCGTTGCGGGCGTCCCCGGGGGGGCGTTCCTTGAATCCTCCTATTTTAACCTGCATTCCAGGCTAGAGGGAGACGGGTTCCGCTATCGCCGCCCACTTCGCCCTGAGTACGAGGTTGCCGCTGGAGATTCGAACGCGTCACGAAGTGGTCGTCAATGCTCGGCATCGCGCAGTTTCTCCTCAAGGTCGAATTCCGTTTCTCATGACAGCCGGCACATCCATGACTCGACCTCGCGACGGGCGATCGGAAAAATGTTAGGTTACACGCCACGTGATGCGATCCGCGCTGACGTGCAGGCGAAATACTCCCACCGATGAACGCCGAGCTGGCCAATTCGACGGAGCTCGAGCTCCGCGACCCGCGTGGAAACTCCGCAATCGCTCCTTTCCCGGAGCGTGTCGCAAGCTACCCCGAACTGCGGTACATGGGGTCAAAGCATCGGCTCTTGCCGTGGATACACAGCGTCCTGCGCACACTTCCCTTCACGACGGCCGCCGATCCGTTCGTCGGCAGCGGTTGCGTGGCGTATCTGCTGAAAGCCATGGGCAAAGCGGTTGTTGCCTCCGATTTTCTGAATTTCCCCGTCGTGCTGGCTTCCGCGACCGTCGTGAACAGCACCGAGCGGCTGGACGATCATTGCTTGAAACAACTTCTCGTACAACGTCGCGGTCGGCCTCGATTCATTGAGGAGACCTTCAAGGGGATCTTTTATACGCCGGACGACCTCCGGTTTCTGGATCTCGTTTGCAGCAATCTCGACCGCTTGGCTGACCCGCACCGACAAGCGCTCGCGCGTGCCGCCTTGATCCGCGCGTGCCTCAAGAAACAACCGCGCGGGGTGTTCACCGTATCCGGCGACCTCTCACACTACGACGACGGCCGGCGCGATTTACGGCTCTCGATCGAGGAGCACTTCCGCGAGCAGATCGACGTGTTCAACCGCGTCGTGTTCGATAACGGCAAGCAACACGTCGTCCAGCGTGGTGACGTGTTTGACCTGGAAGCTGACGGCGTCGACCTCGTCTATCTGGATCCCCCCTATGTTCCGCGCTCGGATGATAACTGCTACATGAAGCGTTATCACTTCCTCGAAGGCCTCTCGTGCTACTGGCGAGGCGTTCGCATCATGGAAGACACACGCGTCAAGAAGATCGAGAAGCCATACACGCCGTTCAGTTACCGCAAAACCGCGCTCGACGCGTTTGACCGGCTTTTCCGCCTTTACCGCAAGAGCACCATCGTGCTCTCCTACAGTTCCAATGGTTATCCCGATCGCGAGCAGCTCGAAAGCGTTCTCGGACGCTACAAATCCACGGTGACGACTCACGAGAAGCCGCACCGCTATCACTTCGGCACGCACGAACGCGTCGAACGGGCCACCGCACACGAATATCTGATGGTAGGCCAGTAATATCGGGTTATGGGCATCTTGAAGTTACCCGTGGGAGCTCGTCATTCCTGGTGGCCGCCATTCCGGAAGACCCTCCTCGCGCTCGCCGCGTACAGCTCGGCGAGCGGTATGTGCCAGTTCGCGTTTCGTAACGCCCTGGAACCCTTGGAGTGCATCCCCGGCATGTCTCCCTGGGATCGTCTCTGCTACGGGATCCGGTCAGGACGTGCGACGCCGGTGACGGATTGGCTCACGCCACAGGAAATCCGGCGAGTCCTTGTGTTGGCGACCATCTTTCTCAGTCTTACCGGACTACTTCTTGCCTCGATCTGGGCTCAACGGCCGCACCTGCGCAGTATTCGACTGCGTACGCTCATGATCGCGATTGCCGAGGTTGCCTGTGCAGCGATGGCAAAGGCTCCTGTCTGGCTCGCTTGGGAAAGGATCAGTCTTTGAATGCGGATCCCGTTAGATCGGTTGGGGGCCACCGCACCACGAAAGCCGTAAAAATCCGTAGACGCGCATTTCGCGGTATCAATATTGCACGCGACGCGGTTGAAGGGAGGGTGACGCCAAGGCCCGCGCGGGCCGGCCGAACACGGAAGCTTTTCGCACAACCCTGATGAGGTATCACATGGCGACGAAGAAGGGCTCCAAGAGCATGTTGAAACAGATCGGCGACGCCGTGTCCACGGGTGCCCAGGCCGTGGCCGACGCGGGGTCCAAAGCCGTCCACGCGGTTGAAGACCTCCTCCCGTCGGCCAAACCCTCTCCCAAATCGGCCAAGGCGTCGAAGCCCAAGGCGGCCAAAGCCGCAAAGCCGAAGGCGGGGATGAAAACCGCGAAGGCGAAACCGGCGGCGGCAACCAAGACCTCGAAATCCGCTCCCAAGACGGCTGCCCCAAAATCCAAATCCTCGACGGTCAAGGCCTCGAAACCCGTCTCCAAGGCGGCTGCGCCAAAAACCAAATCGACGAAGGCCAAGGCTTCGTCGGCCAAGTCCGACGCATCGAAGACCGCGACGAAGAAGCCAGCAGCGGGTTCAGCTTCGAAACCGGCGGCACGGAAGGGGTGACCTCCCCGGAACGCGAACCCTTCGTCCCGGGAGCCAGAGCCGTCACCATTCGGGGCGCGCGCTGTTTGGAGCCAAAAGCGTTGATACTCATGTACGCCGGTCGGCCGTACAGCCATCGTGATCGCTCGAAAACGCCGCGCGCCCTTGATCTTCCCCGGAGTGACTCATGTTCCTCGGTTCGATCGCCAGACTGATCAGCCAGTTTCGAATGTCACCGACAGCCACGAATGCGATCTGTCTCATACCTCGGCACAGAAACCAGTATCCCGCGTTCAAGAAGACCCGCGTCATTGTTCCACGCACTCTCGCCACGGCGAACCACCGCGCCCCCGATCGGTACGCGTTCCTCCCCAGACCCAAAGACAACCCACGCCTTCGCGCTGTGGACTGCGTCCTTGCCACATGGCCTCAGCCTCGAACTGACTTTCCGTAGGTGGCCGCGGCAATATCTCAGCATTAACCGCGGCCCCCGGCAAGCGGCTAAGGCAGCCCATAGGTCCGGGGCTCCACGCGTAGGAGGCGAAGGATCGCGCGTTGGGCCTTCGTCAGTTTGGTTAC
>DAIDJG010000010.1 GCA_027451445.1 Singulisphaera sp.
GGTGGCCGGGGCAAAGGGGAGCGCAGCTCCACGTGCCCCGGTGGGCCGCGAGACGCTTCCGGGGCACGTCGGCCTTCCGGCCTCCTCTGCCCCGGCCACCCCAGGTTTCCCACATTCGCGCACAATCCGTTGGGCGCCAGGAGAAAACCGCGACGCTGTGACGACCGCGCGAACCTAACGCGGGTGATTTGCGTTTCAGAGTCTATCGAGTCTCCTTGACGCTCCCGTCGGGCGTCACAGGAACGAGGCTGAGAAGGCCCCACCGTACGGGCTAACCGTGCGGACGGGGCCTTTTTTCGTGTTTTTACCCCGATTCCGCGAAAAGGTTGACGAGACGGCACGTCGTTGTCCCAGGCTGTGCCGCTACCAGCGGACGGAGAACCGCCATGAAAGGTGATCTGGATCTGCAGAGCGACGTTCTCGATGAGCTCCAGTGGGAGCCCAGCGTCAATGCGGCCAACATCGGTGTGACGGCCCGTCACGGCGTCGTCACACTTACGGGATCCGTGCCGACCTTCAGCGAAAGGCTCATGGCCGAGAAGGTTGCGAAACGGGTCCACGGCGTCAAGGCGATCGCCAACGACATCGAGGTCAATCTGGCCCTTACAGGCGAACGGACCGACACTCACATCGCCGAGGCGGCCGTCGAGGCCCTGAAGTGGAATCGCGCGGTGCCCAGCGAGCGGATCAAGGTCTCGGTGAGCAAGGGACGGGTCACGCTCGAGGGAGAGGTTGAGTGGCAGTTCCAGAAGGAGGCGGCCGAAGAAGCCGTGCGGCACTTGCATGGAGTGCGGGGATTGGTCGACTTAATCGCCTTGAAACCAACGGCTTCCGCGGCCCAGATCAAATCCCGGATCGAGCTGGCCTTTCGGCGCAGCGCGGTCGTCGACGCGCAGAGGGTCAGGGTCGAAACTCACGGGGGTAAAGCGATTCTGCGGGGCGATGTCCGTTCTTTGTCAGAACGGCAGGAAGCCGAACGGACCGCGTGGGCAGCGCCCGGCATCACCCAGGTCGAGAACCACATCACGGTCCTGCCTGCGGCGGGCCGCTGATCCATCTTCTCTTTTTTCGAGGAATCGAATCTATGAGCACCAAGACGCACGAACCGTTCGAGAGCACCTACCACACGACTCACGCCTGGCTCAATGAGCTGATGAAGGAACTGGTCTGGGACGATCCGCATCTCGCGTATCGGGCGCTGCGAGTCGTGTTGCACGCGCTCCGCGACCGCCTGACCGTGGACGAAGCCGCCGACCTCGGAGCCCAGCTTCCCATGCTCATCCGCGGACTCTACTACGAGGGATGGGTCCCCGCAGGCAAGCCGGTCAGGGAACGAAAGAAAGAAGAGTTTCTGGCTCACATTGCGGAAGCCTTCAAGTACGACCCCGACGTCTATGCCGAAGGCGTTGCATGGGCCGTCTTCAAAGTCCTACAGCGCCATGTCTCAGCGGGTGAGATGAAGGATGTGATGCACATCCTGCCCGCCGACATCCAGAGCCTCTGGCCCAGGAGCGAAGCACTTCATGTCCGCTAAGCAAATCCTCTTCAATTCATCAGCACGCGAAAAAGTGCTCCGAGGGGCGACAACGTTGGTCGACGCGGTTCGCGTGACACTCGGCCCCAAGAGCAAGTGCGTCCTGCTGGAGCGTCCTTACGGGCGCCCACTGGTCTGCAACGACGGCGTGACGATCGCCAAGGAAGTCGACCTCAAGGACCGTGACGAGAACCTGGGCGCACGGATGATGCGCGAGGCCGCCGAGCGCACGGGCGACGTGGTTGGTGACGGCACCAGCACCGCGACCGTGCTGGCTCACGCGATTTTCGCCGAAGGGGTCAAGAACATCACCGCCGGCGCCAGTGCCATCGACCTGAAGCGAGGCCTGGATCGGGGCCTCGCCGCAGCCGTGGCGGGCCTGCGCGGGCTGTCGCGGCCGGTGGCCACGCGCAAGGAGAAGGCGCAGGTCGCCACGATCTCGGCGCACAATGAGGCCGCGATGGGCGAGATCGTCGCCGATGCCTTTGAGAAGATCGGTGCCGAGGGTGTAATCACTGTCGAGGAGGCCAAGGCGACTGAGACGACCGTGGATATCGTCGAAGGGATGCGCTTCGACCGTGGCTACCTCTCTCCCTACTTCATCACGGACCCCGAGAAGATGGAGACCGTGCTTGACGAGCCGCTGATCCTCATCTCGGAGAAGAAGATCGGCAACCTCAAGGACCTGCTGCCGTTGCTGGAGCAGATCGCCAAGCAGGGCCGCCCGCTGCTGGTTATCGCCGAAGACGTGGAGGGAGAAGCCCTGGCCACGCTCGTGGTCAACAGGATTCGCGGTGTCCTCCACGCGGCGGCCGTCAAGGCCCCTGGCTACGGTGATCGCCGCAAGGCGATGCTTCAAGACATCGCGCTCCTGACCGGCGGCCAGGTGGTGGCCGAGGAGCTGGGGCTGAAGCTCGAGAACATCGGGCTGAAAGATCTCGGCTGGGCCAAGCGGGTTGTCATCGATAAGGACAACACGACCATCATCGACGGAGGCGGCTCAAAGTTGGCAATCGACGGGCGCTGTCGTGAGCTGCGCAAGCAGATCGAGGAGACCACCTCCGACTACGATCGCGAGAAGCTGGAAGAGCGTCTGGCGAAGCTGGCGGGCGGCGTGGCGGTCATCCGCGTGGGTGCTCCCTCGGAGAGCGAGCTGAAGAACCGCAAGGAGGCCTTCGAAGACGCCATCAGCGCCACAAAGGCCGCGACGGCGGAGGGCTTCGTGCCGGGCGGCGGCGTGGCGCTGTTGAGAGTGATCGATGCCGTGGCACACGAAGAGGCCCATTGCTCCGGCGACGAGCGTACCGGACTGGCAATCTTGAAGCGTGCCCTCGAGGCGCCGACGCGTCAGATCGCCGAGAACTCCGGCGCCGACGACGGCGTCGTCGTTGAACACGTCCGCGCCGGGGCGGGCAACTTTGGTTTCGATGCGGCCCAGGGCAAGTACTGTGATGTGGTCGAAGCGGGCATCATCGACCCGACCAAGGTCGTGCGTGTGGCGCTCGAAAACGCGGTGTCGGTCGCGGGCGTCCTGCTCCTGACCGAAGCCACCATGACGGAGATCCCCGAGCCGAAGCCCAAGACCGCGCAAGGCTTTGAGCCCCCCGAAATCTAAATCCGCCAAAAGCTGTGACAATCGCTTGACACAGATTGGCCCGCGGATTATATTCACTCGTCCTTGCTCATGATTGGGCAAGTCAATCAAGGCTATGTAAGCCCCACCTTGCACGCGGCACGGTGGGGTTTTTTCATGGCCTTTCCCTCCGAAGACCGGACTCCCGGGACCGTTTCCCTCGATGATCCTGCCCCTGCGGTAATGGCTGCCGCGACCGGATTTGCGGGATGGCTTGACCATCCATGCAGACCGAACCAACGGCACGTTGCGCGTTCGCGCGCTCGAGCCCCAGTTGAGCAAATTCGTTCAGCCACCAAACCGCCCTGGAGCAAGAGAGTCATGATGATCACGCTCGAGTTCAGCAAGCACGACTTGATGGCCGCCCGCGAGTTCCTCCTTTCGTCACGCGACGAGGGGCGCTACGCCTACGCGTTGGACCATCACCAGGCCGCGGGCGGTGTCCTGCGAGCCAGAGTCAACCGCCGGCGGGAACGGCGCGGCGTCAGCGCCGCGGCTCACGTTGGCAGCATGATCGGAGCACGGGGATGATCGCGGAAAACGCGAGCGTATACCGGTTTTCGAGCACGGAAGAAGGCGATGATCGCGGAAGCTCAGCCTGGCAGCCTCCGCGCTCCCAGGCCGACATCCGCTGCGTTCGCGAGCTGGTGGACGCGCTCAGTTGTCCGGATCTGACGCTTATCGACGGCGGGCCGCTGCGCGCAGGGTGCGATCCCAAAAAGCGGTGACCAGGAACAGCTCCTCGGTTAAGCTATTTCGCCAGATGGAGTGCGCACAACTCAGATGATAATCAACCGGGAGGGAGCCCGTCATGGACGTACTTCTGGAGTCGGAAGAACAGATG
>DAIDJG010000011.1 GCA_027451445.1 Singulisphaera sp.
CAGCTCCGAGAAATACCACCCCCCGCCGAGTCCGATATTCGTAAGAACGGGTGGCGCTGGGCAGACCTGGGTCGGAGAAGGCAAAACACGAACGGTCTCGAAGACAACTTCGAGAGCGATCTCGACCAGAAGCAGGGGAACCCGGCTGAACCTGAACCTCGGCCACACGCCACGAGTCGCTAACTACTGTCCAACCGTATTTGAATCTTCCCGGCGGCCTCCCGATCGAAGGCTTCCTCAGGCCAAGCTAAGTAGCGCAGGCTCTCCAACAGCCGTTGCGCCATGTTCTTCAACGCCCCGAACAGTTCCAGGGCTGCCCTCTTGCCCTGGTCTTGGGCGAGACGTCGCAACAGGTTTCCCTTTTCCACCAACTGCAACAGCAGGTGGGCGATCTGTAACAGCAAGTAATACGCCGCCCAGCACGTGTGGCTGTAGGCGTGCTCCAGGTTCAAGCCGCTGTTCTTCTGCGTGTTAAATCCCTCGTTCTCCTCGCGCCAGCGTTCCCTCCCTCCCTGTGTCGCCACCGCCTCCACGGTCGCGCGGTCCACCTTCAACGATGTCACCCACGCCCATTCACTTTCTGCTCCGTCCGCTTTGGTCTCCGTACAAAGGATCGCGTTGAAGATCCATTCCCTACCGACGCTGTCGGTGTAGTGCAGGTCGTTGACCCAGCGGTAGACCTGCCGAACGCCCTGGGGCGTTATGCGCTCCACACGCTGGTCGGGGCACAACCCCAGCAACGTCTGGAACTCCTGCCAGAGAGCCGGCAACCGTCCCGGCTTGAACACATAGATGTAGTCGCACGTGTGGTCCGCGGCGGCCTGGAATCCCTCCCCACAGGCATACAGGCCGTCGCCGTTCAGACAGAGGCGCAACTGCGGAAACTCCTTCCGCAAACCCACCAAGAGGCGTCGTAGCGCCTTCAGTTCGCAGTCTTGCTTGATTTGCTCCTGGCTCGTCCCCACGGGGGCGTCTCGGTTGTCGATGAACTCCGTGGCGATCGAGATCACGGTGCCGGCCGGCCCCAGCAGCTTGGCCTCCAGCACTTGGTGCATGTACAGCGTCGTCTCGCCGTGCTGCTGTGTCAGGCAATGGTCACAATGCCGAGAGCCAAACACGAGGTATCCGGAACCGTCGATGAGGAGGACGAACCGTCCCTGCAGCCGCGCGTCGTCCAGCACCTTCATGCGGATCAACCGTTGCACCATCTGCCGTCGCAAGCGGGCGAAGGGCGCGCTACCGACCGGTTTCAGGAAGTACTCCAAGGTCTGATTCACCGGCCGGCTCTCTTGCGCCGTGCCTGCCAGTCGGTTGAGATTGGGTAGCACCGCGGGACCGTCGCTGTTGAACTGGAAATCCAACTGCCGCCGGCTGCCCAACTTGCAAAGGAACATACCCAGCGCTACCCACACCAGGAACCGCTTGTGATAAACGACCAGGGAAGGCGATCGCGGGTCGTCGATCTCATCGATCCAGGCGTTCAGATCGGGGAAAAAATGAAAGATCGTTTGGACGAGAATGGGACCGATATTCAGCGTCGGCCCCGCCGACGTTTGCGGTCCTGAACGTGTCCCTTGACCAGGGCCAGGGTCAACAGACTGATCTCGTGGATCAGGCCCTTGATGCGTTGGTGTTCTTGTACCCATGAGCGGACCTCGTCGAGTAGGTCCTGGGGCACGTAGACCGTGCGCGACTTGCCTTCCTCCTTGATGGTCAGTTGGTGAGCCTGGTGCAACGGTCCGCCACGCTGGCAACCGCAGGATGGCTTCCCGCAGTGTTTGCTCACCTGCGAGAGAGTGGCCGCAAGCACCGGCCCCCGTGGAGCAAGTCGCTTCAGTCGACTGTTGATCATCCGGCGAATCACCGCCGGCTGGCTCGGGACGCGCATGACAAAGTCCCCAGGACTACTGGTAAGTCCCAGCTTCGTCAGAAAAGGGCCGAAAAACCAGAGGTGCGACGAAAAAAAACGTGGCAAACTAAAGCCAACTGCCCCAAGAATAACGTTACTCCCGACTTGCGTCACGCTCCAGGTGCGACGAATTTTGTATTTCTCGGACCTGATGCGAAGCGCGTCATCCAATAGAGGCTATCTGTTCTGTATATTCCTCCCTGGGCCGCGTAGCAACTGGTAAGGTCCACGGGAAAAAAGTGCCTGGCGCCTAACCGTTCGTGCGCCCCAACGAGCAGGATGGGTGGCCGGGGCAAAGGGGAGCGCAGCTCCTCGGGCCCCGGTGGGCCACGAGGCGCTTCCGGGGCACGTCGGCCTTCCGGCCTCCTCTGCCCCGGCCACCCCAGGTCTCCCACATTCACGCACAATCTGTTGGTCGCCAGGAAAAAGTGGATGAGAATGGGCCCGACCCGGTAATAAGCGGGTAGAGGACGAGCGCGACCTTGTGGAAGAGGCGACGTTGGAGACGGATGGCGTGAGCGATGCGGTGGTCCAGGACCTCCAGACCCTGTTCGGCATGGGCGTGATGGGAGCTCGCTCGGACGGGCAGCTCCTGGACGGTTTTCTGAAACATCGGGAGGCGGCGATCTTCGAGATGATCGTCCAGCGCCACGGCCCAATGGTCTGGGGCGTCTGCCGGCGGATCCTCCGCGACCATCACGACGCCGAGGATGCGTTTCAGGCGACCTTCCTCGTGCTCGCCCGCAAGGCGGCTTCAATCGTGCCCCGGGAAAAGCTCGGCAACTGGCTCTACGGCGTGGCCTACCAAACGGCCATGAAAGCAAGGGCAACCCGGACCAAGCGGCGTGGTCGAGAGGGCCAAGTGCTCAACATTCCCGAGCCCGAGTCCGCAACTCACGACGTTCGCGATGCCCTGACCGGGCGGCTCGACCAGGAGTTGCGCCGGCTGCCCGAGAAGTACCGCGACCCGCTCGTCCTGTGCGAGCTTGAGGGCAGAACCCACAAGGAGGCGGCGAGCCAGCTCGGGCTGCCGGTCGGGACGGTCTCGAGTCGCCTGTCGAGGGCCAAGGCAATGCTGTCCAAGCGTCTGTCCCCACCCGGCGCGGCGCTCTCGGCAAGCGCGCTGGCGACGCTTCTGGCTCAGGAGTCCGCCTCAGCCGGCATGCCGGCCGGGTTGATCGAGTCCACGCTGCAGGCCGCAACTCGGCTTGCCGCGGGAAGCGCGTTGACGGCGGGGATCGTCTCCGCCGAGGTGACGGCCCTGACGGGGGAGGTACTGAAAGTGATGTTGCTGTCCAAGCTCAAGACGATCACGGCGGCTCTGCTCATGGGCGTCGGGCTGACTGTCGTCGGCACGAGTCTCGCCGGCCAGGAAAAGCCTTCCCAGCCGGCGAACGGCGGATCCGATTCGAGGAAGGAATCGACTACCCAGAAGGGCAAGGATGTGGTTATCCCCGAATTGCCGGGCGTACAGAATAACGCGTTTGGCGGCGGTCCCAACGAGCCCAGTTATGTGCGGAATGGCAACCTCTTCTTCGTGACTTCACCCCAGGGCGACAAATTCTCGATCTACAACTCCGCAACGAACAAGGCCAGCACGGTCCGGCTGCCTGGCTCAAAGGAGTCGCCGCTCGAAGTGGTGCCCGTTATGGGACCGGGAAACCTCGTCGCGCTGCATCTCAGCGGGCCGAAGCTGACCCGGCTCTGCGTTTTCAGCCGCGCTGACGGGAAGTGGTATGCTCAAGATCTCAAGGAGCCTGCCGCGGCAAAGCTGTCACCGGCTGTAGGCCGTTCGGTCGCAGGCTACGCTCAGGGCCGCACCATCTATGCCTTCAGCGCCGAGACGAAGCGCTGGAGCATCCTCGAATTACCCCTGGAGGCTCCGGCGAATCCGAGCATGCTCCTGCACATGGATTCCATCGTGGTCGAGTATGACGGCCACATCTACGAGTTCAGCGGCAAGACCGGCGAGTGGAAGCATACCGACCTCCGCGCCCTCATCGATGCAGCGATCCAGGCCGCTGAGGACGAGGCGAAGTGAGCCGAGGCCGTCATCGGTCACGGTACGGGCCGTGATTCCGCCGGCGTTGGTGAGAGCGACTCGTATCATGGCCAGCCCGTCACGGAGAGTCCAGTGATCCGCCGAAAGTGGGCAAGGTTGTTGGTCACCAGCGTTGCATCCAAGGCAAGGGCATGCGCAGCGATCAACAGGTCCATGGCACCGATCGTTTGCCCGGCGTGTTCCAGTTCGTATCGGATGCGGCCGTAGTGCGTTGGGCAGATCTGACCTTCGAAATCAAGCACTTCGAAGGGCACCAAGATCTTTCGAACGGCGAGGATTTCCTTGTCATAGTCGCCGCTTTTGTGGGCGCCGAATTCCAATTCCGAAACGGTAATGGCCGACAGACCGACCACGTCGCCCTTCGCTTGTGCCTCACGGCAGCGCGCCACCAGCGCCTGTGCCTTGTCGCGGCGGGCGCGCTGCCGAGCCGGTGCCTTGAGACCGCGCACCATGAAGATGACCATATCCGTGTCCAGCATGTAGAGCACGGCGATCACTCCCGGGATTCCAACGGCGGTTGCACGCGTCCGCCGGCCAGAAACTTGTCGGAAAGCTGATCGATCCCTTCGAAGAAGATATCCCACGGGTCCTTGGTAATCACGAGGAAGCCCTCTCCCGTGCGCTTGAGATGAACCGTATCCGCCGTGACACGAAACTCCTTCGGCAGCCGAATCGCCTGGCTGCGGCCCGTCCGGAACACTTTGGCAACCGCCATGAGCAACCTCCGCGAGTTCATGGTATCTATCACATGGTATACTCCGCGCGCTCGACGGACAATGGCTTGCCCTCGTTGGACTGCGAGAAGTGACTGATACCGCGCGCCAGGGTCGCTCAGACTGTTGACTTGGTCCAAGTCTTGTTTCATTGGCGGGTGGGGCAGCGAATTCTTAGCGACATCCGCAATCATCAACGGGCCACTTACAGCGATTCGATCGTCGCCACCCTGGCGCGACGACTGACAGCCGAGTATGGATGCGGTTTCACCGAAAAGAGTCTTCGCATGTTCCAATTCGCGAACGTGTTCCCCGACCCCGAGATTGTCGCGGCGCTGTCGCGAAAATCGAGGATCAACCTCCGCGACCTCATGGTATCCTAGAGCGGATAACGATTGCATTGCACACGGCCGACCGCCCCGGTGCGCTCACCCATCGCTTCTCAAAGGGAGGAATATATAACTCCCCCCCTTGGGAAGGGGGGGTTGGGGGGGGCGGGAGTAGCCGGCGCGATTGGCTCCAGCGCCTGCACGCGTGTGGAGGATTACCGTCCTTTCCTGGGAAATAACGGGTCAGCGACGGCCGAATGCCATTAGCCGTGAGCGGAGGTCGATGCCCCACCCCCCCCTACCCCCCCTTCCCAAGGGGGGGAGTTATATGTCGCTCCCGCGC
This sequence comes from Singulisphaera sp., assembly GCA_027451445.1. Taxonomy (GTDB): domain Bacteria; phylum Planctomycetota; class Planctomycetia; order Isosphaerales; family Isosphaeraceae; genus DAIDJG01. Next base: position 5,357 of record DAIDJG010000011.1, read on the forward strand.
AAACGGAAAAATGACGGTTGGCCATACCGTGTGCCATTCAAACGTTAGGCGCTCTAAACAGAGGGTATACTGACCGCGCTCGACGGACCGCAGCTTGCCGCTTTCGAGCGAATGAGGGGCCGAAACTCGTGTCTCCCGACGAGCCTCAGCCGCTGCTTACGAACATTACCGCGCTGGCCGCTCGGATCCAGAAGCTCAACGAGCGCGCGGCACGGGATTATGCTCCACTTGTTGAAGATATCCTGCGGTCAAGATCTCGCGACACCCACAGGATCGAACGTACCCTCGACGGCTTACTCGGCTTTTGCGGCCACCATCCTATCCTGCAGCTCTACCGCAGGCTCTGCCGCTATTACTGGGACATCGACCCGGTCGCGACTGCGGACTACGTGCGGTTCTACCGGGAGATGGGGGACTCCGAGCCAGAGGAGTCGACGTGAGCAAGTGAGAATAAGAGGAAACCGGCGAGTGCGTAAGCCGGAACTTGATCGGCCGCGTCGGCCGTTACGACTGATGGATTCGCCCGAAGCGGCTCACTCAACTTCCGGAGGGTGCCATCCCGCGAGTATCCAGAACGAGCGCACGATCAACGCGTCGGGATCGTCGTCCAGGTGCAGGGCGGCGACTGTAGCGCGCCCGATCGGCGTCCGGCCGATGATACGCAGACCATCATCGGACCACCTGAAGTGATCCGACCAGCGCTGCTGGCGGGGGTGGAACAGCGGCACCATGACACCTGTCTCGTCGTCGGTTGCGGCGACGCGGTCACCCTTGGCCCGGTTGCACAGGGGACAGCTCAGCCAAAGGTTCGACTCGTCGTCGCTCCCGCCGCGCGCCCTGGGGATGACGTGCTCAACCTCGAGCCGGGCCATGACGAGCCGTTGTGGGCTCAGGCAATAACCGCATCGGTAGCGCGCTGCTTCTCGGACGCGTCTGACGACGTCAATGGGCAAGTAGTCACGCGGCATCGTCGGCCAGTGGTGGACGAAGGCCTCGAGCAACGGCTTCCTTGAGGGCCCGGGCCTTCAGGACCAGGCCCTGCCGATAAGCCGTCATCAATTCGTCCAGCCGTTCTGTCTCGTTATCCGACAGCGATCCTTCACGGTGGCCGCTGAGCAACGCGCTCAAGGTATCCTGATCCCCCTGGCTGAGCGCGCCGTCGCAGAGGTCGAGAAGCGCCTCGTCGGGAAGCGCCTCGATGGGCGGCGCATCCACAACGTGACGGAGCCAGTCAACCACGGCGTCCTCGAATCGACGGTGAGTCGCCGCTGCCAACGCGCGGGCACGTCGAGCGAGTTCGTCGGGGATCTCCAGCGTCACGGTTTCGCTCATGGTCAACACATCCTCCCTACATTCCATGCTAAAGCACGGGCGGTGCGCATGGAAAGACATGAGCGGCTCCGGAGACAGGGGCGATTTCAACCGCAGCCGAGGGGCGAAATCGCCCTAACCAGCGTGCCGGATGCGCACGTCCTCACACGCCGCCGAATAGCTGGCTTCCAGGTCGAGCGGCACCACGAGCTCGCCGCCAAGCCACAGCGGCATCGTGGGCAAGGGCTGTCCGATCCCCAGCGTTGCCGGCCATGCCAGCAGCCAGCCCTCCTCGTCTCGTCCGGCGACCGCGCGGTAAGACACGGCCGACAAAGCCACCGACACCGTCGCGCTCGTCTCGGACCCAAGGGCCGCGAGCAGGTCGGCGTGGAGGTCCGCCCGCCGCGTCGTCACGGCGTCGATCACGACCAGGCCGCACCCACGCTTCAGGTAGCCGGCGCACTTGGCGGCGAACGCCTCACGCGCTCGTGCTCGGTCCTTGTTGCGCGGGCTGACCAGTTCCACCGCTGCCGCCAGGTGCGGATCTCCTTCGTCGGCGAATACCTCCACCCGTACATCGTCCGCCGTTGGCCACTCGACGGCAACCGCCAGGCCGGGCGCTGGAGGGGTCCACGGTTGGACGTCGCTGAGGTTGAACTCCGGGCTGAACTCCCGGAGCGCGGCGACGTCGATCTCGACCGGTCCCTCACGGTCGAGGAACGGCACGGCGTAATATCCCGTGGGCAACACACCCGCGTTCAGCAGCCGCGCCATCGCGGCGGCCCACGCGGCGTGGAACGCGCGCCACGGATGAGTACGGCTAAGCGGCGGGTGAAAATGGTCGAGCAAGGGCATGGGCGGCTCCGGGGATGGAGACACCCTTCATTGTAGCAGAGCCAAGATTGGTGTCGCATCGGTTCTTCACGAGTCAGGCGGTGCGACACCCGTTCCCATCAGTCTCCTACTTCGACGCACGCTGCTCGTCGGTCTGCTTGCCGGAGATTTCAAGCGTCTTGAGCATCGCGTCGAACGTCTTCTCGTCCTCGGCAAAGTTGGTGTCGGCGGTTGTCAGGAGCAGGACGATCACGTCCTTCTCGCGGGGGATGGCGACCCAGTGCTGCGAGGTTTGTACGCTCCCCTGGCCGTCGATCGCGCCCCCGGTTCCCTTGCCGGTGAGCACCAGCCACATGGCTTTCATGCCGCCGACCGTGCGGACTTCTTTCTGCTTGACTTGTACCCCGAGCTGCGTCTCCATCGACTTTGCGCTTTCGTCGACGAGGAACCGCGGCGTGAACGCCTTCCCGGGGTTCTGGCGGAAGACGTTGATCGTCCGGATCCCTTCCTTGGACCAGCACCGGCAGAGCTCGCCAGGCACGGCAACCGCCCCCACCGTCCCGCGCTCCCAACCGCCGCCGGGATACGTGACCCGGAAGCCGTAATCGTCGTCGACGTAGACCTTCGCCTTCGACGCCGGATCCGCGCCCTGCGCGCCGATCACCGGCAACCCGGCGTAAACGATCAGGGCCAGTAACGCGTTGCGAATCGAGCCGGAAACGTGCGGAATCTGCATGGTGTTCCCCTGACGTGAGCCGTTGCGATCTGGGAAGAAGAGTGAAACCGGACACGAAGCCGGAGTCTAACTGCGGTGCGGGCGTGGGGCAACGGCCGCGCGAAATCGGTGCCAAGGTCGTCCAGGAGGTACCTATTTCGAACTTGGGGCTCATAACCGACGAATCGCGCTTTCGAGGCACTGCAACACGTGTCTCAGCGGTTCATTTTTAGGAACTTGAGTCGCCAGGCTTGGAGTCTGTCCCGGAAGTGGAGCGGAGCCGGAAAACGGGGACTGGCTCCGAGTCTTCGAGGTGCCTGTCCCCGTTTTCCGGCGGAGCGGGAAGCGAGAAATGGGGACAGGCACCGTCCGAAGACGTCCGGAGCCAGTCCCTATTTCTCGCTTCCCGCCCTATTGGGACAGAGTCTAACGTGATCCG
>DAIDJG010000012.1 GCA_027451445.1 Singulisphaera sp.
TGGCTGTTTTTCAGCCAACATAGCCTTGTTCGTTCCCCAGCAAGCTCAGCCATTCGCGGTGTGCTTTTTGGCCACCGGGTAAAAAGTGTCGGGTGGCCAGCTTCCCAAGGGGGGGAGTTTGAACAGACGCGCACGCGTTTCTTACTCCCCCCCTTGGGAAGGGGGGGGTGGGGGGGTGGGGAATCAGCGATCGAGCACACCAGTAGTGCGCGCCGATGTTCTCCGTTGGCGTCTGCGCTGCTCCAGCCAATGAACCCACCCGGTAACGATGCTATAGACTCTCCCAAGACGGGGAATTATGAGATTCCCTGCTCGAACAGCGTGCGGCCGGTACGGGAGGGGGCATTCGACGTCGGCGTGTGAAAAACGCAACGCGACTTGGCAACGGCGCGGGCGGTGACCTAGGGTTTGCACGTGCTTAAAGACTTGATTGGGTGCTCTGTTGGGTATGGCTTGGACTCGCGGAAACCATCCCCTCCGTTTCTCGAACCGAAGGAGCACTCCAATGCAATCGATGATCTCCAAGTGCCGTCATTTCCTGGTCAGCGAAGACGGTCCGACCGCCGTTGAGTACGCGGTCATGCTGGCTCTGATCCTTGTGGCCTGCATCACGATCATCACCACGCTCGGCACGAGCGTCAGCAGCACGTTCAGCACGGTCAACAACTCGATGAGTTGACGAGCCTGATCAGTCCGATCGGTTAAGGCTCCGCGAAAGAATAACTTGAGCAATCGGTCGTTTCTTCGTTCTGAGATTGGCTTAGTCTTAGAGTCCCCGGAATATTGCTCAAGTTATTTTTTCGCGGTTCCCAACGCTTGCAGCCTACAGACGGGAATCGGTTCGCCCGACGACCTTCGACAAGGGATTGCCTTTACGTCACTTTCCCCCCCAACCCCCATTCACCCGGATCTGCGATCGATGGGCCGGGTTTCCGGAACTTGGACCTGAAGCGCACCGACAACGCCTTAACCACATGTGTCCACCTTCTCCCGCGGGGCGTCCGTGGTCTGGGACGTACGCGCAGAGATTACTGAAGTATCGCGATGATGTCCGGGTAGGTTTTTCAAATCATGGATTCCGATAAAGTAAACCGGCACTTCGGCGGTATTCGTAATCCTCTGAATCGGACTTCGATCCCATTGAAGAGAATTCTTGAGGCCTCTCCGCTTATCCGGCGGCGAAAGGTCGTAGACCTCACGCTCCGCGCGAGGAGCCTCCTCACGCGGAGCGTGAGGTTTACGGTGGGTAAACTTTTTCCGCCGTTCGCGTTATTCGGTGGCGAGGCTCAATTCGCGACGTCGTCGCCGTGGAGCGTGAAATCCGGCAACGGGAGGCGGGGTGGGTAGGACGGCTTGCGTCGGGATTTCCGCAGGACGGTGACCCAGTCCATGGTGATGATCCCGCCCCGTCCCTTTCTGGGGAACTTCATGTAGTGGCGGCGGATGCGGTAGGCGAACGCCTTCTCGAAGGCGAATCCCGCGTCGGCGGCCAGGCGGATGAGCGAGTCGTGGATGGGCAGGACGCCCTTGTTTGAGTGGCTGTTGCCGATGACCAGAACGTAGCGGGCGCCTTGCTTCATCACGCGGTGGGCGGAGGCGAAATGCTGCGCCATGCTGTCGCAGTAGGCCAGCGTGGCGGCGAGGCGGGCCGGGATGATGTCGTTTTCCACGATCAGGTCGTTCAGGCACACCGGAAGGTGCGGCGTCGCATCGAGCGGATTCTTTGCCCCGATCACACCGCGCCGCATGCGGTTGAACGTCTGGCGGTCGTTCACGCCGAGGAGAGGTCCCAGCCAGAAATATTCCAGCATGAAGTTGTACATGTAGTCGACCGAGTCCAGGTACGGCGGACTGGTGACGACGAGATCAACCGAGTTGGAGGGGAGCGGGATGTCGGCGGCGTCGGCCTGAATCACGGTCGCTCGCGAGGTCGGGAGGCGGGCGAGCTCCTGTTCGCGCAGGCCGGCCAGTGCGCGTTCGAAGGCCTTGCGAAACGTTGCGCGGACTTCGGGTGGATTCTTCTTGAGCGTTCCGGAAACGTAGGTCTTCTGAGTCTGATCGTCGGCGTTCGAGACCCACCGGAGGATCGAGCTGAAGACGCAGTAGAGGAACCGCCGCTCGTCATCGTTGCAGGTGAGGCCGTGGATGACGGCGAGGAGCGACTGCAAATTGCCCCAGGCGCTTTCGGTGAACCAGTGGCCGAAGTTGTTGAGGTCAGGCATGGGAGGAACGAGCCGGGGCGCGGGACGTTGCCAGCGCTCCAGGATCGCCTCGCCCAGCGCCTGAATTCGTGGCGACCGCACGGCCGAGGTTTTGGCGCTCGCGATCAGGCAGGCGAGCGGGTCGCAGTCGACTCCGAACGCCCGATCGCAGCGACTCAGGGCTTCGACCGGGGTCGTCCCAGAGCCGCAGAACGGGTCGAGGACGACGGAGTTCCGGTCGGCGAACTCCTCGATCGCCCACGCGGGGATCTGCGGGACGTACTTAGCCGGGAAACGGTGCAGGCTGTGTGTGAGCGCGGTGGTGTTATTGCTGAGGCTCAGCGAGAAGAGATCACCGTTGGTGATTGTGTCGAAGTGGGGGAAGCGAGGGACGACGCGGAAAAGGTCGGGGCGTTCAAGGACCGTCGGCGGTTCCGAATCCTCGAACAGACTGGCCTGCAATCGATCCACCGTCACTTCTCCGGATTGTCGTGTATCAGGAAAGAACCACAACGCTTTCGCGCATGTGGTCTTCGAGGCTGGAAAGCTGATTCCGCTGCTGGGGGGCGACCGTGAGGTGCCGGGTCACCAGGATCTCGGCCCTGGAAAAACCGCACTCGAGGCCGATTTTCGCAAGTAAGGCATCAGTGGGGATGATGATCCCGGCGAATGCGGAGTTGCCGACAACGATGTGACAACGTCCACTCGTAAGCACGTTGCGGCAGTGTTTCAACGTGGTGCGCATGTCGTCGAAGTAGCCGCGCAGCAGGCTGGGGACGCCCATCCGCCAACTGCTGGCGTCGCGGTCCATCAGGTCGATGAGCTTCTCCAGCGGCTCGATCGCAGCGTAGGGGCGCGCGAGGTCGGCGGCGAGGTGGGAGCGGAGCGACGTCTTGCGGAGCTGGTTGGTGGCGTGGTACGAGTCGACGAACCCGCCGAACCAGAGCTCGACCTTCATCGATTCGAAGTAGTCGAATCGGTTGGCGTACGGAGGGCTAAAGACGATCGAGTCGAACGTCCTGCCGAGCAGGAGCCGGTCCATGTCGAGTACGCTACCTTTGATGGCAGCTTGATCCTTCCAGCACCCGCTTTTCCAAAACCTTGCGTCGTGGAGCATCATTTTCACGTGGGCGAGGAAGGCGTCGATCGTGAACCTTCGCTGGTCGGGGCCGAACCGCTCGTCCTGCCAGCGGCCTTCCGGCCGCAGGATGTAGCCCGACTTGACGCGTTTCCTGTTGCGGTACTTGATGCCGTTGCCTTCCTTGAAGTAGCTGCCGACCGTTTCCAAAATGGCGACCCAGGCGAGGTGCATAAAATCCCGCGCTCCCGGGTCCGAAGCGAAATCGTGCTCGTAAAGCGCTCGGATCTGCAAGAGTGTCGTCAGGATGTCCGGTTCGAACACCTTCGAGGCGATGCCCAGCGCAGGCACCGGCCAGGGCGCCGCCCCGGCAACTCTTGGCTCCATCTCAACAACGAAGGACTGAATGGCCAGCAACTGCGGCTTCGAGAGCGGCGTCAGCTTCACCCGGGCGGCGAAGATAGCGAGCGGGTTGACGTCGATCCCGGTCGATGCGAGTCCTTCCTGTGCTGCACCAATGAGGATGGAGCCGCAGCCGCAGAAAGGGTCTAAAATCCGATCTCCGAGAGCCAGCGCGCGAATGAGGTGCGGCGAATACGCTTCGCGATAGCGGAGCCAGCGGTGGATCGGCGCTGTGGCGTTTTCCTTCCAATTGACGAAGGGGGCGAGGTCCGGGCGTGCTCGGAAAGCGAACGGGTCGTTGATGCGTTGCAGAATTGAGGAAAGAGCCCTGGCTCTTGGCACCCCGCGTTCCTTCGTTGCGGCGTCCTCAGAGCCGAGGGCAGCGTCAATCATTCGATCCCTTCGACGTCGGGTCCCGGAATGCGTGGCGCACCTTATCGCGTTTGCACGCCTGCGCACCATGAACAGCGCGAGACTACCAATGGGGCATCCACGCCGCAAGGCGCGGGGCGGCGCTAGGCCGGCGTGCCGATCACTTTGGCAATTTCATGCGGGTGCGACGACTCTGGGAGCGCGAGGCCGGTATGGTGGAAACTTGGGCTTGCGGGGGTCTGACGGCTCAGGCGGTAAGTAGCCTTATGTTGCGCGCAGGTTCATGGTCAGCGCGGAACTCAACGCTCGCCCTTCGTATCGTTTCAACGTTTCCGATTCCGTATCAAGCCACGAGGGCTCGACCAAAACTCGTTTCGAGTTCGCGATCGACAGCGCGCTGGAGTTCATCGAGCCAGAGCGATACTTCGTGGAACGTCGAACCCCGAAGCTCATTTCGAAGCAGGGTGATTTGACTGGAAAGGTTGCGGATCTCCCTTGCGGGAACACCGCCCTCCTTAAGGGCTCGGTGCGAATGCTGGGCGATGTCTCGTAAGATCGCGGAGAGGATCGGGTGCGATCCCAAAAAGCGGTGACCAGGAACAGCTCCTCGGTTAAGCTATTTCGCCAGATGGAGTGCGCACAACTCAGATGATAATCAACCGGGAGGGAGCCCGTCATGGACGTACTTCTGGAGTCGGAAGAACAGATG
>DAIDJG010000013.1 GCA_027451445.1 Singulisphaera sp.
GTGGTGGTGCCGTCGCCCCAGTCGATGGTCGCGGTGAAGTCGCTGGCGGCGTGGCCGGCATAGGTGTCAAAGAACGACGCCACGACGCCGGTAATGCTTGCGGGTTCCGTGTCCGAAAAGGTGAGTGGCTCGGGGGTCAACGAGTCGAGATCGGCGACGTTTGCGGTCGACTGGGCGCTCGACTGTGGCGCATCGGGATACGTCTCGCCGAACGTCACGACCACGGGGAACTGGCCCTCGTCGGCGTACGTATGAGTGCCGGACACCGTAAAGTTGCCCGCTCCCCCGTCGATAATCCCCGATGTGGTGGTGCCGTCGCCCCAGTCGATGGTCGCGTTGAAATCGCTGGCCGGAGAGGCGGTATTGGTGTCGGCAAAACTCGCGACGGCTCCGCTGAACACTGTGCCTTCGGTCGGCGTCAGGGTCGTCAGCTCCGGCGTCAGCGTGTCGCTGTCGGCGACGACCGCGAGTGAGGTCGTCCCGGCTCCCGTAAAGCCGTCGGGATCGGCGATGAAGACTTGCACATTGTCCTCACCCTCGTCGGCATAGGTATGTTCGCCGGAGACCGTGAACAGGCCGTCCCCGCCGGAGACGTTACCGGTCGTGGTGGTGCCGTCGCCCCAAAAGATGGTCGCGGTCAGGTCGTCGGCTGTGTTGGCCGTGTTAGCATCAGTGAAGGTGGCTACGGCGCCGTTGAACGCCTGCTGCTCTGTCGGATTGATCGTCTGCGGCTGGCCCGTGAAGTAGTCGGCCTCATGGACATACCTAGGCATCGTGAGTGTCAATGGTGCCGATGCCGGCGCCTGGGTCGTCTGAAACGTCAGAGTGACCGTGTACCAACCTTCGTCGGCGTACGTGTGCGTGCCTTGAATCTGGCCCACGGGGATTCCGGAGCCGTTGCCGTCACCTGAGGGGAGGACGATGGTCCCCGCAGTGGTCGTTCCGTCGCCCCAGTCGATCGTCGCCGAGTAGCCGTCGTCCGAGTCGGCGTCGTTGCCGTCGCTGAAGCCCGCCAGGGTCACCGTTTGCGCTTGGCCCTCAACGAAGTTCCATGGGCCACCGCCCCATAGCCTCAGGTCGGATTCGGCGACGTCGACCGTCGAGGACGCTGAGGCCGAAGCGCCGTCGTCGTCGGATAGCGTCACGACGGCCGAGTACACTCCGGCATCCGAATAGACGTGATTCCCGAAGACGGCGAATTCATTTCCGGTGAGTGCCCCAATGGGTCCGTCAAGATAAACGCGTCCAGCCGTGGTCGTGCCGTCACCCCAGTCGATGGTCGCCGTGAAGTCGCTTGGCGCGTTCCCGGCGTAGGCGTCGAGAAAGGTCGCAATCGTACCGTAAAACGCCTGGTGCTCGTTCGCCGTGATGGTCTGTGGCTGCGGCGTGAGGGAGTCCGCGTCCGCGACCGTTGCTGTGAAGGGCGCGGTCAGCGAAGCGGCTAAAGGCTCGAGCTCAGCGATGGTGACATGGAGAGTGTACTGCCCTTCGTCGCGATACGTGTGCGGACCGGAGACGAAGAGCATGCCGCCTCCGCCGGTGACGATACCCTCCGTGAGGGTGCCGTCACCCCAGTCGATCGTCGCGCTGAATTCGCTCGCCTGCGCGTTCGAGTTGGCGTCGGCGAACGTGGCGACGATTCCGGTGAACGGTTGCCCTTCCACCGCGTTGATCGTCGTGGATTGTGCGGAGAGGACGTCGGCTTCGCCGACGAGCGCTACCCCCTTCGCGGTGGCCGTGGCCGAGCCGGGGGCGTTTTCGGTCAGTGTGACGACCGTGGCGTACTTGCCCTCGTCCGCATAGCTGTGGTCGCCCGTGACGGAGAACGTGCCGCCGCCGCCGGAAACGACGCCCGCCGTCATCGTGCCGTCCCCCCAGTCGATCTTGGCGGTGAAGTCGCTCGCCGGACTGTTCGTGTATGTGTCGCCGAACGTGGCGACCGCACTACCGACGTACTGGCCTTCCGCCGGCGTGATCGTCAACGAATTCGCCGTCAGCACGTCCGACTCGGCGACGTCCATGGTCGTCGAGCTGGAAACGGTGTCGTTCCCCGCTGCGCCCGAGGATCCGACCGTGACCGTAACGACGTACGAGCCTTCGTCGATGTAGTCGTGCGTACCGGACACGGTCGCCATACCGTCGTGGTCATCGGTGATCGTGCCGGCACTGGTGGTGCCGTCACCCCAATCAATGGTCGCGGTGAGATCGTCGGACGGATCGATCAGACCCCCATCGCTAAACGTCGCCACGGTAAAGAGGCCGGGCATGCCCTCGAAAGCCGCGATGCTCGGAGTCGTCGCGAATCCAAGGTCGGATTCGGCGACGTCAATGCGCCCGGTCGCTGAGGCCTGGCCGGTGCCCGGCGCATCCTCGCTCATCGTGACGGTGGCGGTGTATTCCGTATCCTCGCCGTAGGCATGAGTGCCATAGACCACATACGATCCGTCACCCGTACCCACGACGGTCCCGATACTGGTCGTGCCGTCGCCCCAGTCGACGGTGGCGGTGAAGTCGGCTGCCGAATTATCGGCGAACGTGTCGTCAAACGCGGCGACCACGCCGGTGAACGCTTGGTGTTCGAGGGCGGCCAGGGTTTCGTCGTGGCCGGTGAGGACATCCGAGTCATCAAGGGTCCCGGACCCGGACGCCGTAAGGCTCGGATCGCCGTCGGTTGGGGTCGCGTTCGCGGTCAACATCGCCTGGACCGACCACGGGCCTTCGTCGGAGTAGCCGTGGTACCCGAAGGTTGAGATATCAGTGACATCGCGCTCCCAGTATGAAAGGGATCCATTGCTCCCTTCGTATGTGGTGTTCACGGAATAATTGACGCTGCCTGCGCCCTCGCCGCCGACGGGCAGGCCGTCGCCAAAGTCAAACTGAGGAGCAAGCGTGAGGTCGAGTGGAGCCCCGGAAATGTAGTAAGTGCCCGCCTCGTCCTCGCTGTACTGCGTGCCGAAATCAAGGCCGTTGAAAAACCCTTGGATGACAGCGAATGATTCTTCTCCTTGCAGGCTCGCCGTGTAGGATGAGTCCAACGGTTTGATTGACGATGGGTGCGTTGAAGCTCGCGAATGAGGCGAATGCGACCGTTTGGTCCGGGCCTGAACCGACGCGGACCAGACCGACGCGAGCCAGGGTAGCCCGGGGTGTTTCGCGTGATGGCCGGCGTGCCGCGCCGGGATAGCGGTATGGGCGGGCGGCATCGAAGCGACGTTGCTTTGAAGCGCCGCGGGGTTGATGCGGGTCGCGTGGACCGTCGTGCCCGTCGTGCCGACTCCCTGTTCTGTGCCGGCGGCATCGCCGTACCAATCGACCTTGATGCTCGCGGCGTAGCTTCCAGCGTGCTTGTAGACGTGCGCCGCGCTGACCGTGAAGTTACTACGCGTGTACTCGACGATCGTTTGAAGCGGCTGGCCGTCGACCCCGCCGCGGGTCCGGATGGTCTCGTGGACCTGAAAGCTGACGCCCGCGCCGGTCTGGCGCGTACCGTCGCCGAAATCGATCGTGGCGACGAACGGCACGTTCGCGGGCGGCCCCTGGGTGGTGACGACCGGAGCGGATCCCGACTCGTAGGTCGTGGTGACGACCGTCGTGTAAACCAGACTCGGCAGGGAGACGTTCAAGGTCGTCGACGCACCCGCCATTGTCCAGACCGGTGCGCTCGAATTGACGCTTGGATCGCTGAGGCCGGCAAGGGCGACGTTGGTCGCAACGCGTTCGTTGTCCTGGACGCGAGCGTCGGAGACGACGGTTGCGGTATGGTTCGCAAGCGGGCCCGCACCGAGAATCGCCAGTGGACCAGCGGGGTCCGTCGACCGGGAGAGCATGACACGTTCTTCCATCGCCTCAAACATCGGTCTCAGGGCGCGCAAGCGCCGAAGGCGGCGGACGGACGAGGGGATCCGGCGGCTCATGGCGGCTTCCTCGGTGGTGACGAGACAATACGATCCCTAACACGTCTCCTGGCGCGGAGAGTGGCCTGGTATTGCGACGACGGTTCAGACCCGGCGCCGCAGGCGCCGAGGTATCGCCGGGAGGCTCCGGCAAGCGGTATCGGGCGCGAAACGATCGACGATTGGCGAAACCCGTGCGAATCGACGATTGGCTCGCTTGAACGAATGGGGGGGATGATAGACAGGAGTACCGTGTAAAGGCAAACAAAAAAAGCAAGGGATCTTCGGAATCATCCGTTATCGGGCAATTACGCTCGAAAGCAATGCCATATCTGCTTCGGGTGCCGGATTTAATCGATGATTGGCGTGAGCGTAAGTTTTTTCGAGCCATGTCGAAGGAGAGTAGGTATCACAGCGGTTATTTCCTTCCTTTGCCTGGCCAATCCGTTCACGCACGACGACTTGGCGTGGCGGGAAAAGACTCCAGGATATGCATCGCGCAAGGAAGGAGAGGGCATCTCATGCCAGGTTGCTTCGGTCGATAGCATCAATTCAAACAATCAAGAACGCCCGTCAAAGTGCATGTTCAGTCCGATTTCCCCTTTCGCAATGCATGTCCTGGGGCCTTTCGTCGTGAAGCGAAAGACGTCCACGAGCCGCCTCAGCCGCGGCTTGAAAACCCTCTCGGAATGGTGCCGGGTCAACCGTCACCAGCCGATGAGGGAACAGCACCGGACTTTGAGTCAGAAGCTTAAGGGGGCACTTTGCGTACTACGGGATCACCGGCAACTCCAATGCGCTGGGTCGCTTCCGTACCGGCGCCACTTGGCTCTGGAAGCGTTGGCTGTCACGCCGGCGACGGCATGGCGGACGGATGACTTGGGCTCGCCTCAATCGCTTCCTGAAGCGCTACCCGCTTCCGCCAGCGATCGCGCTCCGCTCAAAGTGCCGTCCCGCAGCGATTGTGACATGACGAGCCAGATGCCTTAATTGGGCACGTCTGGATCTGTGGGAGCCCTGGGAGAGCGATCCCCCAGGGCGACCCGGCCCAATTCCGCTTCAATTCCGCTTCGAGCGCTCGATATGAGTTCTCATCGCAAAGCGGGTTCATCGAACGGGTGAAGCCCCACGCTACGCAGTTTGCGGCATGCACTCGGCGTCCGGCGACGAACTGCGAAATCCTTGAGGCCGCCAGATTTTTTTCCGAATATTCGGCACCCGCGGCCGTATACTAAGTGGTCTTTAGTTCAGATGCCACGTTTCGCACCGGCCGGCCTCATCCCAGGGGGCCAAGGTCGGTCGAAAAACGGTATCGGAGGGTCGGCTCATCATGTCGCCAAAACATTGCAGAACAGACCGTTCTTCCACTCGCCTCCATCGCACGCCGCGTTCGTCTGGCAGGTCACCGTCGGCGGAGGAAACGAAGACGCGTATTGGTACGATCGCACCGAGGATTTGCTGCCATATTAATTCCGATATGCTCGCGATCGGCGTCATGAGGATGAGACGAGACGAGATCGGAGGATCCTGTTGGGACAAGAGTCATACACCATATTTCGGATTTCTCGTAAATTTCGGAAGCCGTTTTCGAAGTAAGATGCGGATGTTTGCAGAAAATATACAAAATAGGAGGTGTTTCTTGTCTCGGACCGCTGGCTGTTCCGTGCCGACCCTACCGCTTCGAGGATCACGAATTAGATGGCGTGGAGGCGCGGTATCTTCACTTTCGCTGATATCGCTTATCGGAAATTCGGAAATTCGGAACCCGTTGGTACGTAAGGGGTCTTCATTTCCGATCAACGGTCTTATCGGAAACGCCCGCGACCTCTCCAACCTATTTTTCTTGACTCGTCGGAACAAAGGGATTTCGATCGCGCGCCGGTCGCATGGCTCGGAGAGGGTGACTGCTCAACGTCGTTGCGCCTCCCTGCCCTGGCGGACTGGTCGGATCCAAATCGACTTCGGATGCTCGATGCGCGACCGCGACCGACCTCCTTCCGTAAACGCGTCCGATTCCGTCGCCACGCACCGCCAGCGCTCCCGCATCGCCGTCGCGAAAAGCCGCGACCCCGCGAACGCAATTGATATGAAGGACTCACGATAACCCGCCGAACATCCGGCTGTCCGGCAGCAGTCATCGTATCGGTGTAGGCCGTAAAACCCGACTCCGGTAACTTTGACGATTGAGCGAAGCGTAGGCCCCATCGTGTGTTAAACTAGAGCGATCGCATGGGTCGGGTGGAGTTGGCGCCTTGGCGGCTGCATCTGATTCGGTGAGAGAAACCGTAAGGTCCGTGGAACTCTTGATTGCCGCAGAGCGTCCAATTCGTAGGCCGTTTCATCGTGCGGTCCGACCGCAGCTCCTCCCGCGTCGAACCGGTCCTGGGTTGACTGCAAGGTGTTGCGACGCAGGAGGTTGGCGGCTGCGTTGACGCTGGAGAGTCTGCTGTGCTAGCGTGATTCTGCTCCCGGCTCGCTTCGTGTGCGCCGGTCTTCTTGACCTGTCTCGTGCTAATCTTCGATCGAATTCGCGATAAACCCGTGTCCCGCGCGCGGCCCCGTTCGGGTGCCAGAGGAGAGTGATTGTATGGCGAAAATCCAGGCCGTCTGGGCGCTCGACATCGGCCAAGCGGCACTCAAGGCGTTGAAGCTCGTCCCTGGCGAGACGCCCGACCAGGTGACGGCGGAGGCCTTCGACTATGTGGAATACCCCAAGATTCTCAGCCAGCCGGACGCCGACCCCGATCAGTTGGTGCGCGAGGCGCTCGAGACGTTCCTGGAACGGAACGACCTGAAAGGGTGCAAAGTCGCAATCGGGGTGCCGGGACAGGCCGGGCTCGTCAAATTCATCAAACTCCCCCCCGTCGAGAAGAAGCGCATTCCGGACATCGTGAAGTTCGAGGCGAGGCAGCAGATTCCCTTCGCGCTCGAAGAGGTGGTCTGGGCCTACCAGCAGATCGGTGATGAAGACGAAGGGGCCAGCGACGACGACTTCACCATGGCGGAGGTCGGGCTGTTCGCGATGAAACGCGACCAGATCAACCGCGCGATCCTGCCGTTTCGGGTTGCGGGCATCGAGGTCGACGTGGTGCAGATGGGGCCGATTGCGCTCTACAACTTCATCACGTTCGACCAGATCAAGGGGAGTGAGTCGAAGGACTCCGTCGTCCTGCTTGATATCGGGGCGGACAACACGGACCTGATCATCACCGACGGTACCCGTATCTGGCAGCGCAACGTGCCCATCGGCGGCAACCACTTTACGCGGGCATTGACCAAGGAGCTGAAGCTCACGTTCGCCAAGGCCGAGCACCTCAAGCGGAACGCGACCAAGGCGCCCGATCCGCGCTCGATCTTCACGGCGATGCGCGGGGTGTTCAACGACTTCGCGAGCGAGATCAATCGTTCGATCGGGTTCTACTCCAGTGTCAACCGCTCGGCGAAGATCTCGAAGATCGTTGGCCTGGGCAATGGTTTCAAGCTCCCCGGCTTGCAGAAGTTCCTCCAGCAGAACCTCAGCCACGAGGTCGAGAAGCTGGAGACATTTGCCAAGATGGTTGGCGAGGAGGTCAAGACGGCTCCTCAGTTCCAGGAGAACCTCGCGTCGTTCGGAGTTGCGTACGGCCTGGGGGTTCAGGGACTGGCACGCAGCGGGCTGCGAACGAACCTCTTGCCGCCGGAGATCGAACAGATCCGGCTCATTCGGGCCAAGAAACCCTGGGCGTTGGTGGCCTCCGCGCTGCTGATGGTCGGGTTTGGCGGGCTGTTCATGGGCGATTACAGCGTCCTGGCGACGGTCATCAAACCGGAATTCGACAACGCGGTGAAGTCGGCCAAGTCGACCTCGCAACAGGGCGCCCAGTTCAAGACGGACTTCGGGACGGCCAAGGGGGCGTGGCAGGCCAAGTTCGACGAGGGGAAGGCGCTTGTTCCCGATCCGACCGACCGAGGGCGCTGGCCGGCGTTCTTGAAGACGATCAATGAACATCTTCCGAACCCCATCGCCGAGCTGAAACTCGATCCGAACCGGCCGAGCGACGTGCCGATCATCGACAAGCTGCGGGTCCACGTGGACCTGATCAAGCCCGTCTGGCGGAAGGACGTGGCGGCCGAGTGGTTCAGCATGGCTCCGCCGGTTGGACCACGCGACGACCTCAAGCGACTCGTACACCCGCTCGATCGGGACAAGCCCCCCGCGGGTTCGGGCTGGATCGTGCAGATCGTGGGGCACCACTACAACCCGATTCCTTCGAAGGCCGAAAGAAGCCTTCCTGAAGACAGTCCGAAGCGCACGGAGTTCGGACCGTACTTCTATCTCGTCAAGAAGGTTCTTCCCCGGCTCAATGCGCCCGACTTGCGGCTCTACGGCGTCAACCACGTGACCCTCGCGTGGCTCACGATCGAACGGGAGTGGACCAGCGAAAAGGGGGCACAGAACAACAACCTGTCGTCCAACGCGGTTCCGCTCCTTGACCGGGCAACTGCGGCTGTGACGGAGGGAGCGGCCGGTAGCGGTAGCGGCGGGTCAATGGATGCGATGCAACGCGCGATGATGGGCGGTGGATCGGGCAGCATGCAAGGCGGAATGATGAAAGGAATGGGCGGGTCCGGCGGCATGATGCCGGGCATGATGCCCGGGATGATGCCGGGAATGATGCCTGGGATGATGCCCGGCGGGATGGCTGACGCGAAGGAGAAGGAGAAGCTGGTGACGCTTACGCGCACCGACTTCCTGATCCAGTTCGTCTGGCAGCCGCCGACGCCCGAGGAGACTCCCAAGACAGAGGAGGAACTCAAGACCAAACTCGCCGCCATCACCAAGGACCTCATCGATGCGCAGACGGGACAATCGGAGGTGCGGATCGATGAGTCGACGATCGAGAAAGCCTCCCTCGAACAGTCGAAAGCCGTGGAGAACGCCTTGACCAAATCGGCTGCGACACCGGGGATGCCGGGAGCTGTGCCGGGTGCTCCGGCTGCGGTGCCGGGTGCTCCGGCTGCGGTGCCGGGTGGTGTGCCGGCGGTTCCGCCCGCGACACCGAAGTGATTGTGAGTCCGTCCTGGGCCGGGTCCGAAAACCGGTCCAGGACGGCCGCTCTACCGCGAAATACGCCGGCTGGAATGATCTCGAGTGTCTTCGAAGTCGTTCCCGGGACCTCCTCCAAACGCTGCTGAATCCGAGAGGCCAGTGCGACCATGGACCAAGTGAAGGAAATTCTCAAGCAGGCGATCAAATATCGGTTCTGGATCGCCTTCGGGATCTCATTGCTCTTCCCGATCATTGCCTACGCTGTGGGCTCCGGCCCGATCAAGGACGAGGCGAAGAAGAAGACCGACGAAATCAAAGGCGCCAAGAAGGACGTGGAGCAGTACGCCAACGGGGTTGCCATCAATCGTCAGTACAAGCCTCTCGTCGACGCGAAGACAACGGAGTTGAATAAGGACGTGCTCAGCTCATGGAAGAAGCTTTACGCCGTCCAGGCGCCGCTGTTGACCTGGCCGGAGATCGTACAGGACCGGTTCAACACCTGGGGCCGTACTTGGCCCGAGAACCAGGACGCGAGCGTCGTTCAGCGTGCGATCATCGAGTATGTCGAGGCCTATCCCAAGTTCGTGACCGAGGTCTACAAGTCGTTCCGCCCGTTCGATTACGTCGACGGTGGCGGAGTGGTCTCCGCGCCGCCGGAGGAGGTATTGCTTAGGCCGGCGAAGTTCAACCTCGAAAAGACTCCGGACCTCGGCAAGGTCTGGGCCGCCCAGGAGCGGCTCTGGATCCAGCGGACGTTGCTGGAAGTGGTCGGGGAAGTGAACCACAATGCCAAGGACTGGAGCGGCGCGATCATCAAGGAGATCAAGGCGCTCGAAGTCGGTAGCTCCGCCGCGCAAGATCAAGTTTCCCTGGCCTCCGGCGAGACGCTGGAGGAAGCCCCGGCCATCACCGATCCCAAGGCCCCGCCTCCCCCCGCGGCTGAATCGTCCAGCCCCGCTGAAAGCGGGCCCGGCAATGCGATGATGGGTATGTATGGCAGCGGTGGCGGCAGCGGCGGTGGGAAAGATCCGGACGGCGAGGCGATCTTCTACCTCAAACCCCAGAATCCGAACGCCCAATACAAGATCATGCCGGTCTCGCTGACCGTCTCGGTCGAGCAGGACCACATCCAGGACTTCCTCGTCGCCCTGGAGAACTCGCCGATGGCGATCCAGGTCAAAGAGTTCGAGATGTCCAAGCCCTCCCAGCGCATCGTGAAACCGGAGAAGGGCGAGGGGCCCAACTTCGGCTACGGCGGGTACGGTTCTGGGTCCATGATGGGCATGATGGGCATGATGCCGGGAATGATGGGCCGGAGGGGAGGCGTGACCGCGTTCGGCGGTAATTCGGCAATGATGAATATGTATAATGCGGGCAGTATGCGTCCGCCCGGTGGGGCGATGGGCTACGGTGCTTCGTCGAGCACAACCACGAAATCGGGGGTCGACAAGCGCGGTACGGACAAGCGCAAGGTGAGGAAGGAGGGTGCGTCGGAAAGCGAGAAGGTCAAGAACACGCACTCGACTCAGGATCCGTACTTCAACGTCGTTGAGGTGACCGTCTACGGTCAGGCCCGCTTCTACAACCCACCGCCGCCCGAGCCCCCGGCTGAGCCGAGCGTTGCGGCCGAGGGGGCTGCCCCGGCGGATGCCGCCAAGACCGATGCCGCGAAGACCGAGTCTATGCCCGAAAAGGGCGACGCCGAGCCGGCCAAGACCGATGAGGCCAAGAAGGACGAGAAGCCGAAGGACGAGGCCAAGACGGAGGGCGATGCGCCCAAGAAGGCCGAGGAAGACGCTGCCAAGAAAGCCGAAATGCCTGACGCTGCGAAGAAGGACGAGGCTCCCAAGGCTGACGCTCCCGCGGCGAAGGAAGAGCCCGCTGCTCCCAAGGCCGGCGAGAGTGCGCCGACCAAGGAGAAAGACGACTCAGCGGCGAA
Source organism: Singulisphaera sp. (assembly GCA_027451445.1). GTDB lineage: Bacteria > Planctomycetota > Planctomycetia > Isosphaerales > Isosphaeraceae > DAIDJG01. The sequence continues at coordinate 10,862 of DAIDJG010000013.1, forward strand.
AGATGCGGAAAAGAAGCCCGAGACCGCGACTCCCAAGAAATGATGACGGCCGTCACATTTTTGAATCGCAACGCCACATTCAACGGTCGGGCCGCGAGGGTCGCCGGCTGTTTGCTCATAACCTGCGTCGAGAGGAGTGTCCACCATGGCCAATGCGTCTGCTGAAAAATTGAAGGGCCTGGCGCTGCGTCACGGCGAGAAAGTGGGGGTTGGCCTGACGGCTGGTCTCTGCGCGTTCTTGCTCTTTACCGGGGCCACCGAAGAAAAGATCGACCTGACTCCCGAACAGGTCAAGAAAGCCGCCGAGGCGGCCAATCAGAATATCACGCGCAATCAGAATGAGGACGACATCCTCAAGCGGCTCTCGGAGGAGTGGCTGAAGAAGCCCGAGTTCACGGCCCTGGTGGACAAGCAAGCGACGACCAAGCTCGTAGCGAGCGACTTCAAGGCGCGTCAGCCGTGGGTCTCACCCGAGCCGGGAGCTGGTTTGCTGCGCGACGATCCCGTCCTGATCGCCGTCAGCGAGCTCTATGCGTACCCAGGCCGAGGCGGCGTCCTGATGTACGAGCTCGATAAGACGGGCGAGCGCATCAAGGACGACGGCAAGGGTGCGGACGAGGACACGAAGGTTCGGCGCGGCAAGAAAAAAAAGAAGAGGCGGGGTGGCCAGATGGGGGGGAGCTCCAGCATGATGCCGGGAATGGCGTCGGCCGACAAACCCAAGAGCAAGGAGGAGGAGGCGAAGGAGAAGAAGGAACTCGAAGAGAAGGCCAAACGGCTGAGGGCTCAGTTCAGCGGTGGCGACAAGGACAAACCGAAGACTGAAGAAGCACCCCAGGAAGAGGAAGGCGGCCCGTACAAGGAAACCACGGTTGGCCAGCGCTGGGTGGTGATCACGGGGACGCTCGATCACCAGAAACTCTGCGACAACTATCTCCTGGCCTTGAAACGGCCTGAGGTCGCCCATCCCCATTACAAGCGCCTGGATGTCGAGCGGCAGATCAAGCAGGCAGACGGTACGTGGTCCGACTGGGAGCAGCCGAACTGGGAGCTGCACGACAAGATCCTGGATAATCTGCCCGAGGAAGAAGAGGAGATGACTCCGGACGACGTGCGGATCGCTGAACTTGTCGACCCCTTGCCATTCCTCCGCGCGGGCTACTGGGAACGCGCGCACATCGCCAGTCTCGTTCCGCAAGAGAAGAAAGAGCTTCCCAAAGCGGCCGCCACGGGTGGTGAGGCCGGGATGATGGGCGGCAGTGGCTCCAGCATGAGCATGGCGATGAGCCGGATGAACGAGGAGCAGATGCCCCGAATGCCCATGACGGGCTCAAGTATGGGCATGATGGGGATGATGGGTGGTATGGGCGCGACCGGGGAAGACACCAACTTCGCGAAGACCGAAGCGGACACCATCATGATCCGCTCGCTGGACTTCACCGCCGAGCCCGACACGACGTACCGGTATCGGGTCCGGATTGTCGTCTTCAACCCGAACTTCGAACGTGAAGACGTGAACCCGGGGGTCGAAACCAAAAAGAAGACCCTGTATGGGCCGTGGAGCGAGCCCTCGGAAGAAGTGACGATGCCGGCCGACGTTACGGCTTATGCCTACAAGCCCGCGCCCAATGCGAAGAAGTCCGACGTCGTGCCCGTGCAGTTCCAGGTTACGAAATGGAACCCCGACGACGGTGTGACGGTCGTCAAAACGTTTGACGCGTCTCCCGGCGATATTATCGGTGAACCTCGTACGACGGACGTTCCGGTCTCCGACGGGTCGGGCAAGAAGTCGACGAAGATCGACTTCAACTCGCGTCAAATCCTGCTCGATAGTGCCGGCGGTACCCAGGCCATGCCCAAGGTGGGTGCCTCGGTCAACTTCTTCGAGGTGCCGGCCGTTTCGTTGTTGCTGCGGCCCGATGGCTCTGTGGTCTTGCGCAACCAGGCCAGCGACTCGATGGACGAAGTTCGGCTCGATATCGAGTCGAACTACAAGAAGGAGATTGAGGAGTCGACCAAGAAACGCGAGAAATCGCAGGGGTCCGGCTCTTCGGCGATGATGATGATGGGAAGCCCACCGGGTCGGCCGGGGCGCTGATCGCCGGAGCGCGCGCGCAGCCCAGTTTCAAAACGAGGCCCTCGTCGGACCACGGCGGGGGTCTTCTGTTTTGTCGTTTTGGTGTAATCGTGCTGTTGGGGTTGCCCTTTGCGGTGAGAGCGGGCGTGGTTCATCCCTTGAGGCCCCGATACAATAGAGCGAGTACGATCCTTCCGCCGAGTGCGGGCGTTTTTTGACGCACCGAAAGATTCCCGCCGAGCGGGTGAGTCAACTCCGGGGGTGTCACATGCAGGAGCTCTCGGATCCGCCGGTTGCGGGTTATCCCTCGGGTTTCAGTTTGCTCGACGGCGTCGCGCTCGTGTCGGGAGCCGCGGTGTCGTCGGTCCACGTTCGCACGGTCGTGCCCGTCGCCATTTCCGGCTTCGGCATTGTCGCAATCTGGGGAATCTTCACCTGGATCGCTCTTTCCGCGGCGGGACCATTCGTCTTTGTCGTGCGACGCTACGTGCGTCGCGCACCAGGGTATCCCAAGGTTGGCGATTGGCTCTGGGCGCTGATTGGATGTCCCTGGTTGGTCTCTGCGCTCATCCGATCCGCCGATGGAGATTCGCCCACCGAGCGAAACGGTTTGGTCTCGATCACGTTGCTCGCGGGAATTGCCATCGTATCAATCATCGCGCTGGGCGTGGTTTGGAGCACGTGGGTGACCGTCCCGCCCGAACAGGCCGCACGGACCGCGTCCCACCCGTGGACAAATCGGCTGGGGCTGCTGCTGGCTGTGGCGTGGCCGATCCAGTGCGGGCTGGGAATGGTGATCCTGAGCTGAGGTCGCATCTTCGATTGATCGGAGTGGCGTGAACGACCGATGACTGACCGCTTGCCCCAATGCGGCTTTCGAGTGCTCGACCTGTCGGCCCTGGTCGTTGGCTATAGCCTGGCGGCGCTCCTCGTCCGGGCGTTCTGGCCGTCCCCGAGCTTCCTTACGACTGTCGTGCTGGTCGTGATCAGCATCGTTTTTCTCTGGCTGGGACTCGCGATGAGCGGCCCGTTGGTTCTCGCCCGAAGGCGCCGAGCGACCGATCCAACGGCGCGTACTCAGAGCCACTACACCTGGGCCGAGGTCGCCTGGCTGATCATCGGCTTCTACTGGATCGCGATGATGGTTGTGCTGGTGCCGGTTCGAATGCACAACGCGAAACTCCTCGACGCCGGATTCATCGGCGTCTTTCCGTTTCTGGCGGCGCTGGCGCTGCGGTTCCTGAGTCCGAAGGGCAGAGCCGTGACCGAGCTCGATTCGCATCGACGTTGGACCCATCGCGCGGCGGTTGGCCTCCTCATCACGTGGCCGTTTGTGTGGGTGGCGTTGATCATGCTGGGGATGACGCTGCCATGATGCCTGCGCGCGATTTCCACTCAGGTACCGTTTACTTCATCGGTGCGGGGCCGGGCGATCCGGACCTGATCACCGTCCGAGGACGTACGCTCATCGAGCGCTGTCCGGTCTGTCTGTTCGCGGGCTCACTCGTGCCAAGGGCGGTGGTCGCGTATGCGCCTCCCGGTGCCGAGGTGCGCAATTCCGCGAGCATGACACTTGATGAGATCATCATGTTGATGGCCGCGGCGACTGCGGATGGGCGCGACGTCGCGAGGGTCCACTCGGGCGATCCCAGCCTCTACGGTGCCATTGCCGAGCAAATGCGACGGCTCGATTCGCTGGGCATTCGCTATGAGGTTGTTCCGGGCGTGAGCTCGTTCCAGGCCGCGGCGGCGGCCCTGCGGCTCGAGTTCACGCCGGCGGGTAAGACGCAGACGGTCATCCTCACACGCGCCGCGGGTCACACAGGGACGCCGGAATCGGAAGACCTCAAGGCGCTGGCGGCGCATCGAGCCGCCCTGATTCTCTTCCTGTCCGCGGCGCAGATGCCGGACGTCGTCTCGGCGCTCGTACCGCACTATGGTCTCGATGCGCCCGTTGTGGTCGCTTACCGGGTCTCGTGGCCTGACGAGCAGATCCTCAGATGCACCCTGGGAAGTGTCGAGTCCTGCATGGCCGAAGCCGGGATCACGCGGACGGCCCTGATCATTGTCGGCCCGATGCTCGAGGACTCGAACGGGTCTGAAAGTCACCTCTACAATTCTGGTTACGCGCACCTGTTTCGCAAGGCCCGTGATGCCGACCGTTAAAGAGACCCCCGCGCTCGTGATTGCCGGCACGCATTCGGGATCGGGGAAGACGACCGTCGTCCTCGCCCTGCTCTCCGCGCTGCATCGGCGCGGCCATCGGGTTCAGGGCTTCAAGGTTGGCCCCGACTTCATCGACGCCGGCCATCATGGCCGAATCACGGGCCGGCCGAGCCGCAATCTCGATACCTGGCTCCTTGATCCCCCAGGGCTCGCGAAGACGTATCGTCGAGGCGTCCAAGGCGCGGACGTCGCGATCATCGAAGGCGTGATGGGCCTTTTCGACGGTCGAGGGGCTCTGGACGAGGCTGGCTCGACGGCCGATCTGGCCCGCTTGTGGGACCTGCCGGTCGCCCTGGTCGTCGACGCGCGGGGGCTTGCGCGTTCGATCGCGCCGCTCGTCCACGGCTTCCGGACTTTTGACGAGCGGGTCAACGTGATTGGGACGGTGGCCAATCGTGTCGGCAGCGCGCGGCACTATAACGGGTATCTCGCCCCTGCGCTGACAGCTTTGCCCGGGGGATGCCAACCGCTGGGTTTTTTGCCGAGAGACGAGCGTCTGTCGATTCCGTCGCGCCACCTCGGTTTGGTCACGACGGAGGAATTCCAACCGGACGGAGATTTCTGGTCGCGTTTGGCGGATGCTGCTGAGTCATTTCTCGATGTTGATGCGTTCCTCGCGCTGGCCCGGCCTCCCCGACTTGCGCCTCCGGAGGACGAGTCCACCCGGGCGTCCTTGGCGCGATCGGTCCGCGTGGCGGTGGCCCGCGATCGCGCCTTCTGTTTTTACTACGAAGACAACCTCGATCTCTTACGCGAGGCGGGGGCAGAGCTCGTGCCGTTTTCGCCGCTCGACGACCCCGGTCTTCCGGACTCGGTGGACCTCGTCTACGTTGGGGGCGGCTATCCCGAGGTCTTTGCGTCGCAGATTGCCGCGAATCACTCGTTCCGTGCATCGATCCAGGCGTACCACAAGCAAGGGGGCGCGATTCTGGCGGAGTGTGGCGGACTGATGGCGTGCGCCCAGACGTTGCGGGACGGCTCGGGGCACGATCATGCTGTCTGGGGGCTCATTCCTGTCCGGGTGGTCATGAAGAGTCGATTCCAGGCACTCGGCTATGTGACGATCGAGACCGAGAACGAAACCCTTTTGGGGCCGCAGGGCACATCCGTGCGCGGCCACGAATTTCACTACTCCGCGCTCGAACCGCTCCAGCCTCTGTGCTACGCGACCCGATTGGTGCGGTCGGATGGGGCTCCCCGGCCCGACGGGATTCAGATTGGTGGTCTTCTCGCCGGTTACGCGCATCTTCATTTCGGCTCCAATCCCGCCGTTGTGCCGGCGCTGCTGCAGTAGTCGGGTCGCGAATCGACGTTGGACCTCGCGTTTCGGATTGGCTAGATTGGAGCGAGATTGCAGGCCGAATCAGATCGGCAGACACAGACTGGACTTGAACGAATTCCGTCGCAGCGGTACTTCACCGTCAAGATGCGGCCTACTCCGGCCTAGGTGTCAGTGCGTAAAACAAGCGACGATGGACATCGCGCGTCCCCGTACGTCAGGACGAGGAGCCACAGTAATGACCGTGCAAGCGAGCCCCCAGACCGCCGAATCCACGGTCGTCGAGCCGGGGGGTAAATTGACTCCTCTGCCGGCCGGATGGAGCTCGCTTCCTCGCGCCTTCGCGGTCGCCGCGCGCGCGAGTTCCAAGAAAACGGCCATGGCCGACAGCAGTGGAGCGCGTCTGACCTACAGCGACACGTTGCTGCGCTCGATCGTTCTCGGACGCGTGCTGGCTCGTGCACTCAGTCCCCATCCTTACGTGGGGCTGCTCCTCCCTCCCGCTGTCCCATCGTCCGTTGCGAATCTGGCGCTGGCGCTTTGGGGTAAGATCCCTGTCAATTTGAATTACACGGCGAGCCAGCACCTGATCGATTCCTCGATCGACCAATGTGGCATCACGCACGTCGTCACGTCCCGCAAGGCGCTCGAGAAGCTCAAGCTGGAGCCCAAAGGAAAGCTCATTTACCTGGAAGACGTGCCTGCTCAGGTCACATTGCTCGACAAGGCGTTCGCGGCCTTCGTGGCGAAAGTGCTGCCCATCAGTGCGTTTGGCACGTTCTTGCCGGGGCTGCGTCGCGAGAGTCTGGACGAGACTGCCACCGTCATTTTCACGTCGGGTTCCACGGGAGACCCCAAGGGGGTCGTTCTGTCGCATCGCAATGTCTTGAGTAATGTCCATCAGATGAACCAGCATCTCGACCTCTTGCCTGACGAAAGCGTGCTGGGGATCCTGCCATTCTTCCACTCGTTCGGCTTCACCGTGACGATCTGGACGGTGCTCACGCTCGGAAAGCGGGTGGTCTACCACAACAATCCGCTCGATGCGCGCATTGTCGGCAACCTGTGTGCGAAGCATGACGTAACGATGCTGGTCGGCACGCCCACATTCATGAGGCTCTATCTCCAGAAGGCCGGGAAGGAGAGCTTCGGTAAACTCGTCCACTTGCTGTTGGGGGCGGAGAAGCTCAAGCCCGAGCTGGCCGCCGCCATTCGGGAGGAACTCGGGATCGATCCGATGGAAGGCTACGGCTGCACCGAGCTCTCGCCGGTTGTCGCGGTCAACCAGCGGGGAAACAAGCGCACACCCGACGGGCGGACCGTTCCGGGCAATCGGCTCGGGACAACCGGTACGCCCTTGCCGGGCACTTACATCAAATCGGTTGATCCCGAGTCGGGTGCCGAACTCAGCCCATTGACGGAAGGAATGATTCACGTGAAAGGGCCCCAGGTCATGGTGGGGTACCTCAATCGCGCGGAGGCTACCGCGAAGGTCCTCAAGGACGGGTGGTACTGCACCGGGGACCTGGGGTTCGTCGATGCCGACGGATTCCTGACAATCACGGGCCGGCTCAGCCGGTTCTCGAAGATCGGTGGCGAGATGGTTCCCCACGAGGGCCTCGAGGGAGCCATCCTTCGTACGACCGGAGTGACTGAGCAATGCGTGGCGGTGACGTCGCTGCCAGACCCGAAGCGAGGTGAACGGCTTGTTGTGGTCTACACGGATATGGGCATGTCGCCAGAGCAACTGTGTCAGAAGCTTAACCATTCCGAAATCCCGAAATTGTGGATCCCCTCGCCGGACAGCTTCCTCGCGGTTGAGGCCATTCCAATCCTCGGCACCGGTAAGCTCGACCTTCGCGGATTGCGTGAACTGGCCGCCGCACGATTCGGTCAGTAAGAGTCTGTCCCAATCGTGCGTGAAGCGTGGAAATGGGGACTGGCTCCGGACGTCTTCGGACGGTGCCTGTCCCCATTTTCACGCTTCACGCTCCGCCGGAAAACGGGGACTGGCACCTCGAAGACTCGGAGCCAGTCCCCGTTTTCCGGCTCCGCTCCACTTCCGGGACAGACTCTAACACCCGAGAGTGAGGAATTGTGAACCGAATTGGCCAATAGCGTATTCATCGCCGGGCTGATTGATTAAGATTCATTGGGAGCGAGTGTCAACGACAACGATGCGCCTCACCCCTGGAGCCTGGGATGGAGGTTGTCCTCAAGGTCAAGTCGGGTCCGCATCAGGGCGAGGTCCATTCTGCGCAAGGCGACGTTTCTCTGGTCGTCGGCCGCTCGTCTCAGGCGGGGCTCCCCTTACCCGAGGACCGCTTACTCTCTCGTGAGCATTTCCGGATCGACTTGAACCCATCGTGTTGCACCCTCGTCGACCTGGGAAGCACGAACGGGACGAAGGTGAACAACTTGAGGGTCGATACCACCCAACTCCGCCACGGCGATGTGATCGCGGCGGGTGACAGCATGTTGGTGGTACAGGTGGAACAGCCGCAGAACCAGGAAGTCCCGCGCCTCCGTTGTCCGGGTTGCGGACATCCGATTCCTCGGCAGCCAATCCCCTCTCCATCTCGCGTTTGCATCGTCTGCCAGGCCAAGAGCCGGCGCTTTCCCAGGACCGATCGCGACTATTTGATCGAACGCATGATCGGCGGCGGAGGCATGGGCGAGGTCTATCTTGCCAAGGATCTCGAGCACCAGCGCCAGGTGGCCATCAAGATGATTCCCGCCACTTCCGGAGCAAGCGAGCGCGCGCGCAGTTACTTCCGCCGCGAAATGAAGGTGCTGCGCGACTTGCTCATGCCGAACGGTGAGTGTCATCCCAACATCGTTCAGTTCTACGACGTGATCGACGTCGACGGTCAGATGCAACTCATCATGGAGTACGTTGCCGGCAAGAGTGCCCTGCTCTGGCTCAGCGAGACTTCGGCGCGCGACTCCGGAGGCAGCAAGACCGCGATTGACGTCGAAAACGGATCGAACTCGGAAGCCTTGAAGGACGCGGCGCCGTTAGCCGTCGCGTCGGCCGTGCGCATCGGCTGGCAGCTTCTTTCGGCGCTCGAATACGCGCACGAGAAGGGATATGTGCATCGGGACGTCAAGCCGTCGAATGTCCTGATCATGGGGCCGAGGCATCGTCCGAAGGTCAAGCTTTCCGACTTCGGACTGGCGAAGAGCTTTCGAGAGAATGCCGAGTTCGAGATCCTGACGGCTCAGGGCGTGATCGGAGGATCAGTCGGCTTCCTGTCGCCGGACCACATCCGCGCCTTTCGAGAGCTCAAAGCTCCCGCCGACATCTATTGCGCGGGGGTAACCCTGTACTACCTGCTCACCCTGCGGTACCCCTATCTGGGTTTCGATCCCCACCAGCCGGACGCGTACACTCTGATTCTGGAAAACCCACCCGTCCCGCTGCGCGTATTTCGCCCGGACGTTCCGGAGGGACTCGAACGCATCATCCGCAAGGCGCTGGAGAAGCACCCCCAGGCACGTTGGAAAACTGCGGGTGAAATGGCCGATGCCCTGCGTTCGCTGTCGCTCAGTCCGGCCTGAATCGGGCTTCTGCGTTTGTATTGAGGTCAAAAAGGGACCTTAATAGGCCATCCATGCTCGCAAACGCCGGTCGTAAACCGCCAAACCGCTCTTGCAGCATGTGAAGGTCGAAGGTACTCTGCCGACGCCATTCTCGATGTGCCAGCGGCCGAATCGCGCCCCTCGGTATTTCACCTCTCGATCTGAGTCACACGAAGCGACTCCTTGCGTCTCCGATGCGCGTTCGCGCGCTGTCTGTTCGGTGACGCTTCCCCAGTCTCCAAGGACGGAGAAACCGCCAATGAACCGTCATGTCGTCGCCGGGCTCCTGATCTTGGCCCTCGCGGGCTGCGCGCGCGATCGCGTCGCTCAGCGGGGTGGCCAGGGTGTGGGGGGACCCGTCGGACTCCCGCCGGAAGTGCCGCCGATATCCGAAACCATCAATCAGGGAGCTCCCTCGCTTGGTGCCAACGCGCTCCTCGCCGACAAGGCCCATGGGACCATCTCAGCGCCTCTGAATACGGGTGGAGCAATTGTACCCGCCCCTCCCGATGCGATGGGTGATCCATCGACGATGTCTACCGCAAGTGTCGCGGCCTCGCCCGGTGAGAGCGGAGGCTCTGCCAGCGCGGCTACGGCATCCCCATCGACCACGGGTAATATCGCCGCTCTTCCGGGCGCGAATCCTGCGGCCGGCCCTCATGTCGCGAGCGGGCGACCGGTCGCGTCGACGCAACCCCACGAGCACGGCCCTCCGGCGGCGCTTTCGGCCCCGGCCGAAGAGAGACCCCAACCGAGCACGCCCGCGCCCGCGATGAGTTCGCTTGAAGGAAGTTCCCCCGCCTCCGCCATCGGTCAACCTACAGACGCCGGAGCACGGACCCTGGTGCCGCCCGCTCAACCCGGACCGGGAACGAGCGACCCACTGCTCGGCGCCAACCCACAGGTTATGCCGGAGATCGATCCGGCCGGGTTACCACCGAGGGCCGGGGACGCAGGCGTGCAGCCGGCCGCAGGAACGGTTCCGGTCGTCGGACCCGCCACGCCTCCACTCGGCAAGGAGCCGAAGCCCGGTGCGGATTCCGATGTGATGCCGAACATGGAGTTGGCCCCCGCGCCGACCTCGGGAGGATCCGGCGGATCACCCGTACGCGAGGATTTGCCCACCTCACTCGTGCCCGCCGAATCCGGTGCGTCAGCCCCCGAGGGTGCCGCACTGCCCAAAGCGAACCAGGATTCGCTCCTGGGTGCCAGCCCGTCGCTCATGCCCGACATGCAACTGCCACCGCCGAGGCAACCCAGGAACGAGAAGACAATTCACGGAATCGAAGCTGCCAAGGGTCAGAGCGGCGCTGGGTCCAACCCGGCCGGGGGCACAAGTCCGCCGACCGCCGACAGCGACGTGATGCCTCCGATCGTGCTCCCGCCGGACACTGCCAAAGCCCCCGGGGCGGTTCCCGCGCCCGTTGATCCCCTGCCCCCGGTCGTGGCACCGCCGCCAGCCGAGGTGGCCCCGCCCTCCGCCGCACCGTCGACTCCCGTCGACCCCGCGCCGCCTCCCCAGGCGGCACGGGCCAAGCGCGACTCCGGCCTCGCCCGCACTGCGGGCGAGGCGGCGACGGTTCGCTCGCAAGTGAAGACTCAAGCGATCAAGCCCGCCGGCGAAATCGCCGCACACGTGGGAGACGACATCATCACGTTCACCGAGCTCACCAACGCGCTGAAGGATCAACTCGAGGGCCAGTTCAAGGGAATGCCCACGAACGATAAGAAGAGCGTGAACATGCTCGCCGCGGTCACCCTTCAGGATCTCATTGACCGGAACGTCATCTATCAGGAAGTCAAAAGGAAACTCAAGGACCCCAAGAAACTCAAGGCGGTGAATGACATCGCCGACCGGATCTGGACCGATAGCGAACTCCCCGCCCAGATTCGTAAGCACAAGGCGGAAGACGAAAAAACACTCCGGGAAATCCTGGCCAAAAAGGGGCGGTCGCTCGACGACATCCGCGAAAACCACCGGATCAATTTCCTGACCCACGGGTACCTGGAACAGGAAGTGGCGTCAAAGTTCAAAGCCGGTCTCTCCGAAATGCGGGACTATTATAACGAGCATTTGAACGATTTCGATCGACCCGCACAGCGCACGTGGCGAGAGGTCCTGATCGAGGTCGACAAATCGCCAAACCGTGTGGCAGCTCGCCAGCGTGCCGAATCTGCACTGGCCCGTCTTCGTCGCGGTGATGACTTCGCCAAGGTGGCTCAGAGCGACAGCGACGGACCAAACAAGTCACGCGGCGGTGTCTGGCAAACCTCGCCGGGTGGATACTCGGTTGCCTCGGTCAACGCCGCGCTCGAAACGACCCCGGTCGGCGAGATCAGCTCAATCATCGAAGGTCCCACGAGCTTTCACATCATTCGCGTCGACGAACGTCGAGAAGCCGGCCCTGCCCGCTTCGATGAGGTTCAGGATGAAATCCGTGAGATCGTTCAGAGAAAAAAGTCCCGCGCCGGACTCAACGAGTACATTGTGAATCTTCGCAAGAAAGTAATCATTCGTACGATGTTCGATGGTACCGACAGCGATCCGGCCCTCATCCGTGCTTCTGCCAAACCATGATCAGTCGACGCATTCAGTGACGTACCTCGCCGCTCCGGATCACCGCTCTTCTCCGGTGATCACCCACCTCACATGCCCTTCCCTACGCGTTCCCACCGCTCGGCTCGCGGAATATAGGGTCTGTTGCAGTGCCCACCGCTTGGAAACCGGCAAGCCGCACCCACTTTACAAGTGCGCTGGGCCTTTCCGTACTCCCGCTCATAGCAAATGCCTGGCCTTGATCTGCAGGTATTGGTTGATGAGAGGCGCTGTGAGCTCGCCTGGAAAGACGTCGAGTGTCAAGACACCACGCCGGCGCAACGCCGCGAGAGACTTTTCGCGCCAGTTGAGGAGGGCTGCCGCCGCGGCGCCTCGATAGAGCCCGATGCCGTCGTCGGGCGCATGATCGGCGAGCTCGAATATGTCGTGATCGCGCAGAAAAACTCCGAGCGGCAAGTGGCGGCCGACGAAGTTCGCCAGATGGCTCGCAACGATCTCGGCGTTGACATCATCAAAGATATTCGTCATCAGGATCACGAGGGAACGCTTGCGGCAACGCTTTTCCAGCTCGACAAACGCGCGCTCGTAACGTGGCTCCACGATCTCGGGGAAGAGGTTGTGCACCGCGTGCACCAATCGGCGAATGCGCCCTGCGCCGCCGCCGGGAGGAACGTAGGCGCGCACGCGGTCGGAGAAGGCGAGCACACCGACCTGGTCGCCTCGGATCAGCGCGACATGTGCGAGGAGCAACATGGCGTTCAACGCATGGTCGAGCGGCGACAGTCCGCCGCCGGTGTCACCGGCCATCATGCGGCCGCAATCGATCAGGAAGATCAGACGCTGGCTCTGGTTCACCTGGTGGGCGCGAACCGTCAACTTGCGGCGGCGCGCGGTCGCCCGCCAGTCCATGTGCCGCGGCTCGTCCCCCTCCGTATAGTCGCGCAGACGCTCAAACTCGTTGTCCGTGCCCAGCTTTCTCGAACGCCGGACTCCCAGGGTGCTCAACTTATCGCGACGGGCCAGGACCGTATACCGCGCGATCTGACGGATATCGGGATACACCCGCACGTCGGTCCGCACCTTCCATGACACCGAGCGCTCCCAGAAGTTGAGCCGGCTCGAGACGAGCGCATACACGCGTCGGAACGCATAGCTGCCACGCCTCCGGGGTGTGATGCTGTAAACGACCGCGGCCAAACTCCGGCCCGGTACGCGCACGAGGAAGTCGGCCGGCTCGGCGGCGAATGTGTCGGGGACGTCGTCGCGGAGCCGCAACACCCTTCCCCACCGGCCCGTGTTGCGCAGGATGAGCTCGACCTCCTGCTTTTCACCGAGCGACGCGACCGTCCCAGAACGGCGTTCGAACATGAACTTCCCCGCGCCAATGAGGGTAAAGAGGTCAATGAGCGCGACGAACGCGACCATGAGGTCGAGCCCGATGACGCCCCACCAGATGAGCGGCGAGGCGAAAACCGCGAGCGAAAGAAGCGCGGGGATGAGCAGGGCGTAACCCAGGGCTCGGCCGGGCCAGATCATCGTAGCGGGACCTCCACCGAGCGGATCAACTCGGTCAGCAACTCATCCGCGGTTCGTCCCTCGACTTCGGCCTCGGGTGTGAGGATCACGCGGTGCCGCAGGGCCGGGAGGGCGATCTCCTGGACGTCGTCGGGGACGGCAAAGTCGCGTCCTTCGAGAGCGGCCATGGCGCGGGCCCCTCGCAGAACCGAGACTCCGGCTCTCGGCGATGCGCCGAGCGAAAACGCTGGCCATTGGCGGGTCTTTCGGACCAAGGCGGCGATGTAACCCAGCACATGATCGTCCACCAGGACCGCGGCGCAGTGCCGCTGCATCGCGAGGATCTCCTCCGGCCCCGACATCGTGTCGAGCTGCTCGGCCAGGGCGACGTCCGGCCCGCGCTCGCGGGTGTGCAAGCGCAGGATGTTCGTTTCCTCGTCGAGACTCGGGTAGTCGGCGACGAGCTTGAACAGGAAGCGGTCGAGCTGGGCTTCCGGAAGGTTGTACGTTCCCTCCGACTCGATCGGGTTCTGCGTGGCCATAACAAGGAACGGACGCTCGATCAGGTGACTCACCCCGTCGATGGTGACCCGTGTTTCCTGCATGATCTCGAGCAGAGCCGAGTGCGTTTTGGCCGGCGCACGGTTGATCTCGTCGGCGAGCAGCAGTTGGGTGAAGACGGGTCCGGGCCGGAATCGGAAGTCGTGAATGCGCTCGTCGTAGATGGGAGAGCCCGTGACATCGGACGGCATCAGGTCGGGCGTGAACTGAATGCGGTTGAACTGACAGCCGAGCACCCGGCCAAGCGCTCTCACGAGCAGCGTCTTACCCAGCCCGGGGACGCTTTCGATCAGCACATGCCCGTCCGCCAGCAGCGCACCGAGGACTCCTCGGACGAGCGTTTCCTGACCCACGAAAACCTTGCTCAACTCCCCAAGGATGCGCCGCGCCCACTCCGCGACCGGCCCCGTGCCGATGCCAGGCGGCCTTGCCGCCGCCGCTGTCGATGCGGCGACGCGCCGAGGCGGCTCCTCCGGGGTGTCGGCAGGGAAGAAGATTTCCGGCAGGTCAGACGGGTTCGTATCGCTCATCGCTCTTCACGCTCGAGAGAGGGGAGTTTGGCCTGGGTTCCAAGCGGCGTTGCTTCGAGGGTCCCTTTGTCGGACGGCTGAAGGCGATCGCCGGTTTGCCTGTTAGGGAAGCGCCACTTGCGGTAGTTTTCAAGGATCGCGAGGGCCTGACGCGACTGCCGGGTTCGAGCCATGAGGGTGCCAAGCGCCAGGGGGTGCGCCACGGGTTGATCGGCTCCCGACGGAATCGCGGGGTGCGGGCGGCCGAGCCTCGCCGCACGTGCGAGGCATACGGCCAGGCCGAGCAGTAACATTTGAATGGCGATCCAGCGGAATTCCCAGATGCGTCGCAACATATTCCAGATCGAAGGCCCAACCTCCTCGCCGATGACGTCGCTTCCTTCAACGAACGCCACCTTTAGATCGGGTCCTTCTTCACACCCCCATTCGGCCGTGCGCTCGGCAAGCGGGCGGCGCCCCTTGATCAGCAACGCCCCGTTCAGGAGGAACGACCCGTTGGCAAGTACGAGCACCCGGCTCGAATTGTAACGGCTCCATTCCAGGACCAGGGCCTCGTCGTCGCCTTTGAGCAGGACATTTTCCGCGTCGACCTTGAACGTTTCATGCCTGACGAGCGCGGCGCTCTTGGGATCGATGGACTTTGCCCACGGACCGTCGAGCGTCTTGCACGGTGCGGGCGGACCCTTGGCGGTGTTGACGGCGAACCAATCCGTCGGATTTGCGATCTCCTTGGGGCGGTGGGGAAGATGATCACTCCAATTCCATGACTGCCGCTGCCTTCGCTCGACACGCTCACGATCGGCGGTCGTCGTCTTTGGAGGGAGGTGGGCCAGGAGTTCGGTCCAGTAGTCGTGCTGCGCGTCGTAATCATTCACGACGTAAACCAGGCGCCGGCCCTCGCCGTCGTCGAGCCAATGTGCATACCATTCCGCCTCTTCGCTGGACGGCGGCCCAGGATGAGGTGAAAACCGAACGATGACATCGGCCCAATCCTTCAGATTCTCCGTGAGTCGAACCGCAGCGCGGACCTCATTCCCCTCCGCGCGGAACATCTCGGCGAGCGTTCCGGTTCCATTGATGCTCTGGCCACGTATGCGACCATAGTACGTTTCAACCTCCGATCCCCCGCAACCGGCGACGAGTGCGACGATCAGGGACAATGTCGAGGCCACGCGGATTCGTCGGTGGCGGTGGCCAGAGGTCATGCTCGGGCTCCCTCGGCGACCCGCCGCTCGAATTGCAGGGCGAGCGACCAGACGGCCTCGAACGATTCGGCCGAAGGCGAACGGTGGCCGTAGTAGACGGCCTCGAACATGCGCAACGTCGGCTCGACCCAGGAGCGGAACTCGGCGTCGTCGAGCGTGCCGACGAGTTGGCGCCCGGTTCGACCCGGAGCCAGGCGTAGTTGCCGAAGGCGATCGAGCGTCAGAAGCTGATGAGCGAAAAGGCAGACGACCGCGCCCGCATAGTCGCCGCGCTGGCGGCGGCGGATCGCCTCGGTCCAGGGATCGCTGGTCTCCGGGCGCAGACCCTCCGGGAGACCCTCGACGCGCGCGGCACGTCCGGATCGGGCGACCGTTTCCTCGTCAGCGACTCCAGGTTGGTTCCGCATCCAAAGCCAAATGAGCACGCCGATCAAAGCGGTGAGTGCAGCACCCGCGAGACTCAACGCGATCACCTCGCCGACGCTCCCAATCCCCGACACTCGCCGCTCAGCCCAGGGGAACTTCCAGTCAGGGACCCAGTCCCAATTCCACTCCCGAGCCGGCATGAGGGGGCGGACCGAGTCCGACCTGGCGTCGTACCACGGATAGTTGCCCTTGCCCATCGCTTCGCGCACGGGCTCGGCGGGAGTGGCGTCTCCCACCAGGCCGAGCGCCAGCCAGAGCGTACCGACCACGATCACCACGCTCGAGCCTCCTCCATGGCTTTACCCACCGACCGGAGCCGAAGGTCGATTTCCCAACCTTCGAGGCGAATGCGCTGATCGATGTACGTGAGAAACCGTGCGACGGTGAAGAATGCGAGCGCAATCCATAGCCCGAGCTGGAACCGAAAACCCGCGAGGTCAGACCAGCCGGGGCGATCCCACGTGAGATCACTACTGAAGAGCACGCTGTTCACTGCACCAGTGCCAAACCAAAAAGCGAGAACAAACCAGATCCCGAAAAAGACCTGGCCCAGCCAGTGTAAGATCAACTCGACCCCCGAACCGGAGCAGAGGGTGCCGCTTCGCCTCCCCGCTTTCAGCCAACCTCCGCGTTCCAGCAGCAGAACCTCATTGACGAACAAGAGGCGGGCCGGAACGACGAGATACAAGAGGGGGATGATCATTAAGAGCCCGCGTACTGCGACTTGATAGAACGCCATTGGGATTGCGGAGACGGTGACCGTGCGAACGATCCTCCACGTACGCGGCCGCTCGCCGAACATGAGGCCCCCGAGCATCACGGTGAGGGCGGCCGTGGCGAGAGGGGCTTCGAGCCATGGGAGGAAAATGCTGCCCCAAAAAACCGCGGATTCATGGCCCGCGCGAGCAAGCCAGTAATTGAGCGCCGCAAACGGCAACACGCCTGCCACGGTCGAAACGAGCAACGGCAGAGGCCGCCGCCGTACGACGAGGAGTGCCAGTTCCAGCACGTCGAGAAACGACCGCTCACGGATTCGAACCAGCGTCCGCTCGTACGACAAGCCGGCTCCTTTCCCGCGGCGCGCGACCGCCGAGACTCAAGTACAGGGCCAAAATCACGGCGCTCGCGATGGCGACACTCGCCTTTGACCAGTATGGCAATCGCGATGCGGAGATATAGCCTTCAACGAACGCGGCCATGACGAACAGGACGGCCGACGCGCCGACCGTGGGAAGCGCGCGCTTGGCCTCTCGGTGCAGCGAGGCGAGCCGCGTTTGTCCCTTGGTTTCGATCAGTCCATAACCCAGTCTCAGCCCCGCCGCGCCAGATAGGACGATGGCGGTGAGCTCGAAGACGGAGTGAGCCGTCACGAACGTGTAGAAATTCTCTGCGTACGTGGTGCGGGCCATGTGCCCGAACACCGTTCCGAGGATCATGCCGTTGGAGAGAAGCTGATACAGGCTCCCGAGCCCGAATAGCAATCCCCATGCGAAGCACTGCAGGCCGATCGAGGTGTTGTGTTGGATGTAGAAACCGGCCATCGCGGTGTCATTGCGCTCGCCCGCGTCTTTCCGTGCTTCGTTGATCGGGCGCGAGTACATCTCGTCCATCTGTGCGACGTACGAGGCGCCGATCACTTTTTCCGTGAAGTCTTCCCTCGCCGCCGCAATGAGGCCGCAGAGGATGAAACTGCCGTAAAAAACCAGGGCCGAGAGTCGCACGGCACGGTCCCGCCGGATCTCGCGCGGCGCTGTGTCGAAGATGGCCCTGGCGCAGTCTCGAAATCGGAAGCCCTGGGCCCGATAGACCGCGTTATGCGCTCGCCCGACCAATGCGTGGAGATAGGCGACGGTGTCGCGCGGAAGGTCGTGCGACTCCGCAAGCATCAGGTCGGTGCACGCTGCGCGGTACAACTCGCCCAGGCGCAGGATCTCGTCGGTGTTCAGACGCGGCTGCCGGGCGTCTCCCATCTTGCTGAGCAGCACTTCGAGCTCGCGCCAGGACGACTCCCGCTGCGCCAGGCGATCGACAACGCGCATCGTTGGTCAATCTCCCAGGAACACGCGGTGATAGACAGCGCACAGAATGGCGTCGGACGTCGCTTTCGGCGGCAGCGTGAAACGCTTGCGCAACGGCCGAGCGAGCGGTTCGGCCATCTGCTCGAGACGCGAACGTGAGAACCGCCGCCGGCACCTGACGTAGTCCGACAACGCTCTCGCCAGCTCAGGCCCTGCGGCGATTCGCATGGGGAGCCAGGGCAACACGGCCTCGATGGCAGGCTCGCGAAGTCGGATCACACCAACGCGGCGTCTACGCTCTTCGACCACCACCATCGTTCCCGCTGCGAGATCGCCAAGACGTTGGAACTTCCGCGTCAACAGCATGCACGATAAGCCCGGCAAGTAGATAAACGGGATCAACCCGTCCACTGCGCCCACAAGGTTTCGGAGTACGGCCTGAGCGCCCGTTATGGGCACGCCTTGGTCAGAGACCACACGCAGACCGAGGAGGTGCTTGCCCAGCGTCTGGCCGTTGAAGACCCCTTCGCAGAATGCGCCATAACCCTGGTAGATCACAAAGAAGGCGACGAGCGCGGGCCCGAGCCCCGAAGTCGAGCCGAGCGTCAGCGCCAGGGAAGCCAGGAACGCGGCCAACATAAGGACCGTGATCAGGATCATGTCGACACAATACGACACCGCGCGCCGGAATGGGCCGGCGAGAGGGTACTCGAACGCGATTCGCTCCGGCGTCACCAGGCGGACCGTCGTATCGAGCGGGTCCAACGTTTCGGACGGAGTCGAGGATACCGTCGCCATGCGCCGTCAACGCCCCTTACGAATCTCACCCGACGCAATGCGGCTTTGTCCCCCTTCGGGATGCGCTCGATCCCGAGCGCGTACCCGTTGGCATTGGTGTTAGAATGCTAACCAAATGCACGCGGTCTCGCAACCGACACAGGGTCGTTTCAACCGGGTCGGATGGAGACGTGGTAGGCGTCGAAGTGGGCTCGACCGATCGAACTGCACAGCCGTTTTCCTTCGCATCCGAATACCGGGTGCGGAGTCCGCATGATCGAATTCAGAGCTCAACTTGCCCGTGCGTCAGCGAGTTTCGTCCATCTTGAAATCGATGGGAAAAAGCTCCGCTGGTTTGCGTCTTCGCCGCGCGACGAAAGCGACGATTCCGATCGCCGCGACGACGACCGTCATGCACAGTGGCACCAGATAGGGACTCGTGGCTTCCCGAGCGTCCTTCAGTTTTCGGACGATCGGCTCGTACCGGCTGAGCCACGCGAGGCTCGGCCGAGGGGCCTCGTGATAGCCGTCCCAGAATGTGGCGTCGTTATCGGGATGGCGGCCGGCGTTCAACCGTTCGAGCATGAACCGGGTTCTTGCTTCGTGCCAGGTCTCTGCTTCGGATCGAAGTGTCTCGTAGATTTTTCGCAACTGTTTCAAATCGGTCGGTTCGTCCATGATGTAGGCCAACGCCTGTTTGAGGCGGCTTCCGTCCGGTGCGCCGGGGTGCAGCGATTTGCGGCCTGCGTCGATCATCTCCTCACAGCGCCAGCGTGCCAGATATGCGAGCGAGGTGCGCTGGTCGTCGGCCTGACAGGCCGCGATGAGCGTGTTGAAGAGATCAACGTTTTCCCAGGCGTTTCCCAGCGCCACAATTCCGGTGAGGCCTTCGATGGCCGCGTGAGCTTTGGCTCGCTCGGCGGTATTCTGGAAATCGATAAACGGAGGGACGAACGGATCCTTCGTCTCGTCGTAAGCTGGCGGCTCGATCATCCAGTCGAGCGCCTTGAGCTGATACACCTCGCGGCCGAAGTGCGCGTTAGGATTGAGTTTCACGGCCTCTGCAATGAAGTCGCGTGCAGTTTGGAGTTCGCCGATCCGATCGTGCGCGGCGCCATTTCGAATCCAGCGGTGAGCCCAGAAAGTCCCGGCGTTCGCGAGATATCGGTAGCGCTGCTCGGCAGACTCATGCCGGTCCCTGGCGTGACGGTCGAGGACGGCTCGCTTACGCTCCATCCACCCGATCGCCTCGTCGCCCCGTCCCAGCCGGTCGCACGAGGCACCCGCGTCGTCGTATGCCGCGAGATCGTCGGCGTTCGCCTCGATGGTGGCACTCGCTCGCTTGAGACGCATCTCGTAATAGAGCGGCGGGTTTCGCTCAAACCGCCCGACGAGGATCCAGACAGCATCCGGCAACCCTTTGGCTTCCGTTGCGAACGTGTCAGAGTCCCACAGACAGGCGTGGATCGGTCCGGAGAACGTCGCGATCGCGATCATCAGCGCCGCGATGACGTTCTTCCGTGTTATGTATCGCATCGGCTGTCTTCTCGTCCGATCGAAGGGAGGTTGACGACGAGTGATTTCGGAGACGCCGTTCAACTTACGACATCGGTCGCGACACGTCAAACGAAGGCGGAGCGTGAGGATTGAGCGGTGGCGGTGAGTCGCGTATCCTGGCGCCGTGAACGACGAAGCGTTTTCGTTTGCGACCACTGACGGGAGACGTGCTCATGATTCGCCTCGGGATTGTGGATTTCGACACGAGCCATGCGGTGGAATTCACCAAGCGGCTCAATCATATCGACATTGCCGAGGACCAGTGGGTTGAGGGCGCGAAGGTGGTCGCGGGCGTGCCGGGAAAGTCGCAGATTTCTCCCGAGGTGATTCCGAAGAACGTCGAGCTGATGAAGAAGTACGGTGTTCCGCTGTTCGACGACCCAGCCGAGTTGTACGACAAGATTGACGCGGTCCTGATCGAGTCGGTCGACGGCAGCGTGCACCTCGATCGCGCGCTGCCGTTCCTGGAGCGCGGGATGCCGACCTATGTGGATAAACCGTTCGCCTGCTCACTGGCCCATGCCCGCGAGATGGTTCGCGTTGCCGAGATGAAACACCTCCCGCTGATGTCCAGCTCGAGCCTGCGTTATGCGCCGGAGGTTGTCGCCGCGAAGGGCGGCAAGGGGCCCACCGGGGCCGTCGTGGGTGTGGCGACGTACGGGCCTTCACCGACTCACCCGCGGAACCCGGGGCTGTTTCATTACGGCATCCATCCCACGGAGATGTTATTCACCTTGATGGGACCGGGCTGCCGGCGCGTCACGTGTCTGAGTGAGCCCGGCGCCGAGGTATCCGTCGGCCAGTGGGCTGACGGCCGCATCAGTTCGATCCGCGGCATCCGCGCGGGGGCCGCGGCTTACGGCTTCACGCTCTTCGGGGAAAAAGGTGTTGCCACGTCAGGAGTCGGAACGCAATACATCTATCGCGAGCTCCTGAAGCAGATCGTGACGATGTTCGAGACCCGGCAGTTGCCGATTGACCTGCGCGAGACCCTGGAGATTGTCGCGTTTATCGAAGGCGCGAAGAAGAGCGCGGACTCCGGTGGCGCTGCCGTGGAACTCAAGGTGTAAGGGCGCATTCCGAGCTCACAACTGCACCCGCCGCCCGCTCGGACGCACATAAGTCCTTACTTGCTCGCGACCCATCCCGGTTTTCGAGTGTTTTCGACGAATGGTTTGCAGGCGGTCAGCCGTTCACGCGCGACGATGGAACATCCGGGATGGCGGGCGTTGAACCCGCGGGACCGCAGAGCGGTCAAGAGGGCATTCCCACGGAGGGCCGGGAACGAGCGTTTGCTTTCGCTTCTATCCGATACGAATCCACGGCGCATCGCCTGTACTCAATAAAGAAAAGCCGCTCATCCGCAGGAGTCCGAAGGCTTGGGAGTGCGCGGAGCTTGCTCCCGCTTTCGTGACACCCACCCACTCCGACAACGACCTTCCTAGCTTCGACCGGCCTTCCCGGCCCTCTCGCTTTCGATCGGCTTTTCCAGCGCGACCGCGGGAGCGAACTCCGCGCACTCCAAGGCGTTCGGACTGAGGCAACCATGGCCGACCCAAGACGAAACGGCCCTACGCCATACCCCATCTGCTCGCTGCAATTTGCCATTTCGTCATAAACTGTTGTTCCTCTTGGCCTTCCGAATAACCTACCCCAATTCGCCATTCGGTAATTCGGAACCCCTTGTTGGCCTTGTGGTTCCGAATTACCGAATGGGTTAGCGCACGTGCGCACTGTCGTTCTGAGTTGTCGTCCCGGCCAAGTCGTCGTTGCGCAAGATCTTTGCCGACAAGACCCTCCAGTGGATGAATGTGCGAACCACGGCGCCAGCAGGCTGGAGCCTGTTTGTGGACGCGTTGACGTGTGTAGACTGACATCGGCCGAGTGACGCCTCAAAAAGTTCCTGGCGCCCAACAGTTCGTGCGCGTGACTTTGGTATCGAAGAAAACGACCGCGGACGGGTGGCCGGGATTGGGGCCGCAGGGCGATGCCCCGGTCCGTTCGAAGAGCCAACCCGTCCAGGGGAATCGCCCTGCGGGCTCGACCCCGACCACCCAAGGTTTTCCATCGTTGCGCACGAACTGTTGGCCTCCTGCCGAGATTTTCGTGAAGTCCGCCGCGAAGGGGCGAAGAACGAATCGACGAAGAGACGCGGTGATCGTTCCAGAGTTTCGGAGTTTCCGAAAAACTCCGAAACACGCAAGTCGCGGAGCACCAATGGTTTCGGAGTTTCGGAGTTTTTTGGCGAGAAAACTTACCTTCTTCCTTTCCGCCAGTTGACTGCGTCCTGCAGGGATTTGCCGGGTGCGAATGCGCGCGAGCGCCGGGGTGGTGAGGTTTCGCGGTCGTTGGCCCGTTCAGCGCTCGTAATCTTGCTTGCTCGCGGTTTCGCATTGCCCTCTATGTATATGCTCCGGGTAACTCGATAGTTCTTACCAGTCGCGTTCCTCAATTCGTCACACGCGGGTCGGCGTTTACGACAATCTTTTCTCGAAAGTTTTTCGTCGCGTCCGAGCACTCGTACGCGTGGCTTTGGTCTCGAAGAGGATTGTCGAAGACGGGCGGCTGGGGTTGAGTCCGCAGGTCGATGCCCCCGGTCCGTTCGAACGGCCAGCCCGTCCGGGGGAATTGCCCGGCGGACTCGACCCCAGTCATCCAAGGTTTTCCATTCTCGCGCATGAACTGTTGGGCGCCTTCGAAAAGTTCAAATAGGGCGGGCCGTTGGGATGGCTGCGGTGACGAAACCTCCGACTGCGCACCCTATACCTTATAGGCTCCGAGTAACTTGCTAGCATTTTCCAGTCACTTCGTGCTGAAGTGCTTTGCGATCCCGACCTTAGAAAATCCGTCGCGCAGCAGTTTTTCGTGCGCGCCGCCTCATCGGCGGGGGCGTGATTCGTGCATCGAGATCGGTCCCGACGATCGGCCAGGCTTGTTGCGCATCACCAGGCGGAACGAGGTACTGCGAGTTGCCCTCGCTCACCCATGCTTGTGCCATTTTGGGGAAATGCTGATGAAGGACTCAAATGCGCTCGCTCGATGAGCAATGCGTCTTTCGCTGGCCTTCCTGCGCGGGCGCACCTTTGGGACAATACAGCTTACGCAGATCGATCACGTTTCATGCCCGGCCAGTATCTCACTGACCGCTATAGCATTCGATCAGAGCCACGCCATGCCCCTCCCCCGCTTCCGCATCCGGACGCTGATGATCGCCGTGGCCTTAGCGGCGGTTTACACCGCATCCGCCAAGTTCGTCATCCGCTGTGCGTGCCTCACCGGCTGCTGCGGGGTCGTAGTCTCACGGCCGGATTTTACACGACTCAACCTGCGGCGAACCGCAGCCACTGTTGTGCCGCCGCTTGTCATTGTCACGCTTTCGCTCGTCGAGTTTGCTGCGCTACCGAAGAAAGATTAGGGCCATGCCCCTCCCCCGAATGACAACCCGGCGGTGGATGATCGTGGTGGCGGCGATTGCGCTCTCTATGGGATTCGCTAGGGTTGCGCTAACATGGTACAGCGCTCAAGAAGGAGCGAGTTACCACGCTTCGACGGCGGATCGAATGCGCACCGTCGGATTGTACATGCGACGGCAGTTAGCGCGAGGCGAGATCCCTGAAGCTGAACGGGCCGAGGTTGAAGGCGCGGCCGCCCAGCACATGGAATGGGCCGAATACTATTCCACTCTTGCAAAGCGGGACCGCGACGTCGCCAGCCGTCCCTGGCTACCCGTCCCGCCCGACCCGCCAGCGCCCATTGAAGGATCCCGCTAAACTATGCATTGGCGGTCACGAGGTTCTGAAGGAACCAAGGGCGACCGAGCAATCGGTTGCCTGTCGGTCACCCGAGTTTATGTGCACCGCAATTAATTCGTGTGCATAGATTTTTGTGTGCAAATCCAGATGGGTCGATTTCCAGGATTCATCTGCAAAGCCCTGAGCGACTGCTATTTCGTCATCTTTTCCAACATCGCGACGATCTCGGGAGTGTCCCAATCCATGGATCCCACCTGCTTGGAGACGATCCGTCCGTCAGGCGCGATGATGAACGTTGCGGGAATACCGTCGGTGTAATAGATCCCTGGACGATCCCGAGAACGGAGAATCGTCATGGGCCAATTCTTGTCCGCCAGAAAGCGCTTGACGGTCTCGGGAGAATCATCGACCGAGGCACAGACGAACGCGACGTCCTTGAGCCGCGGGTTTGCGGCGAGACGGGCGATGGAGGGCATCTCGGCGACACAGGGGCCGCACCAGGTTGCCCAGATGTTGAGGAAGATGGGCTTGCCCGCATACTTCTTGAACTCGACCGGTTGATCGTCGAGGTCGCGTAGCGTCCAGGCGAAGTCTGCGGGCATGCTCGGCCCCGACCCCAGGGGCAGGAAGAGGACGAGGCCCACGATCCATGCGACGGCGAAAACGACCGCGACCAGCAGCCAGGGATTGAACGGTCGAGGGGGAGCGCCGGTTTCATTCATCGTCCAATTCGCCTCTCAATCGTCGCCGCGCGTCTCGGCGACGGGCGCGAGCAGGTTTTCCACGGGTGCATAATCGTCGGTCAGGATAATATTGCGGGAGCGAAGTTTGACCGTCTTCTCGTCTTCGGGTCCGTAGGGCTTGGGCTGCACCAAAGCACCGTTGTTGTAGAACTTCGGGTCGTCGTCGCGTTCGCCGAGGGCGTCGAGGTCGAGGTCCTGGTTGGAGACCACAACCACGAACGTCTCGCGCAAGCCCCCTCCCGGTTCATCATCGGTGCCGAAAATATAAACGTTCTTGAACGTCTTTCGCGCCGTCTCGACCCATGCGCCGAGGAAGCCGCCGAATCGGTGAGCGCGGGCGAGTTCTTCGCGGCGGATTCGTTGCTTCCCGGCGTCGGTGGTAATCGATTCGTTCTTAATGCGGCGGTCAGCTTTTTTCTCGGCCTTGGCATCGCTCTCATAGGCATCGATGATGTTAATCATGTAGACGCCGTTGGGAGCGAGCATCTTGGCCAGCTTGGTGTTGAACTCCTCGGTGGTGAGGTGCCAGGGGACGGAGAAGTCGTTGAAGGCGTCGCCGAAGACGATGTCGTACTGGCGATTGCCCTGGTGGCGCTCAACGAACTGCCGGGCATCGCCCCAGGTCGTCTTGATCGGCGTGTCGCGAGGGAGGCCGAGGGCCATAAGGTTGGCGCGGGTGACGGCGGGGTCGATCTCGGCGACCTCGACGTCGGTGCCGGGGAAGGTGTGCTGCATGTAGCGTTGGAAGGTGTACGCACCACCGCCCAGGAAGAGCGTCTTCAACGGCGACCAGGGAGTGCCCGCGTTTTTTTCAGCCTTCTCCTTCGCCTTTGCAGCCCGGTGGGCGACGAGGCCGTAGATGTGCTCGTAGTCGTAGTCGAGCCGTTCGGGGTGGCCGAGGATGAAGTAGCCGTGGATCAGGTTGTCGAGGACCAGGGTGCGCTTCTGGCCTTCCTCGTCGGGTTCGTTGGTGACCTTGATATAGTAATAGTTACTCTCATCAACCCAGGCGAGTGCGTCCTCCGTGGTTTCGGGGTTGCCGCGCTCCTCGCGCAGGCCCCACTCGAGGGCCCGCTTTTCCAGAAAGTTCAGCGGCGAAAACGCCAGCACGCACAGACCGAGCGGAATTCCCGCCCAGGCGGCGTGCCAGACCGAGCCGAGCATCGTGGCGGCGAACGCGAGCGCAGCCGCGAGGACCAGGATCAGGCCCTTGGTTCCCAGCAGATCGATGAGCACGAAGCCCGCGAGAAATGTGCCCACGATGCTGCCGACCATACCCCACGCATACACTTGACCGATCGCAGTCCCCGTACGTTTATTACGTCTCAATCGCTCCACCGCCAGCTTCGCGACGACGGGACTGACCGTTCCCATGGTCACTGATGGAAGGAAGAAGACGAGGAACGTCACGAGCAAAACGCGGGCAGGCCAGGCCATCTTGATGACGTTTTTACCGGGGAGTGTGAGCTCGTTCCAGGAGATGGCCTGACTGAGAAGCGACTTATCGATTCCGAGCATGTCTTTGAGGGGAAACGTGGGCTTCTCCAGGGCGATGATCGACAGCGTCATCACCGAGGCCGCGAGGAAGAGCCAGCTCGCGCGTTTTTCGCTCTGCACGTAGTCGGCGATTTTCCCTCCCAGGAAGTTGCCCAGACTCAGACCTCCGAGCAAGACACCGATGACGCTCGTCCACCCGTAAACGCTGGAGCCGAGGTGCCGCGTGACGAGGCGGCCGGCCACCATCTCGAGCGCCATGAACGCGAGGCTCGCCACGAACGCGAGTACCGAGAGGTCGGTGAGCGAAGGCTTCACAAGGGCCATATCACCGCTCAGCATCGCTTCGGGATCGGGGCCTTCATCCGGCGTCGCAGCTTGCCTTGCCTTCAACAGCTTGGTCAGGCATTCGAGGGCGAGGAACAGGGAGAGCGCATGACCGGGGAGCGCGATGAAGTTGATTGCCGTCGAGCCGATGGTTAAAGCACCGACATGCAGGCTCCGGACCAGCGGATTGATGGACCCGAGTCCCAGAAAGATCGCGGCGATCAAACCGATGATCTGCGACCGCCGGTCCTCGATCAAACTGGCAGCCAGCAGTGAGAGGGCCGCGGCGACGATCGTCACAATAATCGAAACAGGTGCATCGTAGAGCAGAATAAAGCCCGCCAGGAACGTGCCGGCGATCGACCCAATCGCTCCGAAGAAGTAGACATCGCCGATGGCGCTCCCTGCCTTTTTCGCCTGCTCGACCGCGATCTTTGCCACTACGGGACCGATCATCCCCAGCACTGTTCCTGGGATGAGGAAATCGAGGACGACCACGACCACTGTTCGAATGGTCCACGGAAGCGGCTCCAGTACCGGCGTAAGGAATCCCACCGCGGCGTTCACCCAGAGGCAGCTCAACGTGAGGAAAGCGCCCAGGGCATATAACGGTCCGATTGCCTTGACTGGATCCACGCGGTCCGCCAACCGTCCGCCCAGAACGTTGCCGAGGCAGATGCCACCCAGCATGATGCCGATGACGCTGGTCCAGACCGTCAACGAGGCCCCGACGTGCCGCGCGACGAGACGGCTCGCCACCAGCTCCAGGATCATGATGCACAAACTGCTAAAAAACGAGAGCGAGTAAGGCAGGATGCGGTGAACAAGGCCCTTCATGGGGCGGACACTCCCAAAGAACCGCGGCGCGACCCGGACCTGGGTGGATAACTGGCCCCACGATATCCGACCGGCCCCGTCCTCCACAACCGCCTAGAACGCGAGAATTGACCCGCGTGCGTAAGATCAAACGGTAGGCCCGGAGCAGCGAGAGTTGGCGATCTGCGCAAAGCTTGCGGAAAAGGACGTCGTCTATGCCGGACGCCATCGGTTTTTGGCGTGCGCATGGTTGCTCTTCGCTAGAATCCCCGCACAATGTTGAAAACCACCGAAGCTGTGAGTGGCCTTTCGTGCTTCCCCCGAACCCGGCCGGAAGGACAGCCTTCGCCGTGGAGAGGCCTCAGCGCCGACCGTCCGCCTGGCGACATGGTGCTCTGTTAAAGACAAACCGTGAGCGGTTTCGACTATGATCCTTTGCGTGACCTTAAATCCGTGTTTAGACAAGACGTTGAGCGTGCCGGCCTGGCGGCCGGGCGAATCGGTGCGCGGCCACGCGACGGGTGCGGTGGTCGGCGGTAAGGGAAACAACGTGGCTCGAGCCCTTACGCGGCTGGGACGTCGAGCGCGGCCGGTCACGTTCCTGGGTGGGCCGACCGGACAGTATTGCGAAGCGTTGCTACGCAACGACGATGGACTCGACCCGGTCGTCATCCCGACCGCTTCCGAGACGCGAACGATTCTGACTGTGCGTACCGAGGGGTCTGCCGACCAGACGGCATTTTTCGATCCTGACCCTTCGATCTCAGTCGAGGAAGCGACCGCGCTGATTCAATCAGTCGAACGGATCCTGGCCGAAGGAACCGTCGAGGCGCTGACGCTCTCCGGTTCCAGTCCGGCCGACATCACGCACGGCCTCTACAGCGACCTCATCGCTTCGGCTCGGGCTCGGAAGGTCCCGGTCTTCCTCGATACGTATGGGCCCGCTCTCGAAGCGATCTGGGGTTTCTGGCCCACCGTCATTCAACTCAACCGCAGGGAGGCCGGGATCTTCCTGCGCAAGAACAATCCGAGCGAGGCCGATTTACTGGGCCTCCTCGCCAAATGGACGCGGCACGGCGCACTCTGCGGCGTGATCACGAACGGTCCCGAACCGGTTCTCGTCGCGCATCGTTCACAGCGCTACCGTGCAACGCCGCCAAAGATTGACGTCGTCAATCCCATCGGCTCGGGTGACTGCCTTCTCGCGGGCTTAGTCGACACGTGGCTCTCGAACGGCGGCCACGATGTCGAATCGCTCATCCGGCACGCGATCGGCTGTGCAGTGGCAAACGCGCTCGTCTGGGATGCCGCCGCGATCGACCCCGCCGAGGCAACACGCTGGGGCGAGGCTGTCACGATCGAAGCCCTTTCCGCAGACTGATCGATCGGCCGCCGAGCGCGCCCTTCATTCCGTTCAAAGCTGCGCTTCCGCGATCTCGATCGCTTTGAGCAAGCCACGAGCCTTGTTGACAGTTTCCTCGTATTCATCGGCCGGTACGCTGTCGTACACGACGCCGCCACCGGCCTGCACATACGCGTTCTTGCCTTGAAGCACCAGCGTGCGCAAGGCTATGCATGTATCCATATTGCCTGTGAAATCGATGTAGCCGACTGCACCGGCATAGGGTCCGCGTTTCTGTGGCTCAACCTCGTCGATGATTTCCATGGCCCGCACTTTCGGGGCGCCGGAGACCGTTCCGGCGGGGAGACCGGCACGCAGGGCGTCGAACGCGGTCTTTCCTTCAGAGAGGCGGCCTGTGACGTTGGATGTGATGTGCATCACGTGCGAGTAGCGCTCGACCTTCATCACATCACTGAGCTGCACGGTCTGGTAGTCCGCGACCCTGCCCACGTCGTTCCGGCCTAGGTCCACGAGCATGATATGCTCGGCGCGTTCCTTGGGATCGGCGAGAAGCTGTTCGGCGAGGGCGCGATCCTCGGCGTCGTCTCGGCCGCGCCGGCGCGTGCCGGCGAGAGGACGAATGGTCACGGTGCCGTCTTCGACCCGCACGAGGATCTCGGGCGAGCTGCCGATCAGGCAGAAATCACCGAAGGGGAGATAGAACAGGAACGGGCTGGGGTTCACGACCCGCAAGACGCGATAGATGTCGAACGGCTGCGCTGAGGTCTCGACCTGAAAACGCTGACTCGGTACGACCTGGAAGATATCGCCGGCCTTGATGTATTCCTGGCAATGGCGAACGACCGCCTCATACTGCTCGCGCGTGAAATTCGAGCGCGGTGTCAGGTGCACTGGACCGTCGGTATCGATGTCGTTCAGCCCAAGTTCCGGTCCCGGGGCGGCCAGGCGCCCGACGAGCTCATCGACGCGCGCGCAAGCTTGTTCGTATGCGGCGCGGGGGTCAGTGTTTCCTTCATTATGGGCATGTGCGACCACGAGCACGGTCTTGCGAATATGGTCGAAGATTACCATTCGGTCGTAGAACGCGAATGATAGGTCGGGCAGGTTGCGATCGTCCGGCGGTGTGTTGGGAAGTCTTTCGGTGTAACGGACCGCGTCGTATGCGGCGAATCCGACAGCTCCACCGGCGAATCGGGGCAAGCCCGGGGCGGGCTCGGCGCGATAACGTTCGACGAGCTCCTGGAGTTGGCGGAACGGATCCGTGGAAGTGAACGTGCGACGACTGCCGGAAGGACCGGTCTCGGTGACGGACACCTCGGCCCCTCGCGCCTCGAAACGAAGGAACGGCTCCGTGCCGAGAAAGCTGAAACGGCCGACCTTCTCGCCGCCGATCACGCTTTCGAAAAGAAACGACGGAGCCGTGCGCTCGATCTTCTGAAAGGCGGAAACGGGCGTGAGCCCGTCACCGGTCAATTGCCGGAAGACCGGGACGCAGGGCGCTTGCTCGAATCGACGGGCGAATTCGTCGAAGGTTGGCCGGTGTGCAATCATGGTGCGGGGAGTGGGTCAGGGCCCAGGCCCCGGCAGGCCGTACGTTCAGGCCAGGCGACGCTCGTGGCGGGCACGCTCGATCTTAGCAGCCGAACCGGCCCTCGGCAAGGCTGCGCGGCCGGTCCGGCTCGCCGCAATGCGCAACCAAGTCCTTCGCTCTCAACGCGTAACGTGCAAGGGCGCGACGGCGGGCACTCGCTCATCGCAGCGCCTCGGTTGCTTGACACCCCGGAGGGCTGAATTACAATAGATCCCATGGCACGTGCGACGTTTGCCACGTTAGGGACAAGACGACGGACATGCTCATTGTGAGACTTCGAGGCGGAGTCGCCCGGAACTTTCCTGGAGACGGTTTACCGGCAACGGGCGGGGCCGCGCCGCGGGAGCCACGGACCTCGGCATGGGGTCAAATAAAAAGATGAAATGTCAAAAGTGCTCCAAACCGGCCACGTTTCACATTACCGATATCGAGCGCGGCAAGCCTCGGGAATATCATTTTTGCGAGGAGCATGCTCACCAGCATCTGCGTCCGCCCGAAGGGGGACAGGACGCACCGCCGATCAGCGACCTCGCCAAGAAGCTGATCGTGGGGGGGGCCGCGGCGCGCGAGCCAACCTCGGCAGACAAGCAGGTCTGTCCCATTTGCCAGATCAGCTTCCTCGAGTTTCGCAATTCCGGCCGTCTGGGATGCCCGTACGATTACGAGATTTTCCGCGACGAGTTGATGCCGTTGCTCGAGAACATCCATGATGAGACACGGCATTCGGGTAAGGTCCCGCGGCGCGCGCCTCGAAACACGCGGCAGCAAACCACGTTGATTCAGTTGCGCAACGACTTGAAGCGAGCCGTTGCCGCTGAGGATTACGAGACCGCGGCGCGGGTGCGGGACATGATCCGGTCGATCGAACAGGAACAGGGACGCTAATCAACGTCCCGGGGTCGGATGGCCAGGCCATGACGTGCGAGCAATGTCAGGACGTGGCGACCGTCCACCTGACCCGGTCGATCAACGGCGAGCGCCGTGAGGTGCACCTGTGCGCCTCGTGCGCACGCAAGTCGGGCTTGTCCCCGCGCGAAAAGACGCCGGATCTGGGGCTCGACGCGGTGGTTCAGAGTCTCATCGTCTCGCACGTGGGCGAACTCGTCGGCGAACTGGCCAACTTGACTTGCCCCGAATGCCAACTCAAGTATATGGAGTTTCGCGCCCGCGGCCGGCTCGGGTGTCCGCACGATTATCGCATCTTCGCTCGCGGACTGGGGCCCTTGCTCAATCGTGCCCATGGCGCGACCAGACACGTGGGTAAAGTGGCGCGGATTCGCCCTGATGCGGCCGAACGCCTCCGTCTCCGTGCGCAGTTGCGCGAAGCGGTCCTCCACGAAGATTATGAACTCGCCGCGCGGCTGCGCGACCAGCTCCGCCTGAAGGGTGCCGACGCATGAATCTCGACGAACTGACACGCTCTTCCGGCGAGTGGCTACGAGGGACTGGGCCCGAGAGCGATATCGTAATGTGCTCGCGCATCCGGCTGGCCCGCAATCTGGCGGAATTTCCATTCACCAACCGCGCCAGCCGGACCGAGAAGTCGGAAATCGAAAGCAGCATCCGCTCGGCCATGCAGCGGGCCAATCTCGAACTGGTCTACTTCGACGTCAATGCTCTGCCTCCCCTCGATCGTCAATTCCTGGTCGAGCGCCAGCTCATCTCACGCGAGCTCGCCGCGGGCGAAGGGCCGCGAGGCGTGGCGGTCGGTCCGCTCGAAAACATCGCAATCATGGTCAACGAGGAGGACCATTTGCGGATCCAGGTCATGCTCTCGGGCATGGCCCTCCACGACGTCTGGGAGCGAATCAACCGGCTCGACGATCAGCTCGAAGAGCATCTCGCCTACGCCTTCAGCACGCAGCTCGGTTACCTGACTGCCTGTCCGACCAATGTTGGGACGGGAATCCGGGTCGGAGTCATGCTGCACCTGCCCGCCCTCGCCCAGACGAAACAGATGGAGAAGGTCTTCCGTGCCCTTCAGAAGATCAACCTGGCCGTGCGCGGGCTTTACGGCGAGGGGACCCAGGCCTTCGGCGACTTCTACCAGATCTCCAACCAGCAGACGCTCGGCAAGAGTGAACCCGAGTTGATCCGAATCCTGACCGACGTTGTCCCCCAGGTGATCCAGTACGAGCGCACGGCCCGCCAGGCGCTCATGAACGAGAAGCGCCAGCACCTGCACGACCAGGTGAGCCGCGCTTACGGCGTGCTCAAGACCGCGCACACGATCTCCAGTGAAGAAACGATGCTCTTGCTGTCGAGCGTGCGCCTGGGGATCAACCTCGGCCTCATCGACGACCTCGAGATCGCGACGATCAACGAACTATTCATCCAGACGCAACCCGCCTACCTTCAGAAGATTCAGGGGAGCGAGCTGGGCGTCGAGGAACGGAACGTCGCCCGCGCGTCCTATCTTCGGAGCCGGCTCTCGAACGGGCGTCACGTTGAGCCGGATTGAGCGTCTGTGTACGTGGATCTCGCGACGGAGGCGAATCCGGCACGCGCTGTGCGTCCGGTGGGTGTGTCTCGGCGACTCACGCCGCTTTGGGAGCGACGCCTCGTGCCCTCTCTGACCCTCCAGGTCGATCCTTACGACGTTCTCGGCCTTGCCGAGGGTGCATCTCTCGAGC
Organism: Singulisphaera sp.; assembly: GCA_027451445.1. Classification (GTDB taxonomy): domain Bacteria; phylum Planctomycetota; class Planctomycetia; order Isosphaerales; family Isosphaeraceae; genus DAIDJG01. The sequence continues at coordinate 43,891 of DAIDJG010000013.1, forward strand.
AGATTCGCGATGCCTACCGGCAGAAGGCGAAACTCCACCATCCCGACGCCGGGGGCGATACGTGGGCGTTCCGGATTCTGGCCCAGGCGTACGAGTCGCTGAGCACGGCACGCGTCACGCGCGCAGCCTGGAACGAGTTCAACGCGCACTCGACGCCCTCGCCTCCTCCACAATCGCCACCTGAGCCCGAGCCAAAACAAGACGAGGGGACGATTCGGCCTGGCATCAATGACGCGGTGATCGACCCCGTTCGCGCCGTCGACGTGGAAAAACTCTGGGTCCGGCGCCAAACGGGGCGAGTGTGGCTGTTGCGTGATTCGCTCGATGCCAGTCACTACATGAGTTGTAACTTGAACGTCTCGTGGCCCAGCGAGCAGCATCGTGAAGCGGCGCGGGCTTTCGAGGGACACGAAGCACTGCTTCTCGAACTCGCCGAAGTCTTCCAGGAGATGCAAGCGTTTTCGGGTGCGATCTCCGGAAGCTTCCAGGCTGAGGACGAGTGGTTCTCCGGCTGGCTCAGCTATCCGAGTCCGAATCAGGCGACCTTGGCGTTCCGCCAACTTCACCACGCGCTGCGATCACGCGGGTTCAGCATCCATTCGTGGACTCGTGACCTCACGATTCCGCACGAGCGATCGTGAGCATCTTTCTCGGTGAGCATCGCGAAAACGATTTCATCGCAAATCGGAAAATCTCCCAATCCAAGTCGATCATCCCGGTGTATTCGAACGCGAGGGCGGCCTGACGGATTGGCCGTCGCGACGAGACGCCCTCGCCAGGATCCGGGTCGCGAGGCTGGATCTGCGCTCGTGGAAAACTCGCGTTCAGGAATGAGCGGGATGACCGTTTCCAGTGATCACGATCGGCCGAAAGATGGTATCGACCGCCGCGGGTTCCTTGAATGCATGACGTGGGCGGGGACGGGATTGTTGTGGACGCTCGCGGGCGTGCCGGGTTCGCGCGCGTTCGGACAGGCCCCGGCCGCGAAAAAAGGAGGCTTTACATTTGCCCAGATCAGTGACAGCCACATCGGATTCGGCAAGGAGCCGTACAAGAACAGTGTGGTTGCGACCCTCGAACAGACCGTCGCGCGGATCAACGCATTGCCCGAGAAACCGGAATTCCTGATCCACACGGGCGACCTCACCCATCTCTCAACCGCCAAGGAGTTCGACACGGTTTCCGAGATCCTCAAAGGGGTGAAGGTCAGCTCAATCTTCTGTGTGCCGGGTGAGCACGACGTGGTTGGCGACTCGTCGGAGTATCTCAAGCGCTTCGGCAAAGGGACCCAGGGTGAAGGCTGGTACAGCTTCGACCATCATGGGGTCCATTTTGTGGGGCTCGTCAATGTTGCGAGCCAGGGGACGGACAAGGGGCTTGGCGTTCTGGGCACCGAGCAGCTCACATGGCTCAAGAACGACCTGTCAGGAAAGGGCTCGAGCATGCCGATCGTCGTGTTCGGGCACGTTCCGCTTTGGACCGTCTACCCAGAATGGGGATGGGGGACCGAAGACGGCCTGCAGGCGCTGGGTTTCCTCAAGCGCTTTGGATCCGTCACCGTGCTCAACGGCCATATCCATCAGACGCTCCAAAAGGTCGAAGGCCACATGACGTTCCACACGGCACGTTCCACCGCCTTCCCTCAACCGGCGCCCGGCAAGGCTCCAGCACCTGGACCCATGAAGAACATCCCGGCCGAGAAGCTTCGGAGCTTCTTGGGGCTGGCGAGCGTGACTTATCGTGAAGGTCGTAGAGAGTTAGCCATCACGGATGCGACTCTTGGCTGATTTCGCGGTATTCTCCAGGTCGCCGGACGGGCCTGGCGTCTCTCCAACACGCACGACCGAGGTTCGCAGCGCGACGATTGAGCACGATCGTGGACCGCAACGGACAATCGAACGAACCGGAAGCCGTCAGCGATGAGGAGCTGATGAGCCGGCTGGCCGAAGGCGAAGAGGATGCCCTCGGCCAGCTCCACGGCCGCTACGCGCCTTTAATCTTCGGACTGGCGGCGCGATCAGTGGGACGCGCGTCGGCCGAGGAGATCGTCCAGGACGTCTTTGTCGCCATTTGGCGCAAATCCCCAACGTTCAACCCGGTGAAGGGTAGCTTTCGTTCGTGGGTGCTCCGAATCGCCCACCTTCGTGTGCTCAACGAACTGCGAACGCGAGGCCGGCGCCCGAAGGTTGGTGCGGATCCCGGCGGACTACAACTCGGCGACGTCCCCGAGCCGGGCCCCGGCCCGGAGGAGGCTGCGTGGCTCGACCATCGTCGCGATATCGTGCGCGCCGCCGTCGACGCTCTGCCGCCGTCTCAGCGTCAGGCGCTTCGTCTCGCGTTCCTGGAAGACCTTACGCACCAGCAGATCGCCGACTTCTTGAACCTTCCTCTCGGGACCGCCAAGACGCGTATTCGCTCCGGTTTACAGAGTTTGCGATCCCGCCTCGCGCCGGTTGTGGCTCTCACCCTGCTCCTTGCCGCACTGCTCACAACGATCATCGTTCGCGATCGAATGCTGCGAACGACGCTCCGGAGAGATGAAGCCGCACTTCGTCTCGTCACGTCCAGCGATGTCGTCCCGCGTCGCCTCGTCGCTGCTCCGGGGATACCGGCTGAGGCCCACGGCAATTACCGGGGTCGCGCCGGGGTTTCGATGGCCGTATTGACGGTCTCCCATTTGCGGCGTGCGTCTGCCGGGCGTGTGTATCGTGCATGGGGAAGGTTCGGTGACGATTGGTACCATCTAGGCGATCTGAGTCCCAACGCCGACGGCAGCGCTCTCATCGTCTGTGAAGGGGCCCATTTGGCCGGGCCGCCAACCGCCTTGAAAGTGACTTTGGAGCCGGTCCAAACGCGTCCAAACGCGAGCACGCCGCCCGTCATCGTATGGCCCAGTCCGTAGTTCTCGGAGGCGATGCGTTTGAGAACCCGGGGGCCATGCCTTTTAGCTCACGATCCGTTTTCCAGGGAATTGCGCTCGAAAGGCGACAAGGTGCTGTCCTGGGATCCCCATATAGTGGACCCCGAACGATGGACCACTCGGGCCACCTACATTGTTAAGGCTTTCCCCGGTCAGCGCGAAACCCCATAACAGCCCCGCGCACTCCACACCCTTCCGATTCGTTTGGATGAACGGTTTCGCACGCCAGATTAAAACTTCTGTGCGCCCGCCACTTGCGGCTCGCAAAGTTTCGGGGTTTTCAAAAAAGTCTCAAGTGGGAATAATCCGCACGCTCGATCACTTCGCGACTCATTTCCTTGAAGTTTCCGCGATCGACTGACGACACGTTCGAGTCCGGCGCTCCTCCCACGCACGCAAGCGTTCGGGGTGCGTACCGAGTGATCGCTGTGCGTACTCGCAGTCTTCGAGCAAGGAGTCTCATGAATTCCCGTAAGTGGCGAGATTGGCTCAGCCCGGCACTCGGCTCGGGTGCAGGTCGGCCCGCACCGGCAAAGCGAAGCTGTGTGCTGCGCTGCGACTGGGAAGAGTGTGAACCTCGCGCGCTCATGTCGCTCGCGATCGATAGTGTCACGATCGCGAAGCCCGAAACGGGTTCGTCCTCCTTCGCGAATTTCACGGTCACGGAGAGTCAGCCAAATCTCAGCCAAACCGTCGCTGTTCAGTATATGACCGAGGATGGGACGGCGAAGTCAGGGAACGATTACTCGAAAGTCCAGGGTACTCTCACGTTTGCGCCCGGGGTAACCGCCCAGAGTTTTTCCGTGCCGATTCTCGGCAACTCGACAGCGACGTCGGATACGACATTCAGCGTCCAACTGATCGACCCAGTGAACGACACGGTCGATTCGTCGGCGGCCGTCGGGACGGCTACGATCAACGTTGGAACACCGAGTAATTCGCAAGCCCCGTCACCAAGCTCGTCACAAACAGCCAGCACGACGAGCACGCCTCAGGCGTCGGATCCGCCAAGCAACTCATCGCCCGCTTCCCAGACCGGTTCAACTACATCCTCGGCACCCGTCGCTGTGACCCAGCCAAATCCGCCGCCGTCAACGGGTAGCAGCACCCAGCCTTCCGCCGATTCCTCGGCGCCTCCGGCGGGCTCGGACTCGTCTTCAGCGCCTGCGGCCGCAACCCAGTCGAACTCGACATCCTCAACGAGTAGCAGCGCCCAGCCCGCGGCCGGTTCCTCCACAACGACCCCCGCCAGCACGCCGTCAACGACTCCAACGACGACGTCCCCAAATGGTTCTGAAGCGCCGACGTCATCGAGCTCGTTGCACACTTCTCCGACAAACTCCGCGCCGCCTTCGATCAGCGTGGCGCCAACATCCTCGCCCGATATCACAGCGAACGACTCGCCAGCGCCCCCGATCACGGGAAGTAGCATCTCGATTAACAACGTGAGCGTTCCCTTGCCGGCGTCGGGAACGGCGACAGCGATGTTTACCGTGGCACTGTCACAGCCGAACCTGGAGCAGACGATTACCGTCGCGTACGCCACTGCGGACGGCACCGCGAAGGCTGGGATCAATTACACGCCAGAGAGCGGAACCCTCACCTTTTCCCCGGGCGAATCCACCGCGACGATCAGTGTTCCCGTGTTGTCCAGTACGCTTACGGTTTCGAACCCGTCGTTCTTCGTGAACCTGAGCGCACCGAACAACGCGACGATCTCACAGGGCCAGGGCGTCGGCACGATCGTCGGACAGGCGGTCAATCCCCTGGTCGTGACAAATACGAACGACAGTGGCCTGGGCTCGTTGCGCAATGCGATTGAGTTCGCGGACGCAAATCCGAGCAACAACCCCATCACATTCGCTATCAACATTGCGGGCTCCGGTCCATTCATAATCCAGCCGCGGTCACCGCTGCCGGCGATCACCCACCCGCTCACGATCGATGCCACCACTCAGCCCGGTTACGAAGGGACACCGGTCGTCGTTCTCGATGGGTCCCAGGCTGGCAGTCAGGCCAATGGCCTGTACATCACCGGCGGCGGCAGCACGGTCAAAGGTTTGACGATCGAGCGCTTCTCCGGTTCGGGGGTACAACTCCAGACAGGCGGCGGAAACACCGTCGTAGGCGACAACATCGGCACCAACGCATCAGGCGGGGTAGGCCTGGGCAACGCGATCGACGGGGTTCTCATCGCGGACTCGTCGAACAACACGATAGGCGGGATAGGCGCCGGCACTGCCAACGTGATCTCTGGGAATAGCATCGTGGGCGTGCGAATCCTCGGATCCGATTCGACGGGTAATGTCGTCGAGGGGAACTTCATTGGGACCAGCCCCCTTGGCTCGGCTGCGCTTGGGAATAAGACGGACGGCGTATTCGTGGACGGTGCGCCCGGCAACACGATCGGTGGCCAAAGCGCTGCGGCCCGGAACGTGATCTCGGGCAACGGTGCGGTCGGGGTCCAGATTGACGGCGCAACGGGCCTCGGCAACCTCGTCGAGGGGAATTACATCGGCACGGACGCGAGTGGCACCAACGCGCTCGGCAACGCGTTCGATGGAGTGTTTCTCAATGGCTCAGCGAGCAACACCATCGGCGGGACGGCGCCCTCGGCCCGCAACGTCATCTCGGCCAACCAACTGACTGGCGTCCGGATCACGGGCAGCGGCGCGACGGACAATCTCATTCTCAACAATCTGATTGGGACGGACAGCGCGGGAACCGCCGCATTGGGCAATCGCTTCGACGGCGTGTTCATCAACGGGGCGCCGGGCAACGTCGTTGGCGGCACAACGACAAACGCCCGTAACGTGATCTCGGGAAATGGTTCAGTCGGCGTGCAAATCTTCTCGCCTTCGGCGACCGGCAACCAGCTTGTCGGCAACTTCATTGGCACCGATATCTCAGGTCTGGCGGCACTCGGCAACGGCCGGGACGGTGTCTTTGTGAATGACGCGCCGTCGAACTCAATCGGCGGGAGTGTCGCCGGATCGCAAAACGTGATCTCGGCCAACGGTCAGGTCGGACTTCAACTCTTCGGACGCGGGGCATCGGGAAACGTCGTGCAAGGAAATCTGATCGGCACCGGCGTCGACGGCATCACGGCGCTCGGCAACGAGTTCGGACTCTTCATCAATGGTGCGCCCAGGAACACCATCGGCGGTCCCGGCGCGGCCCAGAACACGATCACGAACAACACGCACACAGACATCGTGCAAAACAACACTCCAAAAGCCGCTGCCGCCAAAGCGGCAGAGCAACCACAAACGACGGTCCATCCACGTCCCGCGAAACACACGAAGGCGAGCCAATCGGCAACGAATCAAGAAGCAACGAGCATTCTCAATTCACTTGGTCTCAGTTCAAGTTCCAAGGCGAGCAAGGCGGCCACTCGCGCGGCGCGGGCTCTCGCGGCACTTTCTCGCAACGCTGGCAACGAACAGGGCGCAACTTGAAACGTTCTCATCGGCGATCTCCTGGGGACCGCAAGAACGCCGGCCGGCTAAACTCCGGCCCGCTTGGCGGAGCGTCCCTGCGCAAGATCCTCAAGGGCGTTCTCGCTGTCATCGTCTGGACGTGCGCCACTTCTGCGGTGGAGGCGTCTGACCCGGTGGCGCGCCCCACTCCGGGCGTCCCTGGTGCGACGACTTCGTCGCCTGATACGCTTTCGGATCCCGCGAGCAATGACACTTCCCGCAGCGCCGTGCCTCGTGGTCGACCCGTCGCCGACGCTCCGAAAAACCCCGCGATCAAACCATCGCGGCGACTGCCCGATGACGTCAACGCTGACCTCCCGAAGGCCGCCGATCCCTCTCGAACACAGCGCCCGCCCTACCGCGCCAATGTCGATTCTCCAACTAACGCGGCAACTACACCAGCGCAACGTTCTCCTTACGGACCGCGCAGCGACGCCCCAAGGGGTGCTCAACCTTCGCGGCCGCAACTCCCACCCCAGTTCACTCAGGGCGACACCCGAAGAAGCGATGAATCCGGCGCGCAGCGACGCCCGCCGTATCGTCCGAACTCCAACGGTCCAAGTGATGGAGAGTTCCCACCCTCGAGACGCGTGCCTTACCGCGCTAACGCCGACGCGTCCGACGATGCTTGGCTCTCGCGGATGCGACGCCCACCCGACCGCGCTAACGCCGACGCATCCGACGCTACGGATTTCCCGCCGTCGCAACGCTCGCCGCGCAGCGCGGCCGTCGATACGACGGACGACGAACGGCTCTCGTGGACGCGACGGCCACCCTACCGCGTTAACGGCGATACCTCGAACGCTACGGACTTCCCGCGATCGCAACGCGCTCCGGTCAGCGCTCACGCCGACACGTCGAATGACGAATGGCTCTCTCGGATGCGACGCCCGCCCTATCGAGCTAACGCTAATGCGTCAAATGACCCGGAACTTCCGCAATCGCCACGCCCGTCCTACCGCGTTGCTGGTGACGCATCCAACGTCAATGGACTCTCACGGCCGCGACGCCCTTCCTACTATCGTCCTGACGACGACGCACCAACCGACGACGACTTCACGCGGACGCAAGGTCCTTCGTCCCGCACCGCCAGTGACCTCCCGCAGGATGAATACATAAGACGGGTCCAGATTCCCGAGGAATCGGGCGCTCCGCCGCCGAGAATGCCGGTGACGCGACGACCTACCGGCACATCGCGGCCACCGACGACCACGACCCCGATCCCGCCATCGACCACTCAACCTGAGACGACATCCAATCAACCCTATAGCGAGGTCGCCCCCTCCGCGCCCGATACGATTGCGCCACCGACGTCCGGGCTCGATTTCTCCAGGCTCAACACTCCCGGTGCGCTACAGCCCTCGGGCGTAGGCACAGGATCCGAAGACGTTGGTTTCAACTACTCGCCCATGATGATCGGCGACCAGGCTCCTATGAGCGTCCATGCGCTCGCCTCGGCGGTGTTCCCCGGGATTCCTCCCGCGCCTGTCCCTGGCCAACCCCCAATTCCACCCGCCCCGGGCGTGTCGCGCCAGCGGATTACGATCGCTGTCCCGTGGGCACGCGGGTTCAAGATCGCCGATAACCAGAGCCCTCGCCCACAGGACCGATTCTTCTTTACGTTCAACTACTTTGATAATCTCGACAAGAGCATCAACAGCCGACTCGCTCCGACCTTCGGCGGTATGGCTGCGTACCGTTACCTGTTCGGCTACGAGAAGACGTTCTTTGATGGCAACGCCTCGATCGGCCTGCGTCTGCCGCTCGAAACCTTGACCGTGAACTCACGAGTCCCGGGTGGGGGCGGCGGCACGAGCACAGCGCTCGGAAATCTCACCCTCTATTCGAAGGTGATGCTTCTGGAAAACCCTGCCAATGGCAACCTCCTCTCCGGCGGTTTGGCGGTGACCATGCCGACCGGCCCCACCGCGTTCGGCGGTGCACCCGGGATCGCCGGCTTCCACGACGCCCAGGTACAGCCCTTCCTCGGCTACTACCGATCAAGCGGACGGTTCTACCTGCAGGGGTTCGAGGCGATCGATATTCCCACCGACCCCCATGACGTGACGATGCAGTACAACGACATTGGCATTGGATACTACCTCTACCGCAACTCCGACCCGAACGCGTTCGTGAGCGCCATCGCCCCCACGTTTGAGACTCATATCAACGTCCCCTTGAACCACGTCGGCGCATTTCGGCCGAACGATCCCGCAGGCACGCCGAATGTTGTAGACCTCACATTCGGCGTCAATCTCCTCCTACGGCAACGTTCGATGCTGACGTTCGCCTTCGTCAATCCCGTTACGGGTCCGCGGCCGTTCGACTTCGAGACCACGGTTCTGTTCAATTACTACTTCGGGCGCACGCGGGCCCGCCCCTCTAGCCTCACGCCGCCGCTCGGCGGAATGTGATCGTTCGCGGACTGATCTTGTCCCCTCGTCGGGCGAACACGGTTCGGCCCGACCCTAAACCGGGGCGCTGATCGCACCGCTACCCGACTGCGGACTTCCCTTTCTCCTTGAGGATCTGTTGAAGGCTCTGAAATTCCTTTCGATCTCGCAGGATGTTGAAACTGCGGTGGTCCAGGTCCTCTGGCCTTCCGAAGCCCTTCTCGACAGCCTCGCGAAGGCGCTGAAGGGCTCGATCGCAAAGCACTGAGACCGGAGTACCGGCGTCGGAACCGGCCGGTGCCCCCGTGTTCTGCAAGTTCGCGGCGAGCGCCAGGAGCCGCGCGGCGACGTAGTACGCCTTGGGTTCATCCGGAATGAAACTAAGAATCGCTTCAGCGGCCTTCGCCGCCGCAGCGCCGTCTTTCGACTGCCCCAGGATGGCCTCGAGATAGAGATAGTCCGTCACCAGGTACTGGCGGAACACGACATTCCGAGGGTTTGTATTGATGGCTAGCTTCTGCTGCTGGATCGCCTCGTTGAGGAGCCGGAGCGCATCGTCGCGCCGCGTGGGGTTGTCCTTGACGATGTTGACAACGCTGTCGATCGCCTGCCCGAGATCGCTGTGGTATTCGGGGACATCGGGAAACTCTTCAATCAATTGCTCGATTCGTTTACGCGCGTTTTGAAACTCGGATTCGGATTCCTTCACATCGTGGTTTGCCAGGAACTGAAAAATGCCCAGATTGCGATGGGTAATCGCAAGTCGCTGGCGAAAGTCGGGCCGATTGGGGAATGCCTTCACGAGCGATTCGAAAGACGCCAGCGCCGCTCGGAGGTGCGTTTCGGCCTCCTGCGGACGGTTCCGCCGTAGAAGTAGCATTCCCAGGTTGTTGTCGACCGTGGCGAGTTCTTGCCGATAGTCGGGGACCGTGGGAAACCCACCCGTCAGCTCCTTGTACTTGTCATGGGCTTTGGTGAACGATCGCTCGGCTCCGTCCAGGTCGCGCTCATCTTGCTCGACAACCCCCAGATTGCTGAGCGTGCGCGCGACCTCCCATTGATAGGCGGCAACCGCAGGGTATTTGCTCGCGAGCTCGCCGTGGATCTTGAGGGCCTCATCGTACTCCGCCCGGGCCGCTCGCGGATCGATCTGGCGCCTGAAGATTCCGAGGTTATTGCGGTACCGCGCAAGCTTGCGACGGTAGTCGGGCTGGTCCGGGTGTTGCGCCGCGAGCCGACTCTCCGCTTCAATCGCTTCCAGGTACGAAGATTCGACCTCCTGAGACCTGCCGGGCAGCCGCGCGAGCAATGCGCCGAGCTGGTACACGGAGTCTTTTTCGTCCTTCACGTATTCCGGCGTCTGGGGATATTGCTCCACGAGCAGCTTGCGCAAGTCGCGTGCCGCGCGAAATGCGGGTTCGGCCTCGCTGAACCGATTCGATTTTTTGAGCAGCATGCCGAGGTTGTGCCACGCGGCCGCCAGGTCCGCGCGTGCCATCAGTTCCTTCGGCACCAGCGGCTTGAGCATGTCGATGGCATCGTCGTAGTTCGATTCCGCTCCTGCGTAGTCACCGAGCATCTCCAGGATATCGCCGAGCCGGATGTGCGCGCGGCCGGTCTCGCGCCGCAATGTGCGGTCGTGTTCATGCTCGTTCAGGAACGCCTTGTAGAAATCCAGGGCCTTGGTGAGCATCACCTTGCGTACAGGTTCCATCTGCGGAACATCCACCAGGTCGACCGCACCTAATTCGGTGAGCATCTGGTCCACGGCGCTGCGTGCGAGGAGGTAGTTCCGTTCCGTCCGCGCCTGCTCGCGCTGGATCAGGACCGTGAAAACGGCCAGTGCGACGACCCCCGACAAGAAAAGTGCCGAGGTCGTCGTCACGAGCGTTTTGTGCCGCTTCGACCAGCGCGCGAGACGGGTTGTCCAGGGCTCTCGATAGACCGAAACCGGCTCGTCCGCAAGCCAATGCTCGATGTCCTCGGCGAGTGCCCTCGCGGACGCGTACCGGTCCTCGGGACGAAGGGCCATCGCCTTGAGGCACACCGCTTCCAAGGCAGGAGGGACTCTCCGGTCGATCGCCCTCGGGGGAGGAAAATCACCTTTCTGCACCTTGTCGAGAAGCGCCTTGACAGTGCGTTCCTGGATCGGAGTCTGACCCGTGAGCAGGCAGTAGAGCGTCGCGCCCAGGCTGTAAATGTCGCTCGACGGACCGAGACGATCGAGCAGGCCAGCGGCTTGCTCGGGGCTCATGTAGTGTGGAGTGCCGATGGTCGAGCCGAACAGCGTCTCACTGCTCCCGCCGGAAAGGGGCCGGAGCAGCGGCAGCTCGGTCGGGCTTCGCTGTCGTTCCTCCGGCCGGTCGAGCGCCTTGGCCAGTCCCCAGTCGACGACCAGGGTTTCGCCGAACGCCCCGAGCATGATGTTCGCTGGCTTGATGTCGCGGTGGATAATCCCTCGACTATGCGCATACTCCAGAGCGTTACAGACATCAATGAACTGCCCGAGGAGCTGCCGCAATTCCAGGGCACGAATGCCGGGGTCCCTGCGCGTTTTCTCAGCCTCATGAAACGCGTCGATCGCGTCCTTGAAGGGCTGGCCTCTGATAAACCGCATCGCATAGTACGGCCGGCCGTCCAGATAGCGGCCGAGGCCGTAGACCGGAACGATCCCGGGATGTTCCAGCCCTCCCGTGACTTCGGCTTCCAGCAGAAATCGGTCTCGGCTGTCAGGACTGTCCGCGTGGCGTTCCTGAATCTCCTTGAGCGCCACTTCACGGCCGAGCTCTTCATCGATCGCCACAAAGACTTCGCCCAGCCCCCCCTTGGCGTGCGAACGAATCGAACGATAGCGGCTCGCGCCCTCGTATGGAGACGCCCCAGGCCCACCCGAATCACGATACGAGCCATTCGCGGCGGACCGGACCGTGGTCACACCCGGAGGAGCAAGTTCAGTCGATACAGCCGCTTGGGTCGCGTAAGGGTCGTCCGAATGCGGATGCGAGGGGACGACTGTGGAAAGTGGGTCGACATCCGGCAGCGTGGAGTGGAGGTCGGACGGCGACGGGATTGTCGGATTTGCGGGTGAGCTTGGGGCAGCCCAGGTGTCCGATCGGACAGACTCCCGAACCGTCGCATAAGGGTCGGGTTCCTGACGCGGTACGACGGTTGCGAGAGGGTCGACCTGCGTCGCAAAGAGATCATCGACGGGAGTCGGGCTCGGAGCATCAAGGCAGGCCAGAGCCTCGTGCAGGCCGGCATCATCGATCCGTTTCAGTTCCGAGCGTACACTCCCGAAGGTGCCCAACGAGGCAAGACACGCGCAGGCATCGTCGTTGTAGGCGGCTAGAACCTCCGCGCACGCTTCGGCGACGATAAGATGCTTGCCCGCCGAGAGGGTTTGTTGTTCGATGAGCAAGCGGGCGAGTGTGACCTCTTTCCGTCGAGTCCAGGCGAGCAGAGCACTCGTGAGCGCAGGAAGGTCGATGACGCCCATCTTGAGCGCGAGCAGACCAAACAGCAGGTTTCGAGAAGCGTCAAGTCGTTCCATGGCAGGCAATCCGGAAGACGGCAGGGCGGACTCTTCGCTTAGCGTAACGAGGAAGGCCCACACACGCGATGGGACTAACCGCCACGACGTTCATCGCGCGAGAGGCTGGGCGGTTCGCAAGCAATCGACTCGCCCACGACTCAACCCCTACAATCCGACCTCTTGCTACGTTTCAGCAGACCGCCTTCGTTCACCGGATCATGCGGATTCGGTTGGGTTGTGTTGGCCGTGGGGTTGGGCTATTCTTTGGGGGCCGAGGGCGCTCAACTGCGAAGTAACGCCCGGCCGAGGGGCGGTTCGGGCACGTTCGCCGAAAGGACAGATCAGGTCCATGTCGACTCCAGCCGTTCATTGGTTCGAGGGAATGTTCCTTCGTCCCCACCACTTTATGACGGCGCAAAGGCACTGGGCGCACCAGGTTCACCAGAACACCCTTTTCGACCAGCACTATCACTGGGGCCTCCGGTCGATCGAACCGAACCTTGAAGCACTCAGTAACTTCCGCTTTGTCGTTCACAAGTTGAGTGCGCGGCTACGAGACGGCACCGTGATCTCTGTGCCGGAAGACGGCGTCCTTCCTTCGCTCGATCTCAAGCAAGCGTTCGAGCAGACGAATAGCATCACCGTTTCACTGGGAGTCCCTCACTACTATCCGAGCCGCGCCAACGTTGCGGCCGACAGCGCAACGGAAGGGGTACGCTACCAGGTCGATACGCAGATGCTCGAAGACGAGAATACGGGGGTAAACCCCCAGCCGATCAAGATCCGACGACTCAAACTGAAGCTCCTGCTTTCGACTTACGATCAGTCCGGCTACGAGGTCATCCCAATCGCCCGTCTCGTGAAATCGCAGAAGGCTGAGGCCACGCCGGAGCTTGACCTGAGCTACATCCCTCCCGTCCTCGCCTGCGACGCCTGGCCGCCACTCGGTACAAGCATCGTTCAGGCTGTGTACGACCGTATCGGGAAGAAAATCGAGCTGCTCGCCTCCCAGGTCACCAACCGTAACATCACCTTCGACAGCCAGGGGCAGGGCGACCCACTGATCTTTGCGCAACTGCGCGAGTTGAACGAGGCCTACTCGCTCTTCGGCATCCTTGCCTTCGCGCAGGGAGTCCATCCGCTCACCGCATACCTCGAACTGGCCCGGCTCATCGGTCAGCTCGCAATCTTCAGCGGCACCCGAAGGGCACCCGAGCTCCCTCGTTACGATCATGACGACCTCGGAACGTGTTTCTACAGGGCCAAGCAGCAGATCGACGGCCTGTTGAATATCTTCGTCGAGCCGGAGTACAAGGAGCGTCCGTTCATCGGGGCAGGCCTGCGCATGCAGGTGGCGCTCGAGCCGTCGTGGCTGGAGTCGATCTGGGACATGTATATCGGCGTCCAGAGCCCTCTCGACACCGAGGAATGCATCCGGCTGTTGACCAAACCGGGCCAGCTCGACATGAAGATCGGTAGTTCGGAACGCGTCGATGCCATTTTCAAGATGGGATTGGCCGGCCTTCGGTTCGACCACAGTCCAAGGCCCCCGCGCGCATTGCCCGCAGTACCCGGTTTGATCTATTTCCAGGTGCGACGAGAGGCGGCACAGGCTGAGTGGGTCAACGTCCAGAAGTCGCTGACGCTCGCGATTCGACTGAACGAAAACCTGATCGCCGGCAACATCCAGGGCCAACGGGTACTGGCCATCCGAACCAGCGTTCAAAGCACAACCCTCCAATTCACGCTCTACGTGGTCGCCGCCGAATCTGTGAGGTAAACTTTTCCACGTCTCCAACGCCGCGCCCTGCACTCCCTGAGCCCTCGACATGCAAGAGGACACAGCCAACTTCGTCCACGCGATCATCACGAGAGGGCTGGACTTGAAGGCCCGGCTCGACCGTGGCGAATCCCCAGCGTTTGCCACCGAGCAGGCAACCCTCGAGCGGCTCCTCCATAACGAGATGGCTGAGTCGAAGCAGTACACCGACCTGGCCAGCGAGTTGGAGATCCGCTATGCCCTGGCCTGCTGGCTCGACGAGATCTTCGTCGGGAACTCGGCCTGGGATGCACTCTGGAACGAGCACAAGGTGGAAGTAGCCCTCTTCGGCACCAACGAGCGCGCCTGGAAATTCTGGGAGAAAGCCCAGCGTGCGGCGACCCGTTCCGAGCTGGACATCCTCGAGGTCTACTACCTTTGCGTCATGCTCGGCTTCCGCGGCGAGTTGCGGGGCGAGCCCGATCGTTTGCAGGCCTGGGTCAACGTGACGCGCTCGCAGATCGAAAAGAACCAGGAATCGACCTGGCCGCAGCAGCCTGAGCTCGAACCGCCCGCGAAAGCGCCTCCGCTCCACGGGCGCGAGCTATTGCGGACCATGGTGGTCCGCGGAGCCTTTATTTTGTTCTTGCTGGTGCCGCTGGCGGCGCTGATGGTCGTAATTCAGTTTCGGCGTTAGGGCGCTCGAGCACGTTCACGAGTGCGGTTAGGATCGGCTCCAAACGGAGCGTCGATCCTCGGAAGTGACGACCGGTCGGGCAAAGCCGATCTTCGTCACTCCGAGACGGGAGGAAGGCAGACATGTTTTTGTTTAACGCACTCGCGCAGTTCGGTCGTCGCCTCATGGGAATGATCTTCCCGATGTTCCGCCGGGCGGGCTCGGTGCGTATGCCCAAGGCGCGTTTCGGCTGGTTCTGGCGCACGCTCCTCCTGGTTCTCATCCTGGTCGGCCTGTGGTTCCTGAATTATTTCCTGGGCCTTGAACGGTACGTGCGAGCGCCGCTGCACGTCCTGCGACAGTTCTGGCTCCCACTCTTATTCGTTTTGATCTATATCCTCTTCTGGCTGGGCGGCTCGCTCTGGAAATTGCTGGGTCCGGACCAAATTGAGAATCAGTTTCCGGACATCGATACGGCCTGGACGGAGGCCGTGGACGCGCTCGCCCAGGCGGGCATCAACCTGAGCGAGGCCCCGCTCTATCTCATCCTGGGCCAGCCGATGGGTGGCGAGAAGTCGCTGTTCAACGCTGCGGAACTGAAGTTGTTGGTCAAGCAAATCCCCCGCGGCTCCGACTCGCCATTGACGATCTCGGCGAACCAGGATGCGATCTACATCAACTGCCCGGGCGCATCACTCCTCGGCGAGCACGCTGAACGGCTCGCGAGTTCCGGTTCCCGTTCGCGATCTTCCGCGACTGCGGCAACGGCAGCCCCTCTACCCGCTGCCGTGCAGGAGACCGCGGTGTTCTTCGAACTCCCAGGCGAATCGTCGGCAGAATCCGAACCCGCGGACCAGGCGACCGCGGTGATGGTCGCCGACGAAGACGAAGAACCGGCGAGACAGTCGCGCTCGTCGCTCTTGCGCGACGCCGAGGAAGTCGAGCGTCTCACCGCGCGGCTCCGTTACCTCTGCCAGAAAATCGCCCGGGACCGCCGTCCCTATTGCCCGATTAACGGAATTCTGCTGCTCATCCCGTTCTCGGCCACCGATTCAGAGGTCGAAACGAAGGAAACCGCGACGCTGATTCAACGCGACCTGACCAATGCGCGCGAAGCCCTTCAGGTCCAGTGTCCGATCTTCGCGGTGGTCTGCGACACCGAGCGTGCCCTCGGTTTCGGCGACTTCCTGAGCTTCTACCCCGAAGGCCAGCGCCGGCGGTACCTCGGCCAGCAGTTTCCGCTTTCGCCCGATCTCGATGCCTCGGCTCGGGTCCGTATGGTCGAGCGTGGGGTGCAATGGATCGGCAACTCGCTCCTCCCCTCCCTTCTCTACAAGAACTGGGACGTCGAAAGTGCCGGCCGAAGTGAGCTTTGGGAAACGACGAACCGGAACACGCGGTTGTACCAGTTCCTCTGGCAGATCCGCGATCGCCAGAAACGCCTCAGTCGAATTCTGACGCGTGGAATCGTCATGCACAGTCAGGGCCCCACGATGCTCGGCGGCTGCTGCTTTGCCGCCACTGGCCGTGATCGTGCCCGCGAGCAAGGCTTCGCGTCCGCGGTCTTCCGGCTCCTCAACGATAACCAGAATTTCGTGTCCTGGACCCCCGAGGCCCTTGGCATTGAAGCGGACTACCGGCGCTGGACCCGTTTGGGATATGCGGCGTTGGCCGTTCTCGGGATCGGACTCATCGTCCTCGAATCTTATCTTTGGTTTCGGAATTGAGGATCACACTAAGGAAAGGGGGGCCCGCCCATTCGAGACTCGCCGCCAAACCTCAACGGCGCAAAGGAGCCTCGGCAAATCGGTATTTACATCGACCGCATTGAGCGAGGAAGCCTGTTCCTCGATTCTCCGATCACAGGTCTGTCACCGCCGGAGAAACAACTCCACCGTGGACAGCTCGCCTTGCCTCACCTCAACGGGTTCGTTCGCCGTCGTCCGCGATTCGCTCTTCTCGCTCACAACTGCGTAGCGGCCCGCCGCAACATTCTCGAAGAGGAACTCACCCCCGGCGTTGGTGACCTTCACGTCCCGCGCAGTCCCCTTCGCGTCGACGAGATAGACCTTGAGATCCGCCTGCGGCCGTTCTCCCTCCACAACCTTGCCCCCGATGCGTCCCACGGGGATCGGATCGGCTTCCGTGAGCTCGAGCTTCGCGGTATCGAATGCGCTCAGATCGACGTTGTTCACAAATTGAACGCTGACTTCCGCCGGCCCTTTTTTGTCAGGGAGCGGAACCTCGGCCGCCCAGGTGGTTTGGTCGTCGTCGAGCGGATGACCAGGCACGACCGTTACGCCCTGGGGGAGTTTATTGGCCTGAGGTTTGCCGACGAAGAAGTTGACCTCCTTGAGGCCGGATTCGCTCGCAATCCCAAATCCTTTGACCACCACCGTAGTCCCCTTCTTGGCATACGCGGGGACTTCAAAGATTTTGACTCGCTTCGGCGGACTGTTGTCGAGAACGAGAGGGAGCGTGACACTCTTGATTTCGACGTTGTCCTCCTGGAGCAGGCGCGCGAGGACTAATCGGGCACCTTCGATTCCCGCCGTTTGAAGCGGCACAATCCAGTCGCTCGCGGCCGTGTTGAATACAACCGTTCCGTTGGCGAGGAACATGAACCCCACGCGCAGTCGGCGACCCTCTCGGACGGGTCGCGTGTCAGGGACGAAGCTGCCTTTTTCCGTGTGGCCGAGGAGCACTTCGAGCACCGTATCGCTGGGTACGTTTTCGGGCTCGACGAGGACCTTGAACCCAGCGCCCGGAAGCGCCGAGGGAGCGGCCTGGAGGCGAAGTCTGGGCGTGAATTCGAGGCGAGGCGTCGTCGGGCTGCCTTGCCGCGCAAACGTCGCATGAAAAACGACCGCACGTGGCACGCTATCGATATTGAGGTAGAAGTAGCCGTCTTCCTTGGCCTCATCCCGGAGTTGGATGTTTTCAGCGAAGAGCGTGAGCTCCGACCCGTCGGCAGGCAACGTTCCGATAAATGTTCCACTATCGGCCGCGATCAGCCCAGGGATACGGTCACGAGGCAAGACAAGTTCGACCGAGCACGGCGGACCACTCAGCGGAGTCGTCGCTTGCAGGGTCACCGAGAGCCGGTTAAGCCGATTGTTCTTCGGATTAGCCGGGGTGAATTTCGCTTCGAGAATACGCACATATTCCAGCGGCGACGCCAGGTTCACCTGAATGTCGCGCTGCGCCAGCACGGCTCGTTGGTTTTCCTCGTCAAGCACCTGGATCCGCAAAGGACCCTGAAGCTCGGGGAGTTCGGGCGCGACATCCGGCTTGCCGGCCCCGTCGGGTTTCGCGGTCGACTCAGGTGTCGGTGTACCTCCGCCGATCTTCTCCCGGTCGCCCGAGCCATTCGAAGAAAACGCGACAACGCCGCCGACACCTGTCGCGAGATCCTTCACCTCCACGCTGACCTTGCGGGGCTTGCCTGTCGGGTTCACCACGGCGACAAAATAAGTCTGACGGTCCTTGACCGGCCGAAGCCGGAGATTGGCAAGCGGAGCCGCAGGCTGGTTCGGGGCATCCCCGACGAGAATTCCCCAGGGAGCGACAAGCCTTGGGACCGAGACCGGCACTTTGGCGTAAAAGGATCGCCCATCGACCTCGCCCTTGAGAAGAAACCCCTGCGGGATCGGTCCCGTCGCCGTCTCACTGCCGACTTTCCAGGAGACCCGGACCGCGTAGCGAGCGGACTCCGCAGTCGACGAGGCCGGTTCGATCGCAACGCTGAGCCGCGGGTCATCCGGAGCGACGACTTCGAGACGAGGCTTTTCGTCTGGGTTGGAGGCGCGTACGGAGATGGTCGCCGAAGCACGCGGCGCGGAGGAGGTCAGAGTCAACCGTTCCGGAATACCGCTGAACTCCAGATAGCTCAGCGCTGGCGGCATGGCAAGGCTCTTATAAGCTCGCGCCGCATCAGCATAAAACATCGTGCCGTCGAGATCGTGGCTTTCATATTCGTACCGTTCGGCGAGCCACGCCCAAAGCGCCAGGGCACGCGAGTTGCGCAACTGAACCGTCGGGTTGCTCGTGGCGTTATCGAGCAGCGGTCGTGGTAGGAACGGCGATAGCCAACGGCTGAGCCGATCTTGCGTCTCGGTGTTCGCCGTGGTCGCAAACTCGCCGGCCACTTTGTCCTGCCAGGCCACGCGAAGGTCTCGTGCGAGTAGGTAACGCCGCACAGGAGTCGAACCCGGCTCAAACGCCTCGTCGAGGTTGTCCCGCAATGGTTTGAGAGCGTCCTCGCCCAGATCCGCCGCCAATCCCAGCAGTTGAATCGACCAACGAGTTCGCCGCTTGGCGGCATCGAGTGTATCCGAATCATCATCGCTCGTGTCTTCGCTGCCGCCCGAGACAGGGATCGACTCACCCTGGGCTTCATCCTGGCGGTCAATGGCAAGCGTCGCAGCGTTGAGACGATGTGACAGCGATCGGCGAGCATTCCAGAGCTCGATCCGCTGCGCGGCCTTCGGGAAAGGCGTTGCCAACAGATCATCAAGCTCTAGCAAGCTCTCCGCATCGGCTTCGGGGACCTCACTGCGCGCGATCAGTCGACGCACGGCGTCCGCGCTGAACGGCTGGCGCAGCTCGTCGAGATGATCACGGAGCGCGGTGGTCTTTTGTTTGAGTACCTCAACCTTCTGCAGCAATTCGGCGGCCGAGAACTTATAGTCGTGGGGCTCGGCCTTGGGAGGTGCCGCGAGTCCCGCAGAAATCTCGCGCGCTTCGCGGACCGCGTCTTCCCACGCGTTTTCGAGATCAGGCGCGCTCGCAAGAAAGGACGCGGCGGGTGGAAGAATGAGCATCGCGTCGTCGAGCGCATGCCGGGCCCCGACGATGGCGGATTCGTAATCAAGAATTGTCGTGTAGCGTGCCGCGGATCGCGTCAGGAGTTCCTGTGCCTCGTCAGACGGTACGAATCCAGTCGACCCGAGCAGGACCGCGCCATCATGCCGGAGCTGAGCCGCCTCGGCCAGCGCTTGGCGGACCCACGGAAGCGCGTACGGTTGGCTTTCCGCTCGTGCGGACAGGTGGGCGATGTCCAGAACCAGGCGAGCCGTACCCGCCGGCCAGGGAGCCTTGGACTCGCGGACCTGGCGCCCGAGCGCGGCCAGGCGCCTCAGCGTCAAGTTCTCCTCGTAGATCAGGTCGGAGGGGAGCAACTGATCGAGAAAGATCAGCTTCTCCGGTTGCGGGGAGACGTCCGACTCGGCTTCGGCAAAGACGGCCCAGGCGAGGTCAAACGGCGACCACTCAGCCGCTTTGGCCTGAAAGTCGGCCACGGTCTTTTCGAGTGCTTTGTCCACCTCCTCGGGGGTCTTGGCTTTCTTCGCGGCCTCGTCTCTCTGTGCGACCAGGCTTTTCACCGCGGCCACAACGCTCGGGTGCGGCACCCGTCCGAGGGCAGCCGCCAACGCGAGTGAGCGTGGCGGACGCGGATTCACGACCTCGCGCGCTTCCTTGCGCTGGTCTTCGATCTTCTCCAGCGGATTCATCCGCTCTTTCTCGACCTGCTCGGACGGATACCCCCCGCGCCAGTCGCGTTCGCCCATCAACAGGTTCGCTTGCAACCGGCGGAACGGCCAAGGGGCGAAGCGCTGGCTGCCGTCTTCCCACCACTGGTCCCGCAGCCTCCAGGCCTGCTCGAGCCAAACAGGATAGTCAGGCAAGCTGTGCGCAGGCAGATGTGCGCCGGGGCGGTCGTGATCCAGTGCGACCAGCGGGAAATCAAGTCGATCAATCTCCCCGTGCAACACCGGTGTCTGACGTGCATTTCGGTTCTGAGTCGCCCAGCGCGCGACGCGAGCCGCTACGAAACGAGCCAGCTCGTGAACCTTGACGATCCCGTCCCGCCCTTGTTTGTCGATGGCGCCATCGGCCCAGCCTCGCAGCCCTTCTTCGAGATAAGCGTTGAAGATCGAGCGGCCCATCTCCTCCGAATTGAACGACGCTTGACCAGGAGCGCACGCCGTCAGCACCAGCCGGCGGTCATCGACCACGGTCTCGAGGTCCGCCGGGACAAGGTCGGCGACCGAGGGTGTCAAGATGCCCAACCTTGGGTCAGTCAGCGGCTGCATGATGTCGAGAACCAGGAGCTTGTGCCGCGCGTGGGTGTGATTCTTGAGCGCGTCGAGGATCGACCGCAGCGGGACCCAACGGCTCCGGTCCGTCGGTTCGGCATCCGACGGCAAGATCATCACCTGCCCAGGATCTTTCGGGTCCGTCAGGGCAATTTGTCGGAGAACATTCTCGTCGGGGACGGCGACCACCGCGTTCGCGCGCACATAAACAATCACCGAGCCACCGCGCTCGATCGCGGCGAGATGCGCTTTCAAGCCATCGGTGAGCGCGTGGTGATCCTGGACGACGAGCATCTTCTCTTTCGAACTCGCCGCGCTCGTACCGCGCTTCATGAGTTCGAGATCTTGCTCCGCCATCGGAACCGAGGGGAACGGCAGCGCGGGGCTCTCGGCAGACCAGACCGGGATGTAGCGCGGGTGCGGCAGTGGATGCACCCAATAGAGCATGACGAGGATGCCGCTGAAAACCGAAAGGATCAGGAACATCCGCGTGATCACCTGGCGCCGGCGGCGCCGGGCCAGGTTCACGGTCTGGGCTTCGCTGGCCAGCGATCGCCAGAGGCGCGGAGGCGAGTGTTTGACTGGTTCTGCCATCGGAATCCCACCTGGCCCGCGGCACGAGTATCGGAGAACGGTGGTTTTTGCGCCGGCTCAGATCGAGGCGTGTCACCACCACTTGCGGAACTTCATAAACGCTAATGTCGAGACCGTAATCACGGCCGAGGTAATCCAAAAGTAAAGATAGCCATACTTCCACGTGACTTCAGGGATGATTTCAAAGTTCATGCCGTAGACTCCGCAGAGGAATGTCAACGGCAGGAATACAACACTGATGACGGTCAGGAGGTTGATGATCCGGTTGGTCCGATGCGCGACGATCCCCATGTACAGATTCAAGGTCTCGGCCAGCGTTTCCTTCTCGACGACCAGATCGGCCCCAATTCGTTCCAGCATGACGACCATTTTTTCGAGGAATGGCAGGGTCGTCTCCGCAATGGCGCTCGAACGACGGGTGGAGATCGTGCTGAGAATCTCCCGTGCCGACAGCACTCCTCCGCGCAGGGTCAGCAAGTTGCGCGATAGGCTAGCGACCTGGCTGAAGATCACATCGTCGATGTCGCCGAAAATCTCGTCCTGGACCTGCCGCACCTTACCCGTAAGCTGCTGGGCAACTTTTTTGTAGTTGCCGATCAGGTGGTCCCAGAACTCGTAAAGCAAGAAGCTGGGGCTCTGCGCGAAGCGCTGGAAGTCGTGGCTGTACGTGCGCCGGATTTGCTCCAGAAAAGGCACGTCGCCGCGATGGATCGTGATGAGATAGCCGTTACCGAGCAGCGTGTCGACGATACACTCAACCAGGCGATCGTTCTCGAGAGCGACACCGGTCACGGAAAAATGCAGGCACTCTCCGTACACGACGTAGCGGCCGCCGGCCTCGCACGTCAGCGCGCCATCGATCGCTTCGGGGACGACTCCCAGGCTTCGCAACACGTCTTCGGCCGTCTGTTGGTCGAGCGCGACGTCGAGGTCGATCCAGCAAAACTTACCCTCGGCGCAGGCACCGGCGGCCTCCGTGATCGGAATCGAGCGCTCTCGCTTGGTTGCGAAGTCGAACTCCACCGCCTGGGTCATCGCGCGTGGCCCTCGGTTCTCAGTTCCAGCCTTAGCCTGCGCTTTGGCTCGCGGGTCTGTCGAACATGTCGCCGGAAGGTCAGGGTCCACCTCTGCTCCCGAGATGTCGCGAACAACGGCCACCCAGCCGATCGATTCCCGCTCAGAGGGAACGCGCGACGACCTCGCTGACGGACGGAGCAGGAGTGGCCTGCGATGCTTGTTCATCGGATTCCTCCTCGTCACCGGACCGTCGCGAAGTCAGGTGGCCGCGTGCTTTCGGGATGGGGCGGAGGGAGGGGAACCTCGATCGCGTGCTTCGACGCTTCACAAATCGCCTTGAAGTCGTCGAGTAAAACGAGGTCGAGGTGAGTCAAAGCCGTTTTCACTTCGTCATCGGTTTGCGTCCAAAAAATACCGGTGTACTTGTCCGCCATTTTGTACAGGCGATGCTCCCAGCCCGCCAGCTCGATCCCTCGTGGGCGGACGTAAACGGGACGGCCGGGGGGATAACTCAGACGAACGACCAGACAGAGCTTTTGCGTCTTGTCGGCAGCCGATATCTCCACCAGATGGCGCTCGAAGCGCACGCTCTCCAGAATCACCTCGCCGCCGTTGATCTGAAAGGGACGTAGCTCATCGCGCGGCGGATCGAGGAGGAAATTCTGCCCGCGAACCAACGGAAACAAGGGCAGTGACGGCACATCTGTCGGATCCCACCAGGCGCGAAGCGTTGGGGCGGCCGGGACGTTCTTTCCCGGGGTCGTTGGCCATCCGATTGCGTCGATGCTCCATGCCGGCGCGGCGTAGCGTTCACGATTACTGCTATGAACGCTCAAACCGGTGTGGTCGCCGCTTCCCGGGTCGAGCTCGATCCAAACCTCGCGAGGGCGGACCAACTCCAATGTGGTTTCCGTCGGAACGTACTTCTTTTCGAGTGCGACGAGCAATTGGGCTGAGCCATCCTGGAGCCGCTGATTTTGAAGCGCCGAGAGGCGCCATTGACCGGTCGCGTTGAGTCGGAAGTCCTTGCTCCAGGGAGCGTATTCCTCGGCATAGAGGCTGCGCTCGAAGGCCACTCGTCCATCGGGACGCTCGACGAGTGTGACCAGCATCAAATCGCCACCGCGCAGGAGAATATCCTTCGTGAGGCTTTTGCGCGCCAGTGCTTGAACCTTGTAGCCACCGGGCTCAAGAGCGACGGGGAACCACTGGTCGGTGGCACCGATATGGCTAATGGACACCTCGTGCGAGGAAGCGCCGAAGACGAACCGGTTGTCTTCGCCCAGCAACCGGTAAGTGAGATGCTGTTTCATGGCCTCGCGGAGCCGCTCGATCAGCGCCTCGCTGGTCTCGACAGTGTAGTAACGGCCTGGCACAGCGAAGCTTTGAATGACCTCAAACTGGCTGCGCGCCCGCGCCGCCTCCTGGGCCCGCTGCGCTCGCGTCGTGTCGGTGATTCCGGTCAGGGAGCCGATCACATTGACAACGTTCACCGAGATCCCCGACTCACCAAACTCGTCGCGCAAGAACGACGCAATGTCGCGTCCCTTGGCAAGCTGAGCGTCATACGCATACCGATCGTCAGCGCCGTCCGTGATGACGAGGAGGGTCTTGAAGCCCTGTGCGTCTTCAAGATCCGCCTTGGCCTGCCACATCGAGCGAATGATGGGCGAATAATTCCAGGGCTCGAGCCTGGGGTAACGAACGCTGCTCATCCAGTTCGGCAAAAGGGCAGGGATCCAGGGCGCGGGCCCCTGGACTCGCTGAATCGTCTTCTCAGCGGCTATGGACGGCTGGCCTGGTACGCTGGCACCAAATACCCAGAGGCTCACGACGATGCCTGGCGGCATTTCTGAGAGCAGCTTTTCAAGCGCATCGGTGGCTTGAGCGTACTTGGTGGCCGGGCCGAACGCCGTTCCCTCGGGTGCGCCCATGCTGCCGGAGCAGTCGAGCACAATCGCAAGTGCACCGTTCGCTTCGCCGAATCGCTTGAAGATCCCCTCGTCGGCCCGTACGGCGACGCCCGACATTTCGGGCAGCGGGTGGTGCGACGCAATCGTTTCGGCCAGCGGATACAACATCACGCTGGTCTCTCGTTTCAGGACCTGACCGCGAAAGCGCCCATGGACGACGATCTGGCTTGGCCGGCCTTTCGATCCGTCACTCGGCTTCAGGAGGCTGACCCAGCGCGAGTCGAGCCGTGCGTTTGCCTGGTCGGCCCCGACCTGTCGAACGACTCGATCGGATCGGGGGCGCGACGCCTGCTCGAGGTATTCACCGGGCTCGAACCAAAACACGGGCGCCCCGCGCCGGGGCGTCCCTTCGGCCTCGCCCCGAACATCGTAGGCGACATCGATCGCCAGCTCGCTCGTAAACTCGATCTCGGGCTGATCGGGACGGCGGTCACGTCGCTGCAATCCCGCGATGGTCAGGCCATCCTTGCGCTGAAGTGCCGCGTTCAACTTACGTTCGACGTCGGCGTGCAGCCGTAGCGAATCCAACACGCTCATGTCGTCCAGATACGCGGAACCCACCCTTTGGTAGTAGGGCGTGCCGTTGGGCTTCTCCGCATACCAATGATCTTCGAGTGCACGTTCGGTTTGGATTGCCAGTAGATCGGCGACGAGCAGGGCACGGTACGAGCGGAGCGGCTGCCGCGATTGGCGCGTGCGCGGGCCTTTCTTCAACTCACGGTCCCAGCGTTCGACGATCGTCACGTCGATCATCCGGGCGAGACGGTCGGCGTGCATGAGCGTCTTGCGCAACACGTCGAGTTTGGCGGTCGGTCCGAGCCGGATCGCGCCCTCGACGAGCGCGACAACCCTGCGGTGCATCGTCGAGGCAATTCGTTCTTCCACGTGCAGCAGCGCGTTTTCGGGACCGACGGCCTGACCGGGCACGAACAGCTTCAACGACGCGTCGTAAGTCGACGGCAGATCCGATCGAGACAACTGTGCGGCCTCTTCAGGTCCGGGGTCGAATCCTCCTCGGCCGACGCTCGCCAACGCGAGCCGGCCGATCGTGCCGAGGTCGGGCGCTTCGCGAAGCTTGGGATCGGTCCCATTTCCCTTGAGTGATTCGAGGGCCAGCGTCCGCCCGATCTGTTTTTGACGCGACTGCAGGCGCGCTCGCAAGGGCTGGGCCTCTCGCTGGGGCTCTCGCGGCAGATCGAACGGCACGGACAAAAGTGCCTCGATCGCGCGCCAGGCGCCGGGCGTCGGCTCAGCCTTGAGCAGCCGATCACGCGTCTCGGCGATATGGGTTTGAAGCGTGTCGAAGTCCTTTCGGATCGCCTGCATCCGAGGAATGAGCGCTTCCATCTCGGCCGGGTCCTTGACCTGGTCGAGCGCATCGAACAGGTCGTGGATCTCGGTCCAGATCGTCTCCAGCCGCTTGGCATTCGCCGAATACCCGGCCGCCGAAGGCTCCTCGGAATCGTCGCCGCTGGCCACCCACTGCGTGTAATAGGGGAGGATCGGCAGCAGGTCATCGCGGAGTGTGAGCGCCGCTCGAAACGTGTCCCCGAACGCCTCCGCCTGGTGGTAGAGTCGCTCCGCCTGCTCGAGGTGGCCAAGCGCCGCGGCCCAGCTTTGATCATCGGACGCGAACAGCAAGTCCTGCCCCAGTCGCCGCTCCTGGTCGCCCTGTCGCAGCGCCGGCTGAATCCAGGGGGCCACGCGTTCGCTGTAGGAATATTCTTTGCCGCCGGCCGCCAGGGCGGTCTCCTCGGCGAGCTTGCGGACGGCAATCGCCTTCTTCAAGACCTCGCGCGCGTTCGACGGCCGTTGTGCCGCGAGGTCGCGATGGAGCATTACGATGTCGTGGATTTCCGCGGGCCGCGGATGATCGGGATCGTCGACAATCGGCGCGAGCCGCGCGACGCGTTCGATGTTTTCGAACGCACCGTCCGACGCGTTGCGGAGCATGAATTCGTAGAGTTGGAGGCGGAGCTGTCGCGGATCGCCCGATCCGGGGCCTTGCTGCATCGCTGCCCAGCGAGTGGCATATTCGTCCGGGGGTGCCGCCCACAGATCGTTGAACTGGAGCCGCAAGGCCGTGGTGGGCGAGGGCAATCGCGAGCCTTCGAGAGCCGGCATCGCCAGAGTGTTTTGCACCGATCCCAGGCGCAGCGTTCGGGTCTCCCGAATCTCCCGCTCGAGCGCACTGAGGACGCCCTGCATCGTCTTTGCCGACGCCCGGTCACCGCCTCGCAGAAGCGCTTCGTAACGGAGCAGCGCCGCCTGGTACCTGGTCCAGATATGAGGCGTGTAGACCGCGGGAGACGGAATCTGGAGCCGGAGGCGATCGAACGTGCTCCAGGCCTCGTTCAGCCCGGTGGGCTCGGACGTAATTGGCAGTTCCGGCGTTACGGCGTCCGATCGTTTTTGACCCGCGGCCAATTCCATACGGCCGGCGAGCACTTCCCCCTTTGCGTGCGGAAGCAGGACGGGAGTTTGCCTGGCCTGCCGGTTCGCCGCCGCCCAGGCCTGGACGTGGCGATCGACATAATGAAACAAGCCCGCAGCGTCGATCCGTCCCTCGTCGTCGGCCGCTTCCCCTCTCAACCCCTCGCTCAGAAAGTGGCTGAAAACCGTCTGCCGCCACTCGGGCGAGACCCACGACCGCTGGTCCGGCGCGCTGGCACTCAGGACCACGAGATTGGGCACCTTCGCAATCTTGTCGTTCAGATCGTCGAGTGCGCGGGCGAAGTCGTTGCGCAGCATTCCCAACGGCCACCAGGAGGCGACCTGCGTCGCATCCAGAATCAGGACCTTGTTTTTCGATGCCGGCAGTTTCGCCAACCGATCGAGCACCGCTTCCACACGCAACCGCGATCGGGGGTCGTCGCGCGTATCGGCGTCGTTAGCCAGCAGGTAGGCCCCGTGCTCGTCGGCACCGCCGTGCACCGCCATGTATAGGACGAAGGTCGACTCGGAAAAGCGGTCGATCCCCTTGTCCCACGAGCCATGGGTCCGCAGCGTGCGCGGGTCGTTGAGCAGCCGCAAATGCCGGGAACGCCACAGGATCGAGAACGGACGCAGTCGTGTGACCGCGGCCAGTTCCTTGATTCCTTCCTTCCCCGCGAGATTGTGCGGAATCGCCAGGTTGGTTTCGTACCCCGCGCCCACAAGTGCCACGCACGCGGGCTGCGGCGGCCAGAGCCAGAGGATGACCCAGAAAAGAAGGGCCGAGAAACCCAGATACGCGAGGCCCGTGAGGACCAGCGGGAACCACCGGCGCGAGCGCGGAGCCTGCCAGCGCTCACGACGCCAGGCGCGCATGCCAGCCGCGCCGCGCGCGCGGGACCGCGGCTCGTCATGACCGACATTTTGGGAAGATTCGCTCGCCATGAAACAACTGCCTTAACGGCCCTTTGCGGTCGAACCGTCACCCAGGCTCATTTCGCACGTACAACTACGTCAAGGCGTGCCGGATTCGTGGAATCGGTCGCCTGCCCGCGCTGCGCGATCAGGTTACTCTATCATGCTCGACGGAGAGCCGTCGCACAACGTTGGAGCTTTGCTTCGGTCCTGCCAGTCATGCCGAACGATCTGGTTGCACGACCTACCTCGGCATGTCAGAATCGTCCGCACGCCGGGGTGCTCGGATACAGCCCGTACTGCCAGCAGGACCCGAGCATTGGCCAAACCCGCTTCAGCCGGCCTCCTCTGAGAGACTGACATGGGCAATTATACACAGGACAATCGGCCGATCAGCGTCAAGTTCGACTCCCTGGAAAAGGACGACCTGCTCCTCGAAGGCTTCTCTGGCAGCGAGTGGATGTCGAAGCTCTTTACGTTTCAGCTCAGTCTGCTGGCGGAAGTGGCCACGGCCCGGGCCAAGAAAATCGCGTTCGACAAGATTGTCGGCCTGGGTGTCACGATCAAAGTTCAGTTATCCGACGATCAAACGTTTCGTTACTTCAACGGAATCGTCAGTCGGTTCAGTCAGGGAGAGCTGGTCCATTCCGCAAAGGGGACGGCGGAGTTCATTCGCTACCGCGCGGAAGTTGTGCCACAGTTCTGGACGCTGACCCGAACGGTCCAAAGCCGCATTTTCCAGCACATGAACGTCCCCGACATCCTGAAAAAAGTCCTGACCGGCCTCAAAACCGACACGACCGGGATTACCGGCACTTTCGAACCGCGCGACTACTGCGTCCAGTATCGCGAGTCGGATTTTCAATTTGCCAGCAGGCTTATGGAAGAAGAGGGGATCTTCTACTTTTTCAAACATACCGAATCCGGCCACACGATGTACCTGGCCAATTCATCGAGCGCGTATACCGATGCGCTCAGCGGAAAGAAGGCGATCTTCCAGCAAGCGTTCGGCGGCTATACGAGCGAAAGTCGCGTCTATTCGTGGGAGAAGGTTCAGGAGCTGCGTTCTGGCAAGGTCACGCTCTGGGATTACACGTTCGAAATGCCCGACAAGCATCTCGAAGCCACCAAGACCACGCTGGAGACCGTCAAGGCCGGTACCGCAATCCATAAGCTGAAGCTCAACGGCAACGACGCCATGGAGATTTACGACTATCCAGGGCGTTACGCGAATCGGTTTGACGGCGTGAACAAAAGCGGTGGCGATCAGGCGGCCGACCTTCAGAAGATTTTCACGGATAATACGCGTACGACGGGCATCCGGATGCAACAGGAGACCCTTCCGGCCCTGGCCATCAATGGGCATTCCACATACCGCGAGCTGTCCGCCGGGCTCAAATTCACGCTCGACAAGCATTTCAACGGCAACGGCGACTACACGCTGACCCGTGTCGAGCACCGCGTCGTGCTGGAAAACGCGTATGTGACGAATCAAGATGCGACGCTCGAATACACTAACGGGTTCGACTGTATTCCCTTTGCGCTCCCGTTCAGCCCGCCGATGGTCACGCCCAAGGCCCGCGTCGAAGGGACGCAAACCGCCGTCGTGGTTGGCAACCAGGGCCAGGAGATTTTCACCGACAAGTACGGCCGCGTGAAGGTCCAGTTCCACTGGGATCGCGACGGGAAGAACGACGCCGACAGTTCCTGTTGGGTGCGCGTCGCCACACTTTGGGCAGGCAAGAATTGGGGGGTCTATCACATCCCCCGCATTGGCCACGAAGTGATTGTCGATTTCATCGAAGGCGACCCCGACCAGCCGATCATCGTGGGTAGCGTCTACAACTACGACAACATGCCCCCTTACAAGCTGCCCGACAACCAGACGCGCAGTGGCATCAAAACGCGCAGCTCCCTTCAGGGGACCGACCAGAACTTCAATGAGCTGAGGTTCGAGGACAAGAAGGGGTCGGAAGAGGTCTACTTCCACGCCGAGAAGGACTTCAACCGCGTCGTCGAGAACAATGACACGCTGGCCGTGGGCAGCTCCAACACCGCCACGTGCGCGGACGGCAGTCAGACCATCTCCATCTACAACAACCGCACCGAGACGGTCGAAAAAGGCAACGAGACCGTGACCATCAAGGAAGGGAACCGGACGATCACGGTCAGCAAGGGGAACGACAAACACGAGGTCTCAACGGGCAAACGCGACATCATCGTCGAGAGCGATGACACGACGACCGTACGAACGGGCAACCGGACCGTGAACGTGAATACGGGCACTGAGACTTTGAACGTTAAGACAGGCGCACGCACGGTCAACGTCGATCTTGGCGACGAAACCCACAACATCAAGACCGGTAATCGTACCGTCAACGTCGATACGGGCAACGACACTCATAACATCAAACTCGGGAACCGCAGCGTCACCATCAGCGTTGGGAACGACACGCTCAAACTCAACGTTGGGAACCAATCGACGACGCTTGCCTTGGGCGCGAGCTCGACGGAGGCGATGCAGTCGATCACTCTGAAAGTCGGGGCGAACAGCATCAAGATCGATCAGACGGGGATCACTCTCGAAGGTTTGATCGTCAAGATCAAGGGCACCGCCATGCTCCAGGCTCAGGCTCCGTTGACCCAGGTTTCCGGGGACGGGTTCCTCACGCTCAAGGGCGGCGTCATCATGATCAACTGAGAGTCTGTCCCGCAAATTGAGCGGAGCCGAAAAAGGGGGACTGGCTCCGAGTCTTCGAGGTGCCTGTCCCCCTTTTCCGGCGAAGCGGGCGTGGTGACGGGGAAAGGCACCGTCCGAAACCAGTCGGTTTCCACTCTCCTCCGACTTCTGGGACAGACTTTGAGAGAATCCTCGCGGAGATAATGACTGGTATGGCTTCAGGCTTGCTGGTGAAAATCGAGGCGACAACCGCGGAGGAAGTCTGCGGCCGCTACCCTGTACCGGCCGAGGCACGGGCGCTGCTCCAACCCGGGATGAACCCGGGTCAGTTCCTCGACGCCCTGGTGTCGGCAGGTCAACTGTCGGACGCGTGCACCTTCCTGGCGTTCGCGTTGCCGAGACGCGAAGCGGTCTGGTGGGGGGTGCTGGTGGTGAGGGAATCGCTCGGTCCGGAGCCGACGGCCGAACGAAGCGCCGCACTGCAAGCCACAGAGGCGTGGGTCACAGCGCCGAGCGACGAGACCCGGCGTGCGACAATGCCCGCGGCGGAAGCCGCCGGGTTCGACACGCCTGTAGGCCTTCTCGCCGTTGCCGCATTCTTTAGCGAAGGCAGCATTGCGCCCCCCGACCTCCCGCCCGTGGCACCACCTGAGCCCATGACGGCGAACTCCGTCAAAAATGCGATCACCCTCGCCGCCGTTCTCACCCAGCCGGAAAAGGCACCCGAAAAGCTCGCCAGGTTCTTGAACGAAGGGATCGCCGTGGCGAAAGGCACGAACACCTGGTCGACGGACGCGCCGGAGACCGCGGCTCGCAAACTGTAAGACGAATGCTTTCTGCCGATCGGCGCCTTCGAACGGTAATCGGGTGAAATGGCCGATTCACCCAGCGTCAACGCGCGCGGACGTTAACGGTCCGCGACGCGCTTGGCTTACCCCGTCACGCATTCGATTCCTTGGCGACAAACTGCTCTCGATCCTCGTCCCAATTGAATTTTCCTTTGATCCGATCAAAGGCCATCAGAACGGCGTCGTTTCGCGAGGCTTGGTTGTAGACCGGTCTGGCGATCGAGGCATCCGCACTCATCCCGAGGGTTGTCGACGCCGCCCGGGCGACCAGGCCTGCACGCTGCCCAAAGATCTGGGCGATCGAGTTATAGAAAATAAAGACGCTCTGCTGGATCAGTGACCGTTTGACCGCCGTCGCAACACGTTTCGATGTTTCGGCTGACTCCGTCATGCTCGCCCGCGTCGATCCCACCGCCTTGCCTGTGACCGGACACTTCCATGTCACCACGACGTCGCGGCCATCGACATCAACGTCCTCAATGTTGGGTTCGATGAGATTGTATGTCACCTTCATGAGATTCACTCCACGATAGAAGATCCGAGAATCGCCTTGAGGCGCGCGGGCGATCCGGTGCGTAAACCGTCGCCATGATGGGGTTCGATTTTATCGACTTCTTGGTTCGGCCGCCATGTTCCAATCGACGTCGCGACCCGTCGGAGAGCAGGCCGCCTATTCTTCCGCGTTCTCGTCCTTGATGCCAAGCTCGCGGTTCATCACTCGGAGTACGTCTGGGTTCCGGACCAGCACCTTCATGAGTTCGGGAAACGTCAATGCCCCGAGTTGGCACGCGTATTCCAGGAGGAACGGGATCGGGCTGTGCGGCTCCAGTTTCTTCAGCGCCGCGGCGGAGTTCGCAATTTGCTGATAGATGTCATCGCGCGTGATGACCGCGCGCGCGGGACGGGCCGCGGGAGCGGCTTCTCCGGGTGACCCTGCGGGCGCGGCCTCCTCCGGTACCTCGGGCTCGGGTTGGGCCGCGACTGGGGCAGGCGGTTTCTTGGCGAGAATCTGCTGTGCGAGGGTCTGGCAATCGAGAACCGCCTCCCGCAAGGCACCAAGACCGGGCGCATGCTGCTTCATGCGCTCCTGGAGCATCTGCCACAAGGCGCCGAGATCGGCGACCGCCTCGTTGAGGTCGTCGACCATGTTCTGGCAGACTTCACGAGGCGTCGCCTGAATCGCCTCTTCAAAACCCGCGAACGCTTGATTGGCCTTCTGCGCCTGCCGCCAGCGCTCCCAGGTAAACTTGGTCTTGGCGTCTTCCACGAACGGAATCGCGTGCACGGAGGCCGGAAAGCGTGCGCCCCGATCCGGGTCGTCGAGCCAAAAGAATGCCGCGGCGCGGACCTCGATATCGCCTTCCTCCTCGATCGGCGGATAGAGGCGGTCCCAGCACGTCTCGATCATCAAGCGCAACAGTCGTAGGCCGTCGCGCAACCCCCCGAAGCCATGCGCCCTGGTCAGAGCTTCGGTTAGCCTGGCCGCGGTGAGCAGGTCCTTCGAGTTCTGAAGCAAGGTTTCCTGGGTCAGGCGGATGATCAGCGGCCAATCGGCGCGTTTCGGTTCCGGCGGCCGCCTCGGGTCGTTGGGAGCAAAGGAGCTGGGATCGATCTCCTTGCGGGCTTCCTCGAATTTCTCACGACTCGCGAACGGTACGGCACGGCCAGCCGGATCATCGCCGGCAATCGGCGCTGTCAAAGCGTTGAAGTCGAGCAGGGAGGGTGAAGGCATTTTAGTCCTGTCCGAAGCGTTGAGCGCCCAGTGGGCGTGCCAACTCGACCCGTTGAGACGGATCGAGAATCCGACCGAACGTAGGGAAACCGTCGGTAGAGTGCAAGGAAAATCAAGGCACCGCGGCGAAACCGGGAGCCCGATCTCGCAGATCAACCTCAGCCATCGGACGTCGGCCGCCGGGTGAGCTGGAAGATCTGGATCAGGCTCCGCTGGCCCGTTGGGAACCTCGAGCTCGACACCGGATTGGAGGGAGTCGACTCGGACCGCACCGCGGTGGGGGCGACCTCGGAATCGATCGGCGCGTTGGTCCGCCGGGTGCGGATGGGTTCCGGGCGGGTCGTGCTGGGAGGGGAAACGCTTCGGGCCATGATTTGTGCGATGCTGCGCGTGCCTGTCGGGAGCGTTCGTTCGCCGCTCGGGAGCTTCGAGAACCGTGTCAGCGCACGTTGCGCCTCATCGAGGACGTCGCGCAACGGCTTCTGAGCCAGCCGCTCGTCGTAGGAGAGGGCCCAGGAATTGTGGTCGTCGTCGGGTAGGTATACGACCGGGTTTTCCGGTCTTCGAAGCCGTTGCGGAGCCTCAGGAGCAGCGGGCTCCGTCCGGGCCTTCATCGCGCAATGCTGAAGCGCGTAGTACGCAGCGGCCTTGACGCGCTCGGAGTTCTCGGCCGGGTTGCCGTCCTTGTCGCTGCCGGTCACCGTCAGCGTCAGCTTATCGACCACTTCCTTCGTGCAACAGCAACCCGTCCCGAGCGCCTTCGCCGCCGCAAAACGGACGCACTCATTGCGATCGGCCCGCAGGCTCTTCGTCAGCACCTTGGCCGCTTCCGGCCAGTAGTGACAATCCACCGTGGACAGATACTCGATCGCAGCGATTCTCGCTTTCGCCGCCGCCTCGTCGGCCCGAATCTTATCGGCCAGACCCGCCGGGCCGTCCGGTCCCCCCGCCGCCGCAAGCTGGCTCGGAGACAGCGCCTGAGGGGGACAGCAATTGGACGGGATGATCCCACCCGACAACGCCGAGAAGGGCGTGATCCCGCTACTGAACATCGCGCCGAGCTGCGACTGGCAGAACTTGAGCTTGCAGTTTGCCAGGTTCGCACTCGACAGCCCCAGGAAGCTAAAAAGCGTGGTCGGCGAAGACGGGACGGCGGAAGTGACCGCTGAGGCGCCGGGGATCGCGGTGGCTCCAGGGATTCCACCTACCCCCGGAATTCCACCTACGCCCGGAATGGCTCCGGCGCCCGGAATCGCGGCTCCGCCCGGAATCGAAGGAATCGCACCCGTACCGGGAATGCTGGGCGGAGCGAACTGCGCCCGCACAGCAGTTGTCCAACACGCCAGGAGCGTGAAGCCGATGCTGGTTGCCGTCCGCAACTTCATGAACACCGTTCCTTCACCGAGGGACGTGGTCGATCGAAGATGGGGGATCGGGTGACAAGAAAGGAGACTCACCCCGCGCTTCGCGAAGGTCTGGATGACAGGAAATCGGGGAATCCCGCGTATGAGGTGTAGGTCATCCGACCGACGTGTGGGCGAACTTTAGTCGTTTTTCCGGTTTTGTCGAGAGCATTCCTGAGACGAGGAGCGCCGTTTCGTTGTCCCTGAACCGATCCCGAACTGGCGCTCGGACCTGCGGATTTACGCAACCCGCCCCGTTGGCCCGAGTGCAAACGAGCTCACGCGGGCTTTTGAAAAGCCGAGACGACGGGCCAATGGGAACCCGTCGCCATCGATCCGGCGTCTTCCGCCGAATCACTCGTGACATCCCGGGATATCACTCGTCCGGCAAGGCCTGGTAGCAAGAGTCTTCATCATGACGTCTGCGCCGCATCTGAGAGCCGGGAACGCCACGGGCTGCATTGTTTAGCCGAGCTTATCATGCATCTCTGTCCGTGACTCGCCGCCACGGTCACGCGTCGACAGGCGTGTAGTTCTTTCGGGCCTTCCGCATGGGAGAAATTCCTGCGAGTTCTACTATAACTCGGACATGGCGTTTCTCCATTTCCGGCTGAAGCAAAACAGGACAAAGCCATAAGATCACCCCTTTGGGACGCCGGATCTCCTAGTGTATCGTACGCGAGCCGCAGTTTTGCGACCATCCGCGGCACCGCAATCTCCTGCTGCGCGGTGCTCCACGGACGCACTCTGCCGCGACAATCCGCACCCGTCCAACCCAGAAATCCCCCGCAGGCGCTGTCTGTGAGCCGCCACGAGCCAAGAGAAGAGTGGCGACGCACGGAAAA
The DNA here is from genome assembly GCA_027451445.1 of Singulisphaera sp. GTDB lineage: Bacteria > Planctomycetota > Planctomycetia > Isosphaerales > Isosphaeraceae > DAIDJG01. The sequence goes on from DAIDJG010000013.1 coordinate 79,188, forward strand.
AAGGGGCAAAGTGGAAATCAGTTTTTGTCGATTCACCCTATGTCCCCCCTTCTTGTGTATTCCTCGATGACTTCGAAGAAGCGGTCCAATGCCTTGCTCTGATCCGCGCCGCATTCTTCAACGATGATGTTACACCACCCCGCCGTCGACTCATACCACCCGAAGTGTTCGGCGACCCAGTCGCAGAACCCACCGAAGCTTGGGTGCTCGCTTATCTCGATGCCGTACTCTTCGGCGAGGAAGAAACAGCCGTCGAGGAACGACCGAAGGCAGGCCAATGAATGGTCGCCGATGTACATGGCGGGCCGAGGACGGATCAAGGCGATTAGTTCGTAAACGTCGAATCGACGCGACACTTGTGCCTCCGTACCGGTTAACTAAAATTAGGCCTCCCAATGAAATCTGCAAACCTCCCAGAACACAAAGCTTATAGTGCACGTCAAAACGGGCCGTTCCTCCTCGCGACCTTGGTGATAATATTAATTTATCTCAATGATTTTCTCAAGTGCCGTGATTTATAGGCTGACGATTTCGCGGCCTATCTCGCATCGCGAGCATAGGATATCGGCCAGGCTCCAGACGCCTTGGTTTCCCGAGTTTAGCCCATCTGTCGATTATATAATAAATATTTATATATGCGATTTTTGTGGCATCAATTACCCTTTTCGGCTGCCTGAAAGCCTGGCTTCGCGGAGTCAACTCCAGCTTGGATGGCGACTCACTGCATCCCCAGTCCCACTTTCAAGCAATCATCAAGTCTTTGCAGCAGGGTAGGCGAGAGGCTTCCCAGCACCTGGGCAACCGTGTCGGCGTAGACCGTGTCGAGCACCAAACTGGAAACGACGGAATCGACAAGCAGTCCGTTTGCCTTGCCTTCAGATGTGCTGACGTCGAGGAACAGGCAGGCCGCGTCGTCCTTCATCGTTAGGTTTTTCGTGACCTCCGCAACCACGAGTGTTCGGACAACACTGGAATACGTGTCCGACTGAATCACGACGGCCGGACGCTTCTTGCCGCGCTGACCGGAGGGGTGCGGAAAGCGGACAAGGACGACATCGCCCCGTTTCATGACTTCTCCGGCAGATCATTGTATTCGTCCCAGTCCTCATCCTTGACTCTCTCCCAGGCAAGAGCCTGGAGTTCTTCGCGCGTCCATGGACTGTCGTCATACTCCTCTTCCCGCAGGCGTTCATATTCCTTGACACGAAGCAATACGAACATTTCCTTTGTCCGAGGGTTTACGACGCAGGGCGGAGTGCTTTCGAGGTTTTCCAGCGCCTGCACTTGCTGTTCGGTCAGTTCGATCATCGCTGCCTCCTTCTCTGTATCGTACGTGATGCGCACGATTGCGACCATCCGCGGCACCGCAATCTCCTGCTACGCGGTACGCAACGGCCGCACTCTGTCGCGACAATCCGCACCCGTCCAACCCAGAAATCCCCCGCAGGTGCTGTCTGCGACCCGCCACAAACGTCGACCAGTGCGTCCCGCTCGCGTGGCCCTGTACGTGCAGGACACGTTCGCTCTGCTCCGCCGCTCGGTGTCCTTGCGGATGTTTCCACCGTGGAGTTCGTGAGTACGTCTTCTACTTTCCTGGCAGTCGCCATACAGCGTCAAAGGTTTCCGGCTCTTCGACGAGGCAACTCACCGCGCGCGACAAGAGTAGCAAGGACGGGCCATCGTCGGGGTGAAGGACCAACAGGTTCGAGAGCGTGCGGGCCGCCTTATGAAATTCCTGCGCCTCGAATTCACTGAGAGCGGATTCGTAGCTCGCGCGGAACTGCGTCCAATCCATCTGGCCGGGGGTCGCGAGCTCGTACAGGTCGACCGGTTCGGCGATGTTTACGACTTCGACCTTGCAGAGTCGCCTCGTGAGAAAGCTTGCGTCGAGCTGGGCCTGGGTGGAACCAGTGATCATGACCGCCGTCTTCAAGTATTTGGTCGCGCCCTGCACGCGGCTCGCGAGATTGACGGTGTTTCCCAGAGCACCGTATTTGAACTTTCGGTTGGATCCGGTGTTGCCCACCTGGGCGAGCCCCGAGTTTACGCCAATCCCGACGGCCATCTCCTCTCCGAGTGTCGACCGCCACCGGGCGTTGATTTCGGGAAGCTTCGCGATCATCGCAAGGGCTGCACGACACGCGAGGCGAGCGTGATCGGGAGCCTCCTTGGGTGCCCCCCACATCGCGATGAGCTCGTCGCCGATGTAATCAACGAGCACGCCCTGCTGCTCGATCACGCAGTCCGAAAAGACGCTCATCACGTCGCCGATCCAGTCGACGGTGCGGGCCGGGCCGAGACGTTCACTGACGCGGCTGAAACCGCGGATGTCACAGAATAACATCGAAACCTCGACGTTCCGGCCCTTGAGCAAGTCGGGGCGGGCGGAGAGCTCGCTGGCAAGCTCGGGAGTAAAGAACTGTTCGAATTGAACGCGGGCCGCGAGTGCGGCCTGCTCTTGCTCCAGGCGCGCCAGCCCGGCGGCGACGCCGCTCGCCATGAGGTCGAGGAGCATCGCGTCAAGTTTGCGAATGCGGTTCCCCGACGCGCGGCCATCCAGGCGTTTCTCGCCGTAGAGGGCGCCGATAACGTCGCCCTGGCGGTTGAGGATCGGGGCGGCGACGATCGAGCTCACGCCGACCATACTGGCGGATTCGACGACCAGCCCGGAGTGGTCGGCTTCATGCCAGAACGTTCGCTTTTCCTGGCTCAGCCGCTTCAACACCTGCCGGCTGGGCCGCCAGTTCGGTTCACGCGGAGAATTCGGCTCCGCAAACTGGGCTTCGACCTGCCAGGAATCCTCTTTTTGGGACAAGATTCGCCCGGTATCCAGGCCGATGATCTCCACGATCGACTGTGCGGCGCGCTGAAAGAAATCGGTCGAGCTCGCCGCCGTGTGCAAGACCCCGATGACTCCCTGGAGCCAGCGGACGAGCGATTCAACCTCGACGCCGCCCGTGGGAAGCTCCAGCGCAGAGAGACGCGGCGCGACGGCGAAGCGCCCGGGCGCGACGGTCGCCTCCTCTAGCCCCTGGAGCGCTAAGTCCTCGGTTTCGGCGGCCTGGACCCGGATCGTCTTGCGACCGATCGCCAGCATCGTCGGAATAGAGAGCTCGCGCGTCCCCTTCGGTGGGATGTCGTCCATGCCTGGGACGCGTAGCGGAATCACGGAACTGGTGTTCGTCAGTCGGATCGATTTGCCGTCGAGCGGCTCGAGCAGGGCATGCTTGCGGGAGACGGCGTCCTCGTCGAGCGCGGCGATGACCAGTCGCCAGCGGTCCCCCTCATTCCGCTTGGAATAAAGGTTCTCCCGGACCTCGCTCTGACGGCCTAGCTCGACCTTACCGTCGAACTCCTCGGAGAGGACGAGTTGGCTCTTATCGTAAATCTTGATCTGGAGAGGAGTACTCATCAGTGTGCTTCTCGCCGCGTCCGTCGCGGCTGCTCCTGGACTGGGCAATACTCTTCAGCAACGAAGAACGGCCTGCCATCTTCGCGCCGCTCTCGATCCGAATCCTCAAGCACGCGCTGCGCGCGAAGCAGCGGGCAGCTCAGCGATCTTTTCCGGCTCGGACAACTGGTCCCGAATTTGTCGGATGTCCTGCGCAAGCTGTCCCAGTGCAAGCTCTTCCTTGAGGTTGAAGTCGTAATCGAGGTCCGCCTTGAGGCGGTCCTTGGACATCTGCCGGTTCAGCAACATCAGCACAAACGCGCTCTGCAACACCACGAGCGCGGTCAGGATCAGGTTCGGAATGAGCAAGTGACGGTCGCGCGACTCCAACGTCGCGGTCCCAACGGCCCAACTGATGAGCATCGCGAGACCGCACAAGAAGACCGCGACGAACGCCCACGAACCGACGCTGTAAGCCAACACGCTCGTCAGCCGCTGCGCTCCGGTGAGGCGCGCGTCTTCCGCCTGGTTCACGTTTTTCGAGGCATTGCTCCGCAAAAGCTCGTTCGTCGCGCGCAGACGCTGACCCATGACGGTCAGAAGGCTTAACGCGGCACCGGGGTGCTTCGTGATGAATTCGAGCAGGTCGTCGCGGTTGAGCATCAACAGAACGGTGTTTTCGGCCGCTTCGGCGCTCGCTGTCCGCGGCCCGCCGTCCAGTAGCGAGATCTCGCCGAAGATCTCCCCAGGACCGTTCTCGGCCAGTACGATCCGCTGCCCGCGTGCATCCTCCATGAAGATGCGCACCCGCCCCTTGCGCACGATATAAAGCGAGTCGCCCGCGTCGCCGTAGGAGAAAATCGCGTCATCCCGTTGCAGTTGAACCGTGTTAAACAACTCGGCCAGTGCTCGCCGCTCGTGCGCGCCGAGCAGCGCAAACAACGGGACTTCGGCGAGCATGGCGATGTCTGGAGTCATTCACGCTCTCCCTAACCTCACACGCGACTTCGGCCACGATGCGGGTGGTGTCTTCGCGGTGCCTCTTGGCCCGCCCCTATCATGCCAGCTTTCGGTTCCCGGAGCGAACGTTTTTGGGCCGAATTGCGGGAACTCGCCGCAGACCGACGGATTTGCATGCTTTACGGCGGGAAAGACTGAGGAGCAAGAAAACCGCCGTCCCAATCATCGGATTTGCCGCACCTACAGCCTGCCCAGCGACCGCGCCGCGTTCTCGCCTTCGGGAACCGAAATCAACAGCTCCCCCTCGAACACAGCGTCGTCGACATCCTCCTGGCAGGGAACGCTCAGAAGCCAGGTGTTCCATCCGAGCCGTGCGCCAACCGCTTTTTCGGTATCGGCAAGATAACATTCGTGGACCTCTTCGGCCTTCAGGACGAGTTGCACGTCGAAGTCAAACTCGGGGCCGGCGTAGAGGCGGACGAGATGGACAAGAAGGAAGAAGCCTTTCCGCTCCGCGATTGGCGCCGGGTCAGGGACAAGTTCGACAAACTGCTTGTAATTGAGCGGTCCCAGGCGAAGGCGAAACTTGCTCTGGACATCCCAGACGCGGTCGCCCGCGATCGCCGAAATCCCAAGCTGGTTGTTGCCGTCCTCACCCCCAAGACTGGTCTGGTTCTCGGAGTCGAGGATCAGCCATTGTGCGTGGAATTGGCGTAACTCCGCCGGGAACTGGAAGTAATCGCCGAGGATGGCCTCGAGCCCCGCGGCGCTTCGGGGCCGATGTGACAAAAAACCGCTGTAAAACAGGAGGGCGAGGTCGTCAACCTTCGCAACGACTCGGCCCGCCGTTTCCGGTTTTCCTTCCGGTTGCGCGACGATCTGAAGCCGTCGGCGCAGTTGGGGAATTCCCAGTCCGATGAAGCTCAGCAGGGCTCGGGTGAACGGGTCAGGCTCGAGCAGGTTGAACTCGCCGCGCTCGAACGGCAAGTAAAATCGATATTTTTCCCAGGCGCGGTAAAACAGAGAGACCAGGCGGTGATTGAACAGGTCAAGCCAATCGCGCAGCAGGTGCCTCTCCGGCCCTTTGGCGTCGCGATCGAGCCGGAAGAGTAGCTCGGTGTAGTGCCGCGGGAGGACACCGTTGGGTCCAGTCAGTCCAAAGAACGACTCGACCATCACCGGTAACGGCCGCTCTTTGGTCGGCGGCGTGAGGTCGTAAATCGCGCTCGGAGGGAACGTCAGCGAAATGTGGGAGCGAAAGCGTGCGATCTCCTCCGACGGCGGTCCTCCCATCCCCACCAGGACTCGCTTGGGTTGGAGCGCTTGCAGAATGCGGACGGCCTGGAAGAAGTCGAAACAGTAGGGCTCCGCGAAAAGCCGCTCCTCCAGCGTACGGGGCCCACGTTGCCGAGGCGGTTCGGCCCCTTGAGGCGAGGCGCCCTCGGGTCGGGAAGCCCGTGCGCCAGCGTCTTTCGAAGCCAAAGTCACGTAAAGCCTCTCCCTCAGAGCAACGGCTGATCACCTGCGCGCGGGGGCCACTTCTTGAACTCAGTTTCTCCCTGACGCAACTTCGCGACAAGCTGGCTGAACGAATTGATCGAAGTATAGAGGCCGAAAAACCGTTCGAGCACACTGGCAAACAAAAACACGCCCGTGCCGACGTACTGCTGCTCGTCAAACTCGATCGTGACTTCGATCCCCCGGCAGATCCCGATTCCGGCTTCGGATTCCAGGCGGCCGACGACCCTCCGGCTACGTACCGCAGTGATTCCGTCCACGATTTGCCGGTTGACAGCGGCTCTCTGCTTGCCTGTCTCCGGGTCCGAGAAGTCGTACTGGCGAAGGATCTCGCAGAGCGCGTCGCGCCCTTCTTGCGAATCGGCCAGTGAGAGATGGTTCAGGTTGAGATGCGAGATCAACCGCCAGTAACCGCCGCGCCTCAGAGGCGCGCGTTGCGGCGACGCGGGTGAGCGGATGGTTCGGATGCGCGACAAGGGCGCTGCGGCTTCGAGCTCGAATCGGAGCTCGTCACCCGCTTGCCGCACCCGGCTGGGCAATTCCCGGTTTGTGCACAACGTGCGCACGACGAGGGTCGTCTCTGCGGGAACCCGAGGGTTGAAGTCCTGATCCACCAGACAGAGGTTAACGTCCGTCGAATGATCGCGCTCCTGCGTCGATGGCTCGCGGGTGGCGTACCAGAAGGCTTGCCCGTCCGCACGGTTCGCGAGATGCCGGATCGAGTAGAACGGTTGGTATTCCCGGGACGTTCCCGCGTTGAGATCCGTACCCGTCACACTGAGAACCGAGTGCACCTCCATGCCGTCCTGTGCGGTGACGTCGGGTACGACTCTGTACTCGTGGCGAGCCTGCGTCAGGGCGATCGGCTCGGCGGTCTGCTCGAACAGGTTGATGACTGGCGTGCACCCCAGCAAGAATGTACTGTTCGTAATCCCCTGCTCCAGGTTTACGGAGCCGCGGTTGAAGAAGAACAAGACTTCGAGCTTGTTCTCGAAGCCCGGGCGGCAGGCCCGGGACAGGCCTTTCAGGTCCATGAAGTGAAACTTGGCGGGGAATGCGAAGAATTCCGTGAGCAGGCGATAACCCAGGAACGATTGGCTGGGATACGGCAGCAGCCCCTCGTCCCGCTCGAACCCAACTTGCGCCAGGCATTCCTGCGGAGGAAGCACGACGGGGTCGACCGGACTTCCCGGATCTGCGGAGCGAAAGACGACTTGAAGCGTATGGTTGAAGAGCGTCTCGTACAACGTGGCGACAAGGTGGCGCTCGCCGCTGAAGTGGAACCGAAGCTGGTTCATCGAAAGCTTCGAGAAGGTCAAGCCACCGACGCACTCGAACCGCATGCGGAGTGCCGCCGCCGAGTAGCGCGGCGGCGCGAATCCCGGTGGAAAAGGTGGAAGCACATAATCCACCTCAGTCAACTGAATTGGCCAGAGCGTGACAGGGTAGCCCGTTCTGAATTTGCAGGCCAGGTTGCCAAGGGTTTGGGTATGCAGACGGCTATGCCGTTCCAGGGTGATTCCGTCGGGTAGCTGGGCACGCGCGGTATCGAGCTCGAACTGAATGATGCCCATCGAGGGGATAGGGGCCAGGAAATGGGGATACAGCACGCTTAAGAGCGCATCGGTCAGCTCAGGGAACTCATCGTCGAGCTTGTGCTGAATTCGGCCGGCGAGCAGTGCGAAGGATTCGATCAGCCGTTCGACGTGAGGGTCGACGCTTCGGTCCGGCTCCAGGAGCAGACGTCCGGCGGCCCCAGGATAGCGCTGGGCGAACTCCTGCGCCATCTGGCGAATGAAGAGCAGCTCGCGTTCGTAGTACGGATAGAGGCGGTCGCTCAACTCAAGACTCTCTCGGCGTCACGGAGGTGTGCCCCGACATGAGCTCGACCACCGTCTCGAAGCCCACTTCAGGGTAAGGATCGACACGGAGCTTCGCGTCGATGTGGAACCGCACGTGCTGTTCGTCCTTTTCTTTGGTCACCACCGGGATCGCGCGGATGTCGCGCAGCCTGGGTTCGAACCGAGCGATAATCTCCTCGATGAGCTCGCTCATCTTACGGCGATCGTTTTGTTCGCCGGCGTTGATCGACGAGAAATCGGGCAGGCCGTACGTGATGAGCGAATTCCGAATCTCGACATAACTTTCGGGGAGCCCTTGGTGCGACTGCCGGGTATTGAGCAGGTTCTCGAGGTCGCGTCTGACGGCGTCGACCATCGTTGACAGCGAGTAACCGCGCTGCCAGCTCGTGCCTGAGGCATCGGGGTCGATGAGCCGGTCGAGTAGTGAGGGCATCAGCCCTTCATGTTGGTCGTCACGTGCCATGGGTGCACTCTACCCTGATCGTGGGTCTCAACACTAGCGGGACGGGCTCCGGGAGTGTCGAATCTTCCGCGGTTGCCAAGCCCGACGGGACATCGGACTTTCGTGAGCAACGTCCGCCCGTCAATGCGCTCCAGGCACCTGCAACTGCCTCCAGTCAAGAATGCTCAACTCATCGTCGTCCCCAACGAAGGTGCGCAACCCGATCCCGAGTGCTGTGCCGGGCGCGAGCACATTCCAATCGGTCATGCGTCCGAGCTTGACCTGCTCGTCAGGGTGGCTCGACGAATCCGGATAGAGCGCCGGCAAGAAGACCTCGCCGGTGGCCCCCTCCTGCATCTCGAGCCGGGCAGGGATCCAGAGCAGGTCGCGCGGAAAGCGAGGAGGGTTCATCGCCAACGACTGAATCTGTTCGAGGGGAACCCAGTAGTAGTTACCCATGGCCATCACTTCGAGCACGGTGCCGAACAAGTCGTCAGCGTCGCGGAAGGACTCATAAGTCTTGCCATTCAACTCCACCGAGACCGTCGACGCCGCCTGTTGCGCCTTGTCGAGCAAGTCGAGTGCGCCTGCCGTACGGTGTCCGCGCAAATAGTTGATCACGACATCGAGGCGAATTCGTACGTGAAACGGCGGCTCGACGAGGAACTGGGGTTTTTGGCCTTCGAGGAAGAGCCGGCGACGGGCCTGCTCGGAGTCGAGTAGCCTCCGATACGTCGCCACAGTCATGTCGCGGTCGGGATCCCCGTAGTGGATCGCGTCGATCTGGCGCCTCGCGCGTTCGAGATCGCCGGAGAAGGAGAGAAGTTCAAAAAGGAAGAGTCGCTTGGACTGGTCAGCGGGGTTTGTCTTGACGTCTTCGATTTGGGCCTTGATGGCCTCGGCCAGTTTGCCCGCTTTAAACAATTCGCCGGCACTCATCGAACACTCCGGAGTTCGGCCCCGAGGGGCGTGGCGGGATTCCTTAACGGTTCGGGACAAGGTGAGGCACGGCGTTGGATTGCCTGAAGACGGTCGCCGGTCGTGCTCCCTTGCTCCTGAATTGGACGGCTCGTGGCGGAGTTCTCAGAGCGGACGACCTTACAGGAAACGGCTGGGACCGTCCAAGTTCAACCGAGCTCATGACTCCTCTTCGTCGTCGTCCGGAATGGTGAACTCTTCGGTCACTCTTTGAGGGGTCCCCAGGGTCCCGTCCTGGAGCTGCGGGGAATATTCGACGCTGCAGCACTTCGCAGTGAAAGTCACATCCTCCGTCATATAACGTGACTCCCACTTAACGTCGTAATCCACCAACATCATGTCAGACAAACTGAGCTCGTAGAAGACCCGCGATCCGCCACCCGTCTTGCGCACGCTTACGGTCGCATTGAGAACGGGCGGATCCTTGACTTTACGTTTGCAGAAAAGCATGAAAAGATAGGGGCTTGAAATGTCAAGAGATTTTTTGATAGACAGCTCAAACACCTTGCTCTCGTACGACGTTGACCCCCCTGACGTCGGAGAGACGGTGTTCCCGCTCAGGCCTGACGAACTGTCCAGTGAAGCTTGAACGACGCGCTTTTTCTGCTTGGACTCCGTTGTGAACTTGAGCTCGCAATCCAGCAGTTCGATTGCGTCCTTGAAGGCGTCGTCGGTTGATTCGCCGTTGATCGGAGTACCGTTCATCGTCAGTTGGAGAAAGGCGTCGATCTTTGCATCGGCCATGGGTAGGACACTCCAGCGGATCGTTGAGTCGTTTTCAAACGCGCAAGGCTGCGGCGCGCGGGTCTGCTACTCACCCCCGTGACTCCAGTCGGCGGGATTCATGAAGTCCCAGCCGAACATGGTCCGGTTCGATTTCATCCGACCCGTATCCTGCTGAATGTCGTAGCTGATCTCACACTGCGCGAAGCTCAGGGTGACCTTTTCCTTCGGGGCGTCTTCCGGATCCATCGACACGCTGTAGCCCGTGACCAGCAGACCGCCAAAGTAAATCACCGCGAACTTCGGGATCACTCCGGTAGTGACCGGCGCGCCACCTTTGCGAAAGGTGATCTTGGCGGTCTCAATCAGCGCATCTTTGTCCGCTTGACCGGTCCCTTCCGATGATTTCGTGCGCTGCGCATTGGCGCAGTAGAGCTGGAAGAGCTGGCATGATGCAGTATCGACATATTTGTCGATGCTGAAAGAGCATGGCGAGAGTTTCCTTTTCGCCGCCTTCTTGCCGCGTTTGGTTCCCAGCGTACTGAAAAGTGCCTTTGCATCCTTCTTCGCGATCTCAATTTTGTTGGAATGGCCGAACCTCATCTGATCACGCGTTCGCGCAATGATCTTTTCCGCGTCTTTGTCGCCCGAGGATTCGTCATCATCGTCGTCATCGTCGTCATCGGAAACGGTCATTCCCGAGAACGTCAGGGCGAACGATAAAATGGGGATTGAACCTCTTTCGCCGTACTGTTTGTCAGTGCTCTCACCCTTCACCACCTTGCCGTTATGCATAAGCTGCATGTAGGCATCGAGATTTGAGTCGGACACGAGACACCCCTCCTCAATGACGCCTCAACCTTGCGGGAGAGTGAGCGCAAAACGACCGACGGAGACCAGGCAACCCAAGTCAGCGTGGGCTGCGACCCCCGTGCCATGAACGCGAACGGAACCGCGTCCGCGTTCTCACCAAAATGGTCGAACTCAACTGGCCCACTGGTTGACGTTCGCCCTGTACCGGCATCGAGGACAGCAGGGCGAATACGTCGACTGACAACCTTCGTTGCGTAACGCGGAGTGAATCGCGACGGACAAAAGAAACGAGGCTCCGGGGAACGCGAGCCTCGTCGTTCTTCTGACCAACTGGGAGTTGGCCCTTGATCAACTGCCGTAGCTCTGATCGGCGTCCTGCGGGCCGGTGACGCCAAGGTTTTGCGAGTTGGTGATCACGCTCCAGGACATGACTGCCGGCGAGCCGACCGCCGCCCCGGTGGTGTCTTGCATCTGGTACTGGATCTGCATGGCGCCGTAGACGAAGGTGACGTTCTCTTCGGGGGCTTCTTCACCACCACCCCCGCTCCACTCCACCTTGGTCACATACACCATGTAGAAGATGTAGATCAGGTAGTCGAGCTTCTTGCCACCGGCCTTGCGGATGGTCAGGGTCGCCTGGGGGAAGTGGCAGCCTTGACCGCAAGCGAGGAAGAGGGCCGGGGAGGCTCGGTCCACGCCCTTCTTGACGGTGAACTCGTTGAACTTCGCCTTGCCGGCGCCGGCACCGCCGGACATTGAGCCGATGGTGGTGGGGTTTTCGACGCCGAAGCTGAATTCCTTGATTTCCAGTTCGCTCTTGTGAACCGTGTCAGTGCTCTCACCGATCGGTTGCAGATTACCGTTGAGACCAACGGCGGGCTGGTCGAACTTCAAAAAATTGTCGCTTGCCATCAGTCAACGTCCTCGTCGTCGGGCGATTCACCTCATCGTGCCTCTTTGGCTCCCCCGCACCGAGGGAGACGAAAAACAAAGAGGACGGGACGAATGTCGCCGTGACTCACTCCGTTATGACCGGGGAGCCGAACCCGTCTTAGGACTTCAGCTCCCCCACGAACTACGACTCTCCGCCAAGCGTCCTCGCTGCGAAGCTGTCGGGAAGATTACTCCCCGACAGCCGCGTCGTGACGCTCCACGGTCTCAGGCTTTCTTCGGCAGTTCGGCCACCAGCCGCATCGACGTGCTGAGCGTTTCCATTTGAAAGTGCGGTTTCAAATAAGCAACCGCCTCGTACCAACCCGGCTTGCCGGGAACGGCGCGAACGTCGACCCGCGCCTCCGACAGGGGGAACTTGGCCTTGGTCTGGTCGCTGGCACCCTGGGGATCCACGGTGTATTTGCGGATCCACTCGTTCAGCCAACTGGAGCACTCCCCTGGGGTCATGAACGAGCCGATCTTGTCTCGACCCATGACCTTCAGGTAGTGCGCAAACCGCGATGTGCACAGGATCAGGTTGATCTTGGCTGACAGCTCAGCGTTGGCATTGGCCGCCGGGTCGAAGTACGTCTTCGGCTTCTGGCACGACTGCGCGCCCATGAAGACGGCGAAGTCGCGCCCCTTGCTGTGCAGCAAGGGCAGGAAGCCAAGGTTCGACAGCTCGAACTCGCGGCGATCCGAGATCGCGATCTCGGTCGGACACTTCATCGCCACGTCCCCTTCGTCGGTCGGGAACGTGTGAACGGGCAGGCCTTCCACCTTCCCGCCCCCTTCAACGCCGCGGCTCCGGATCATCCAACCATGCTGGGCGAATGCGTCGGTGATCCGTGCGCCATACGCCCAGGCGGCGTTCATCCAGGAGTAACTGCTGTGGTCCGTGCCGTCGACCGTTTCTTCAAAGTTGAACTCGTCAACCCGCTTGAATTCCTGGCCGTAAGGCAAGCGACCGAGCACCCGGGGGAGTGTGAGGGCGACGAACCGTGAGTCTTCCGACTCGCGGAATGACTTCCAGGCGGCGTACTCAACCGTGTCGAAGATCTTCGCCAGGTCCCGCGGATTCGCCAGCTCGGTATAACTGTCGAACCCGAACATCTTGGGACTGGCTGCAGAGATGAACGGCGCGTGGGCCGCGGCAGCCACGTTTGAGATCATCTTCAACAGACTGATGTCTTCGGCATTGCGCCCGAACTCGTAGTCGCCGATGAGCATGCCGTAAGGCAGGCCGCCAAGCTGACCGTACTCGGCTTCGTAAATCTTCTTGAACAACGCGCTCTGATCGAACTCGGCGGCCTTTTCCAGGTCCTTGAACAGGTCGCGCTTGGTGACGTTCAGCACTCGGATCTTGAGGTTTTCCCCCGTCTCCGACTGATGCACCAGGTAGTGCAGTCCGCGCCAGGTCGACTCCAGTTTCTGAAAGTCGGGATGGTGCAAGACCTCGTTGAGCTGGGCCGAGAGTTTCTTGTCGATTTCGGCGATCCACGCCTTGACGTTCGTTTCGACGTCGTTCGAGACGACCTGACCCGGCTTGACGACCTGGTCGAGGAATTGCCGGAAGTAGTCCTTGGCGCGGTCGGCCTCGACGGCCGACTGCGGCCGCGTCGCCGCGATCACCTGATCGAGCAAGTTCGTCGTTTGGGTGGTTGCTTGGGCCGCGCCTGCGGCACGGGCTTGTTCAGCGCTACTCATGTTTAGGCCTCCGGCGCGGCATCAGGGGTTTCTGTGTCCGAGGCATCCAGCCCCATCTCTCGGGCCATCTCCTTGGCTTTGTCGGTATTCGCGAGGATATCGCCCAGGAGTTGCTCGAGCTTGTCGTTCCCTTCCATCTTCGACATCAGGTGCGTCAGCTTCTTGCGCATCTCCATCAATTCGCGGAGCGGGCCGATTTGCTCCGCCACCCGGGCCGGCTCGAAGTCGTCCATGTGCTTGAAATTGAGTTCGACGGCGAGCTTGGAGTTCTCATCCGTCAGCTTGTTGTCAACCCGCATCGCCACACGAGGCGTTTGCCGGGCCAGCACGTCGTTAAAGTTATCGCGGTCGATCGCGACGACGTTGCGGTCCTTGAGCGGCTTCAACGGTTGCGACGGCTGCCCTGAGAGGTCGGCAAGGACACCGACCACGAACGGCAACTCGACCTTTTGCATCGCACCGCCGGTTTCAACGTCATAGGTGATCTGAACCCGCGGCCGGCGGACGCGATCCAGTTTGTGTTGCATGCTTGACATGGCTGATCCCTGGAAAAAGGAACCCGATCAGACGCGGATCGGCACTTTCAAAGAACGCGGTTTCCGGTTGGACACCTCACCGGGTCGGCCTCAGACTTCGAGCGCCCCGGATCACACGAACTGTTCTGCTCTCACCCCTTCAGTCTCTCCTTCCGTTCGGTCCATTGCGGGTGTCTCTTGAGGAGGACTTCGTATTCAGGGTCGGAGCAGGCTCTCAACTTTCCTTGACAGGTGGCATCCTCATCAGCCATCAAAGCGTAATGAAATATCTTTGACAGCCGTCGTCACTCGAAGTCCCTATTCCCCCACACGAAGCTCATATTACCCTAACGCGGCGAGATAGCAAAAAAAAACGGGCGATTTTTCGCGACGGAAATACGGTCTGGAGCCTGCCTTGGGGATCAGGAAAACGGTGCGTATCGCGGCGAGTGGTACGCCTGCCGGCATAGTTTTCCTCGGGTGCAGACGGGCTCACCGGTCGCGAAGAAAACTCGGCCAAAACGATGCCGCTTTGCATCATGGGGATGCTGGGAAGGATTTGCAAGCAAAATACCGTGCAGGCGGCGGTTATCGGTCGTTGGGCGTCGCGGCAAATCATCGACGGAATGGATTCGTCGGTCTATGCGTATTCACGATGACGGGAACATGCCGGTCGCCGGAAGCGTCGAGGTGTAACAATAAAAAAACAATTATATTGTATATTAACATATTTTTTGAACGATTAAATTGCGACTGAACGGCTGACGACATTTGCCCGGAGTTCGGTGAAGAAACGGTTCGCATTTGGTTGCGCGATCGTCCGTTGATGCGCTTGTGTTGGCGTGACGGTTACCGGACGGGGCAAGCACTCACCAGGCGGGATGTGCGGGCGACGGTATAGCGCAGAGCGTGAAGACTGGACATACGCACAAAATGGCTCGCATCGACACGCAAAACGCGCGACGCGTCGAAGCCGTCACGTGTCCATCTTGCATCAACTGCCTCGAGCGCGCTTGCCGCCTATCGCACGTCTTTTCGAAAAATGCCTGAGGTGAGCTTTTCTCGGAGGCGATCGCCGATTCTGGGTCATTCCGACGCAACCGCTAACTGATGTGTGTATTCAAGCGCCGAATACGGCCCGCGTAAAGAACTCATAGGGGCAAGGCGCCGCAAACCGGAGACAGATCAGAAAAGGGCCGGGGAGAAAACGTCGTGTTTTCGCGATGCGAACCACGGTGGCTTCGATCCGGGGCATTTCCGGCTCGGACTCGAGCCCAAGCATCACTTTGGCTCCTCGGGGAGGAGCGTGGAACGAGAGGAGCGAGGCTCCGGCGACACTCAAATCCTGAAGGCCCCCTTCGAAGGCGCCACGCTGATCGCCGTCTTCCCAGGCCAAACTCACCACGAGCGGCGCCGTCAAGTAGCGCGAGGACCGCCGTCGGTCGACGCCGCTCCGACGTTCGAGATTGATCAGACTGGTCCCTTTGCGGCGGTCGGGCATCGGCTCGTCCCCTTTACCACACTTGCATCTAGATCGCACCCTGATTGTCGACTCAACAGGCTAAGGAGAAACAGCTTGCGTCGACGCCGCGGCGAATGGCACGCTCGCTGTGCCAGGGTGAGCGGCAGGGGTTATCAGCTTGCAGCGCCTCATTCCCCGGAGCAAGCATAGGTCAGATCCGAAAACTCTGTGTAGAATGGCCGCTGACGTCGTCGATTTTGCCGACGAAACCGCGACAACGATTCGCTTCGGAGTTGTGGGGGTTACGACAATCCACTGTCACGCCTTACCCAGACGGCCGATGAGCGGCGGTCCGAGGTGTGAAAGCGTATTGCGATTTGCATCGAACCTGATGGGAGCTGGCCATGTCTCGGTTGCGAACCATCTCGATTTCCCTGGCAGCAGCTCTCGAACCTTCGGCGGGCGCGGTGAATTCGCGGGATCGAATCGGGCCACTCTGATGAGAGGGGCCGAGTGATCGAAGCTCGTCGATGCTGCTGAGCCGCGTCTGACTTATACCTCGATCAGAGGCGGCGCCCTCTGGTCAAACTGGATGGAATACCGTTGGGGTAAGTGGTCTCCAGGATCGTCCGAATCTCGTTGAGTCGCGTTTGGGGAAGGGGGTGTGTGGAGAGGAATTCCGGTTGGCGTTCCCCCTTGCTGGCATCTTTCAGGATGTGCATGACATCGAGCATGGCGGATGGGTCGTAGCCTGCCTCGGCCATCGCCTGAAGACCGAATTCGTCGGCCTGAGACTCGTCGGAACGGCTGAAGTGAAGCTGCGACATTTTGTCGGCAAGCGCCGCCGCCATGGCGGCTCTCTGGCCGTGGTTGTCGTCGCTGGCACCGACCCCGACCGCGATGGTAAGGATCTGGCCGAGCTGTCCTTTCGCCATCTGCTGCGCGGCATGGCGGTGGACGACATGTCCGATCTCGTGGCCCAGCACACCGGCCAGTTCGGCTTCGTCGTTCAGTCGCTCGAACAATCCCAAGGTGATGAAGACCTGGCCTCCAGGAAGGGCGAACGCATTGATGGTTTCGGGATCGTTGAGCAGTGTGAAGTGGTAATTGCCCACGTACGGACTGCGTCTCGCCTCGCTATCGGCGACGAGCCGGCGGCCAATCTGAGCGACGAGCAAAGCACGGGGGTCGCGTCGTGGGTCGATGGCGCCGCCCATCTTCCGGGCCATTTGAGGAGCGGCCTCCATCCCAAGTTCCTTCTCCTGGTCGACGCTCATGGCGATGTGCTGTTTCTCGCCGGTCACCGGGTTCACTTCGGTGTGGGTCATGTAGATGATAAACCCGATTCCCGCGATGATCAGCGCGGCGATCAGCCGCAAGTTGGGACCACGATTCTCGGGCATCCCGCTGTCGTAATAACCACCGTAAGACATCAGACTTCCTCACAGGATGACCTTGAGTTTTATGCCCTGGCGCCGGGTCCGCTGGAGCGTACACGGCACACATCTACAAATCGCGCGCCGCGGCATTCCGACCTTGCGGCAAGGGGGTTTACGGATAGAATGTTAGCGAATTGGAAGGGCCAGAAACAAAGGGGAAGTGCGTGCGGATTGGCTATTTCGATTGCTTCAGTGGCATTTCGGGCGACATGACGCTAGGTGCGCTCGTCGATGCCGGCGTCGATCCGCATGCAATCCGAGCGGCGGTGGGGAGCCTGGGACTGCCCTGCGAACTGCACTTCGACACCGTCCGTCGCGGCGGGTTTCGAGCCACGCACGCACGCGTCGAGGCCGAGCCCGAGCATGCTCACCGCTATCTGCATCACATCGAAGCCTTGATCGATGAGAGTACGCTCACGCCCCGGCAGAATGAGCTGGCAAAGCGAATCTTTCAGCGGCTGGGCGAGGCGGAGGCAACCGTCCACGGAATCGAGCTGAAGAAGATCCACTTCCATGAGGTGGGGGCCGTCGATTCGATCGTTGATATTGTTGGTGCAGCGGTCGGACTGGACCTGCTAGGTGTCGATCGCTTCGAGGCGAGTCCTGTGCCACCCGGGCGAGGGTGGGTCAAGGCGGCTCATGGCCGGATGCCGCTCCCCGCGCCCGGCACGGCGGAGCTGCTCAAGGGCGTTCCCCTGGCAGACTCGTCGATCGAGATGGAATTGACCACCCCGACCGGCGCCGCGATCCTCACCACGGTTTCGGAGCGTTTCGGTCCGTTCCCCGCGATGACGATCGAGACGATCGGCCTTGGAGCGGGGACGCGCGAGCTCCCCGAGCAAGCCAATATCCTTAGGCTCTTTCTGGGAACCGTGGCCCTTCCCGCCGAAAGCGATCGGATTTGGGTCCTCGAGACCAACCTCGACGATCTGCCGGGTGAAGTTGTCGGCTATACGACGACGCAACTTCTCGCCGCTGGCGCTCGCGACGCGTTCATGACCCCCATCTATATGAAGAAGAACCGTCCGGGAGTCATGCTGAGCGTCCTCTGCGACGAGCCGCAGATTCCGGCGATGGAAGAGATTCTCTTTCGGGAAACCACCACACTTGGGGTGCGGCGGTACCCTGTGAGCCGGCACAAGCTCAAACGCCAGCCGACGGATGTGACGACCCCGCTCGGCACTGTCCGGGGCAAGCTCGGCTGGATCGAAGGCCGGCCGCCGACATTCAGTCCGGAACACGATGATTGCGCCCGGATCGCCTCCGCAAAGGGGGTCCCGTTGCGAGAAGTCTACGAAGCTGCGCATGCAGCGTATGCCCGTTCGCTCCAGGAACCCTAAACTTCGCTCCAGAGAGCACGCGATCCCGGTCTCGATAGACCCGGTTTTGAGCAAACCATCACAGACTCACTTCCCCGGATTCGGATCAATCCACTGAAGGGAAGGAACCCGCGTCATGGCACTTACGATACCGATGGTTGCTGTCGTGGTCCTGGGTATTCTGGCGAGCGTGTCGTGGATCGCATTAGCGTGCGTACTCGTGCGGCGTCCCGCGCTGAAGTCGTCAGAGATCCTCGGCGCACTCGAAGACGTGCGGCAGAGCCAGCGATTGCTCCACACCGCGATCGAACGATTGATGAGCGATCGGAAGGAAATGCCTTCGAGCTCGACCATGCCGCGGGCGCATCGGTTCGATCGAGCTGAGCGCAGTGCGGTGACGGGGCCGACGCTGATTTCAGTGCCCAATCTCGCGGCGACGTCGCCGTCCGTCTCGAGCCTTGCCAACGAGGAGCTTGCGCAACGGTTCGGCTCGATCTGGTCACTTGCCGACGCCGGTCTCTCTCCTCAGGCGGTCGCGACGCAAACCGGGCATCCGATCGGCCAGGTGGAATTGATTCTAGGTTTACGCAGGCAACACAACAGCGGGGCCGCGTCCATTTATGTTGCAGGGAGCGGGAGCCGTGACTGATCCCGGACTTCCGCCAACGGCCGATCTGGCGTGCTGCGACCGAACCCGCTCGGCCGTGGTGAACGTACTCGTCGGCGTTAGCCTGACGATCGCGCTGAGTGGCCTGCTGCTTCGTTGGCGCGATCAATGGGCCCCGGTGCATGTCTCCGAAACCGTGCGGCGAGGTATGTTATTCGCTCTCTTCGCGATCATCTGCGGCAGTCTCATGGCTCGGCGGATCATTGGGGGCCGGCCAGCGTTGCACGATCCGGGCCAGCGTGCGACTCGCTTTTTTCGAGCGCATTTGCTGTCGGCGTTGATCGCTGCACTCGCAAGTCCGCTCGGTCTGGTTTACGCTTGGACGACCCGTCCGCTCTTCAAGGAGATTGCCCCTTTTTGGAGTGTGGCGCTCGCACTCGGTTTCCTGGCGCTGCCGCGCGCCTCCGAGCTCGAAGGGTTTGACGTACCACTTTCGCCGAGAGATGAGGCTCAGGCATGATCACGCCCACCCAGAGCCTCGTTCTTTGGCTCTACGCCGCCGTGATCTCGATCTGGCCGATCCGTCATCTGGCCCTCTGTTTCATACTGCGAAGTTTTGACATCCTCAGACCGAGCTCGGCCCGATACCAGGGCGAGGTACAGCCGCTCGTGTCGGCGATCATCCCCGCGAAAGACGAGGAGGCGACGCTGGGCGACTGCCTGGCGTCCGTCTGTGCTCAAGAGTATGCGAATCTGGAAATCCTGGTCGTTGACGACCGAAGCACGGACCGGACCGCAGCGATTGCCCAGGAGTTCGCTTCGCGAGACCCTCGCGTGCGCGTGATTTCGATCGTGGATTTGCCGTCGGGCTGGACAGGAAAGACGCACGCCTTGCAGGTTGCGGCCAACCAGGCGGAGGGGGCTTGGTTCTGGTTCCTCGATGCGGATACCCGCCACACACCGGAGAACCTTTCGGTCGTGATGGAGTACGCACGATCGAACGGGGCTGCGCTGGTGAGCGTCCTCCCCGAGATGCGCTGCGAGACGTTCTGGGAGAACGTCGTTCAGCCACTGGCCGGGATCGTGCTGATGCAATCGTTTCCGTTGCATCAGGTCAATGATGTGCGTTCGAAGAAGGCCTTTGCCAACGGCCAGTACATTCTCATCGAGCGTGAGGCCTATAATGCCGCGGGGGGCCACCACGCCGTGCGTGATCGGTTCGTCGAGGACATTGGCATGGCCCGCCGGGTCAAGGATCTCGGGCTGCCGATCCGTGTCGCGGTCACGCAGGGCCTGGGTTCGACGCGTATGTACTCGTCGCTGAACAAGCTCGTGCGCGGCTGGAGCCGGATTCTCTACGATGCACTGGACCGGAATCCCGTCCGCCTGGTCTTGCGACTCCTCGACCCGCTGGTATTCAGCCAGACCGGTCACGTGGCGCTGGCGGCGAGCCTCTATCTTCTCCTGGCCGGAGGCGCGACACCGTTCGCGCTTTGGCTGCTCGGTCTGAGCCTTATGCATCATGGGCTCACACACACGGTTCTGCATCGTCTCTATGTGCTTTCCGTCCCTCGCACACGCTACACGGCTTGGTTTCCGCTGGCGAATCTCGTGATGGATTGGATCCTGATCCGCGCGATTCGCTCGTGCCTCACTGGCGAGGTCACCTGGCGCGGGACCGACTACGGCCGCGCCCATGTCGCTGCCCGACGATCGATGACCCAGGCGCCCCAGGTCGAAATGTGAGGACAGACGCATGGCGTCGGTCGAAACGGGAACCCTGATCGCCCGCAACCCGGCGACTGGGGCCGAGATTGGCACGGTGGCCAGGACGTCGACGGAAGACGTTCGTGTTGCCGTCGGACGCGCGTGCGAAGCACAAGCTGAATGGGCCGCTCGGCCGCTGCTGGAGCGGGTCCGAATTCTGCAGCGCTGGCGGCAAGTCCTGGCTCGCGACGCCGACGGCTGGGCCGACCTGATCCGCGATGAAATTGGCAAGCCGCGCGGGGAGGCCATGGGGGGCGACGTCGTCGCCTCTCTCGACGCGATCCGGTGGACGTTGCGGAATGCCTCGCGGGTGCTGTCTGACCAGCGCCTTGGTGCTGGTTGGCAGCGCTGGATGCTGGTACCCGCCGGACGATTGTCCTGGCGACCTTACGGTGTGATCGGCATGATCGGGACGTGGAACTACCCACTGTTTCTCAACGCGCCACCAATAGCGCAGGCACTTGTTGGGGGCAACGCGGTCGTTTGGAAACCGTCCGAGCTTGCGTCGCGTTGTGGCGATCGTCTCAGGATGAGCTTCGAAGCCGCCGGGATTCCCTCTGGGGTCGTTGAAACGGTTCAAGGCTACGGCGACGTGGGGCGGGCGCTCATCGACTCCCTCATCGACAAGGGGATGTTCACGGGAGGGATCAAAAACGGCCGGCGCGTTCTCGGAGCCCTGGGTGCGAAGGGGATCCCCGCAGTCGCGGAATTGTCCGGCTTCGACGCCGCGATCGTGCTGCCTGATGCACCCCTCTCCTCGACTGCGCGTGCCCTGGCCTGGGGAGCCTTCGTGGGCTGCGGGCAGACGTGCGTGGCGGTGAAGCGCGTGTACGTGGTGGGGGATGCGTCGCCCTGGGCGACCGCACTGGCGCGGGAAGCGAACGCTCTCCGCGTTGGCGATCCGAAGAATGTCGAGATTGACGTCGGGCCCATGATCACCGCAGAGGCACGTGATCGCTTTGATGGAATGGTCCGAAGCGCGATCAGCGCGGGCGCGAATCTCCTTGCCGGCGGCGCTCCCCTCCCCTGCCCCGGCTGGTTCTATCGGCCGACGGTGCTCCTCGCGACGACCGCAGCGCCTGAGTCGGCGCTCGAGGGGGCGTTTGGGCCGATCGTCGTCGTTCGCGGCGTGGCCGGCGTCGATGAAGCGGTTGCGGCCGCGAATGGAAGCGAGTATGCGCTGGCTGCGAGTGTATGGAGCCGCGACCGCGGCGCCGCGCGACAGGTCGCACGCCGGCTCTTGTCCGGGACCGTCACCATCAACGACGCTGTCACGCCGATTGTCCACGGGGCCGGCCCGTTCGGCGGCGCCAAGGGAAGTGGATTTGGCCGGACGAAGGGCGTACTCGGTCTGCGAGAATTCGTCCAGCCGCAGGTCACTTACGAACGATCACCCGGCGGGTTTCGGCCGTGGTTGTTCCCCTACACGCCCCTGTTGCAACGGGCGCTGAAGATATATCGTGGGGTTTTCCACCGGCCCGGCTAGTTTCCGCGATTGGGGCCGCCAGAGTGATCGTTGGATTCGATCGTTTCGCAACGAGGGCAGAGTACCTCACTTCGTTGGCTTGACCGCCGCCGATGTCGCATTCGCTGAGGTCTTGGCGGTGGCAGTTGACGCACCGGCGGGGGCCGCCGCGGGTTTAGCGGGGCTGCTGGTGATTTTCAGGGCGGCGACGATCTCGTCGATGGCGACACGCACCTGTGCGTCCGCCTTGATCTGGCCTTTGGTCGCAGTGTGACCGACCAGCTTGTGATGGGCCGTAAAAAGGATCGCCTTCGCCTTCCGCAGGCTCTCATCAGACGCGGCATCGGGCGTCGCGGCGGTCTTGGTGGCCACGGCGGCCTTACCGATCGCGGCTTTCTCTACGGCCGCGTTACTCCTTCCATGCTGTTTCGAGGTCTCGATGTTATGGATGGCCGCGCTGATGTGCTCGATGGCTTTCGCACGGTGCCCGTCGTAGTCGAAGTTCGTCTCGCCGAGGGCTTTCAGCGCTTTGTTGAGGATCTCGATCTCGGGCGAGCTATCGATGATCGTCGGTCGCGCCGGGATGTACATACGGCCTCTACGCTGGAGGAGAAGACCGCCCGGGACGGCCGCGTGGACCTCGGCAGCGAAACCCAGAATCAAAACGGCCACCGCGAGGGCGCGAGCGTGCGGGACAATCAGTCTCATCTCGAACTCCCGGAATAGGTTGGGTTTGGAATGCGAGGAGGGCGCATGGCGGGTTCTCCTTCATGGAACACCGCGCACGCGTTTTCGGATCGGCCGACGGTCGTTTTTTTTGACGATCCGTTCACACACCAAAGTATAGCAGCCTCATGATCGCAAGCCCATTTCTCCTGGAAGTTGGCATTGCGGTTGGCCACGTGCCGTGATTCCGGCTACAATACCACCGTCCCAATGATTGCGTATGGGAATCAGGGGCCATTTGAGGCGAAGGATGTAACCAGGTACGAACGGAGTTCCTCCGCATGGCAAAACTACGACTGCTCAAAACCGGTCACGGCGACCTCTGCCTGGCCGAATGGGACAAGAACCGCCCCGAGACGGTCGCTTCGGCTGCGACGACATTCGCCGAACATTTTACCCCCGGCCGGCTCGCCTTCCGGCTCGATGGTCCAGGGCAGACCAGGCTGATCCGCGAGTTCGACGCGACCGCGCCCGAAATCGTCCTCATCCCGGCGATCCAGGGAGGCTGAGCGAAGGCGGAATCCGGGTCGACGGGGAATCGACAACTCGATCGTGGGTTCCCCTCGAACGCCGGCTGTCCAGAGCTTGTATGGCATCTCATGATCCGTACTGGTTATTTGCGCTGGGAGATCGAAGTCGACGACCGGCGTTGCGCTGCCGACCCCAGTGCTCGGGAAGTGGTATTTCTCGCAAGGCCGAGCTTCCGGACCGTCCGCGTCAAGGCGGCCGGGCACGCCGAGGCGGCCGAACGGTTCGTCCGTGGTGAGGACAACTACGACACTGTGCTGCGTGCTCTCAACCGAGAGGGGGCCGAGATCGATGTGGTGGTTCCTGACGTCGGGCCCCGGCCGTTTCGATACTCCGAGAGCGACCGCAACCAGACGCCCCGGTTCTGGATGGCAAAGCTTCAACGCGAGGCGAACGCGTTCGCGCACGAGGTCGTGCGCTCCGCGGCTGCGTTTCCCCAGATGGTGATCGCCAGCGCGGCCCTGCGGGCGGGCTACAGCAAGCTCGTGGAGTGGGAAATCTTTCGCGTAATCGAGGGCCGCAGCCATCCGCAGCCGACCAACGAAGCCGAGCCGATGCGAATCGACGGGGCGGCCTATCAAACCGGTGTCCCGGAGCTGGTGGCGGCCGAGCTCGTACGCGATGTGGTCGAGCCCAAGGAGTTCGACGAATTCTGCCGTTTCGATTGTGTCACCGTCCTGACGGCGGGGAAGTACTACCGAATTCCGCGCCGGCCTCATGGCTTGATCGAGGTCTGGGACGCAAAGACACAACGGGCCGAAGCTCGGCTCTGCGTTGTCTTTCAGGACCCGGGGATGCCTCCGTCCGACGAAGTGGTCATGAAATACCTGCTCGCCAAGCACCAGCCCGACCTACTCTGGCAGGTTGGCGTGCGCTTCAGTCCTCCCCAAGGTCGATTCGAAGCTGTTGCGCCGCGGCGCTGGACATGAGCGTAGCTCGGCTCATCGTGTGCTGGTTACGCCAATCTGTTGACACATCGAAAGCAACAGGCACTCGGAACATCGAGGGCGGATCCCCGTGCAAATGAACTTCCCGAACGGGACCAAGCGCTCATTGATTTCGATCCAGTAACGCTCGGGAAGCTTGGCCAGGAGTGCGTCGCGGGTCTTCTGTGGGGAGTTTGCGGCAACATAACCCCAGCGGTTTGTGATGCGATGAACATGGATATCGACCGCCAGGGCCGGGCGGCCGAATCCCACGGCCAATGTGAGCGCGGCGATCTTGGGGCCGACGCCGCGGAAGTTCGTCAAACCCTCGAGTGTGTCCGGCACCTGGCCGTTGTGGTGGCGCGCGATTCGGATCGCGAGTTCGCGGATGTCGCGGGCCTTCGCCTCCGCGAACGTGGCTCCTTGCAGGAGAGTGACGAGTTCCGGCAATTCGAGCGTGGCAACCGCCTCCGGCGTCCGAGCCTTGGCGAAGAGTCGGAGACAAACCTTGACGGTCGTCTCGTCGCGGGTCCGCGCGGAGATCAGGCTGCCGACGAGTTGCTCGAAGGGGGAGCTGTAGTCTTGATCGCGAAGATCGAACATCGCGGCTTTCGGTAAGCTCGCCACGGCGCGTCGCAGGCGGTGAAACACCTCATCAATGTCGAACGTTGCCTTGGTGATGTTGTCGCGAGCTACCGATGAGTCTCGCATAGAAGAGCCCCGATCATGACGCTGTGCGAGCATAGCGGGCGGCTTGCCGGAGCGGGGATACAGCGGCTAAGATCGCCCGAGAACGGTCGCGCGGTTGCTGAAATAACCTCGCACGAATCATTCCGAGCGGAGGGCTCGATGGCGTTTTTTCGATTTGGAATTCTGGCGTTCCTGGCGTGTGTGGGCGTTGGGTGGTTTCTCGTCGTCGGAAGTTCGTGGGGCGCGGAGCTCGACTGGCCGCAAGTGATTATCGCTTGGCCCGCAGGCCCGCTCGAGGTGCGCGTGGCCTTTGCGAAAGCGGTGCCTCCCGGTCTGCCCCAGCGTCTCGTGGGAGAGTCAATCCGCATGGACGACGGTTACCAGGGCCAACCCCTCCCAGTGATCAACACGAAATCGGAACCTGTGGGAAGCCTACGAATTGCTGCGGCGCGGCTTGAGGACGGTGGTAAAACGCTGGTCCTTGCGACAGATCCCCATTCCAGACCAGCCACGTACACATTTTGGCTTCCGCCGCTTCAGGGAAGCCGGAGCCCGGCCCCGAGGATCTCGTACGACCTGTCCGGCGTGGTGGTCTCGTGGGACGAAGGTGACGAGAATGCGAAGCCCACCTGGACCAGTTGGTGGCCCGAGTTCGAATCGGAGCCGGCGCGCAAATTGACTCGCGGCTCGACGGGCCATGATCAAGGCTGGGCCCTCTTTGACCGACCGGGCCGGCTGACCTTGGGAACCCTCGTGAGCCCAATCCCCGGTAAGTCAACTCTGCGAATCGTCGCAAGTCGACCGATCACCGAGGCGAGCCTCGCCGGCCAGAATGCCACGCCAGCGCTGGATGCGGATGGCCAATCCTTCGTGGAGTTTCCCATCGAGTCGTGGGGCGAGGCCCTCGACCTGATCGTCGTCGTGCGCACTGGCGAACGGAAAGGGCCTTTTTCCATCAAGGCTGTCTATCGGGGCGTGAACGGACAAACGTTGACCTTCACGTCGCGTATTCTGTCAGTCCTCTGGGCTCCGCCTTCGGCGACCAGCCCAGCGCCTGCACCGGCCCCGCCGGATTTCTCAGGAGGTGACGCGCGCCTGGGGGAAAGCGTCTTTTTTAGCGAGGCCGCCAAGTGTTTGAACTGTCATCAGGTGCGCGGTAAAGGCGGCAAAGTCGGGCCCGACTTGAGCACGGTCGGCGAGCGTCCCGCGGTGGACATCTACCGCGATGTCGCTGAGCCGAGTGCCTTGATTCGCCCTGACTTCGTCCCGTACACCGTTGCCACGAAGGACGGTCGCGTACTGGCCGGTATCGTCCGCGCCGAGGGTGCCAACGCCATCCGCGTCACGGACACCGAGGCGAAGTCGACGGTCATCTCCCGCTCTGAGATTGAAGATCTCCGACCGAGTGCCACGTCGGTGATGCCCGTGGGACTGGTCGGAGCGATTGGCGAGGCGAAGATGCGCGACCTGATGGCGTTCCTGATGAGCTTGAAACCCTGAGGATCAAGCGCCGAACTTTTGCAACCGTCCGGCGTGTGCCATCGCGAGCGGCATCAAGTCCTTGGCCAGGAACTGTCCCAGTCCCCCCTGCGAACAGGGGCGCTCGCCAAAGGTCGTCACGAGGTCGGGACGCGTCGTCGCCGGTGCCCACAGTAGGGTGGGAACCGGATGGAAGCTATGCGACCGCATCCGGCTTGGGGTCGAGTGATCGCCGGTGACCATCAGTACGTCGGGGTTCAACGCACGCAACTTGGGGATCTCGGCATCGAGCGCCTCGATCATCTCGACCTTCTTGGCGAAGTTGCCGTCCTCGCCCGTGCTGTCCGTGTACTTGTAGTGGATGAAGAAGAAGTCGTACTTGTCCCAATTGGCTTTGGCGACCTCGAACTGGTCGCCCAGCGTCTTGCCGGGCTCGACGACAGTCATCCCCACGAGCCGCGCGAGGCCTCGGTACATCGGATATACGGCGATGGCCACGGACTTCAGCCCGTACACGTCTTCCATGGTTGCGATGTTCGGGAACCTGGCGAATCCGCGCATCATCAGGAAGTTGGCGGGGCGTTCGTCCTTGAGGATCTCCTTGGCCTGCCGCAGGAACTCCGAGGCGACCTTCGCGGTCTTCTCAGAACCCGGTTCGCCAGCCTTTGGCTCCAGGGTGTGCAGGCCGGTGGACAGAGGGTCGGTGTCGCAGACATCGTCGCCCAGCCCTTCGCCGCGGAAGCGGATGACCAAACGATATTCGCGCACGGGCTCGACCAGTGTCTCAACCCCCTCGATCTTGACCCCGGCCCTCAGCTTGGCGACCAGTTTTTCGCACGTTTCGGTCGGAATTCGGCCCGCGCGGCGGTCGGTGACCTTGCCGTCACCGTCGATCGTGCAGAAGTTCCCGCGAATGGCGACATCCTTTGGCCCGACCTCCACCCCGATCCCGAGCGCCTCGAGGACGCCGCGACCAATCTGGTAGCGGAGCGGGTCAAATCCGAACAGGCCGAGGTGGCCTGGCCCCGAACCGGGGGTAATTCCGGGCGCGACGGGCGTGCTCAGGCCCACGGTGCCTTCGGTTGCGAGTGCGTCGAGGTTCGGCGTTCGAGCGGTCTCCAGCTCGGTCTTCCCGCCCGGCTCGATCGGCAGGCCACCCAGGCCGTCGGCGACAAGGAGGACGATTTTGGTCTTGTTGGCTTCGCGGAGCTCGCGAATCAGGTCGTGCATGTCCATAGTGTTGTTTGCTCGGCGCCCTCTTTGTAACATTCCGTGGAGCATTGTCCTGTTCCATTGCGCGCCGGTCAATCCAAGAGACGTCCATCGTCCTGACCCGGCCGGTCGCGTATCCTGAATCTCGCCCGACTCGACCCACCCCCCGCGAAGCGGGAATCGCTCCAGGAAACGCACCCATGAGAACCACCCTGTCGCGTCTCGCGTTCCTCGTGATCCTGGCCGCATGCGGCTCCAGCCGCGCCGTCGAGATCACGCTGAACGGTCACAAGTTCACCCTCCCCGACGGCTTCACCATCGAACTGGCCGCCACGGCTCCGGTGATCGAGCGGCCGATCGTCGCCGACTTCGACGAGCGTGGGATTTTGTACGTTGCTGACTCCTCTGGCTCAAACGATCCGGTCGTGAAGCAGGTCGTCGAGCGCCCGCACCGCATCGTCCGGCTCGAAGACATCAACGGCGACGGAGTTTTTGATCGGCGTATCATCTTTGCCGACAAGATGATGTTCCCTGAAGGCGTGATGTGGTTCGACGGCTCGCTCTATGTATCCGCTCCGCCGAGCATCTGGAAGCTGACCGACAAGGACGGCGACGGCGTCGCTGAGGACCGCGTCGAATGGTTTCAGGGCAAGACCCTGACGGGCTGTGCCAACGACCTCCACGGCCCCTACCCCGGTCCCGACGGCTGGATCTACTGGTGCAAGGGGGCGTTTGCCGAACAGCGCTATCCCCGACCGGGCAAACCAACGTTCGTGACACGTGCCTCCCACATCTTCCGCTGCCGTCCCGATGGCTCGGGGATCGAGCCTGTCATGACCGGCGGGATGGACAACCCCGTCGACGTGGTCTTTACCCCTGGCGGCGAACGCATCTTCACCACCACGTTTCTCCAACATCCCGGCGGCGGACGCCGTGACGGCCTGCTGCATGCGGTCTACGGCGGTGTCTACGGCAAGGTCCACGATGTTCTCGAAGGCCACCCGCGCACCGGGCCGGACGTGATGCCAGTGCTGTCGCACCTGGGCCCGGCCGCGCCTTGCGGTTTGACAACCTACGAGTCGGGCGTCTTCGGCGACGATTATCGTAACAACCTGTTCGCCTGCTGCTTTAACCTCCGCAAGATCACCCGGCACGTCCTCACGCCGAATGGTGCCACCTTCACCGCGCGCGACGAGGATTTCCTCGTCTCCGACAACCACGACTTCCACCCAACCGATATCCAGGAAGACGCCGACGGGAGCCTCGTCGTGTTTGACACGGGCGGTTGGTACAAGCTTTGTTGCCCGACGTCGCAGCTCGTCAAACCCGACGTGCTCGGAGCGATCTATCGCATCCGTCGCGCGGACGTGAAGCCCCTCGAAGATCCCCGGGGCCATGCGATCAAGTGGTTCGCCCAGTCGACCGAAGATCTGGCGAAGAAGCTTGATGACCCCCGCCCTGTGGTTCGCCGCCGGGCCATCGAGATGCTCGGGAAGCGCGGTACCGACGTGATCCCCCTCCTTGCGTCGACGATCGAAACGAGCCCCTCCCCTGAGGCGCGGCGCAACGCGGTGTGGGCGGCGACTCGCATCGAAACGCCACAGGCCCGCGCCGCGGTGCGCGTGGCGCTGCGAGATAAGGATGAGATCGTCCAGCAGGCGGCACTCCACTCCGCGAGCCTGCTCCGCGATCGCGACGCCATTCCCGCGCTGCTTGGCTTTTTGAACGACACACTGGGCTTCACTCCCTCCGCACACAACGTGCGGGCGGCGGCTGAGGCATTGGGACGCATCGGTGCGACCGAGGCGCTCCCCGGCCTGCTCATGATGGCCTCGTTCCGGGCGCACAAGGATTCGGACCGGTTTCTCGAGCACTCGATCACGTACGCCGTGCTGGAGATCGGCAACGCGCGCGAAACCCAGCGCTATCTCAAGTCTGCCGATGAATCGAGCCCCGGCCGTCTGATCGCCAGTCTTGTCGCCCTCGACCAAATGGAGGGGGGCGGTCTTCAGCCCAATCAGGTCGTTTCGTACCTTTCGTCCGAAGAGCCTGCGGTGCGCGACACGGCGGCGTGGATCGTCGGGCGGCATCCCGAATGGGGCGACGCACTCGCTGGCTATTTCGATGAACAGTTGAGCCACGCCAAGGACGAAAAAGAGACGTCGGACCTTGTCGCTCAACTCGCCCGCCTCGCTACGTCACCGGTCGTCCAGCGCTCGCTCGCGAAGCGGGTCGTGGATCGCGCTTCCCTCGCGTCGACCCGCCTCTGCGCGTTGAAAGCCATGGCCCAGGCCCAGCCCAAGGCGGTCCCCGCGTCCTGGGTCGAGGCGCTGGCGGCTGTCCTCTCGAATCCTCGCCAGGAGTTGATTCCCGAGACGATCGCTACGATCAAGATCCTGGCACCCAAGGGCCCCGTCGCTGCGCCGATCGTCCCCGCCCTGTTGCAGCTCGGCGGGAATTCCAAAGCCCCTGCGCCCGTTCGTCTGGACGCCCTCGCGTCGGTCCCCGGCGGTCTGACCCAAGTGGCGCCCGAGGCCTTCGCCTTTCTGAGGGCACAGCTTGGCTCTGACCAACCCGTTGCCATCCGAACTCTGGCGGCGGACGTGGTGGGCCGGTCGAAGTTCTCCCAAGAGCAACTGATCGCACTGACCGAAGTCATCGCGGGCACCGGTCCCCTGGAACTGGACCGGATGCTCGGTGCGTTTGCCGGTTCGTCCGATGACAAGGTGGGAAGTGCCCTGGTTGTCGCGTTGGGGCGTTCACCGGCACGGGCGACCCTGCGCGTGGAAACACTCAAGCCCCGGTTCGCGAAGTTTGGTCCCAGCGTGCAAAAGGAAGCGGAATCACTCTACGTTGCCATTGGTGCTGACCTCGCGAAGCAGAAGGAGAAGCTCGACGAACTCACCGCCTCTCTCGGCAGCGGCGATATCCGCCGCGGCCAGGCGGTGTTCAATAGCCAGAAAGCCGCTTGCTCCGCCTGCCACTCCATCGGCTACGTCGGAGGCAAGGTCGGCCCCGACCTCACGCGCATAGGCCAAATCCGCGTCGAGCGCGACCTCCTCGAGTCGATCGTCTTCCCCAGCGCGAGCTTCGTCCGGAGCTACGAACCTGTCGCCATCGCTACCAAGAACGGCAAGGTTGTCAGCGGCATCGTCCTCAACGAGTCGAGCAACGAATTGCTGCTCGCCACGGGTCCCAACGAACAGACACGGGTCGCCCGCGACGACATCGAAGAGATGCGCCCCAGCACCGTGTCGGTGATGCCCGCGGGGCTCGACCAGCAACTCAGCAAGCAAGAACTGGCGGATCTGGTCGTATTCCTGAAGGCTTGCCGCTAGTGACCACCGCCAACGCGGGGCGCGCGCTGATTTTGAATTTGGATCGGGTTACGGGAGGTCGAAACTCATTGGAGCCTCGACCTCCTGCAATGTTTTAGACGCGTCAGCGCTCGTTTTGCCTGTGGCCAACGTATTACATAGAGGAGCCCCGGAACGATCCCCATCAGGGTTTCTCGACGAACGAGTCGAACACGCGCACCTTGGCGAAATACGCCTTGTTCTCCTCCACGAACTGATCGTGCCGAGGGTTCTTGAGGTATTTCAGCTTCGCGCCTTTGTTCTCGAATACGACATGGAGTGCCACGTCGAAATCGTCGACGCTGACCGGTTCCTTGATGTCAGCGTCCTCGGCAATGGTACCCACGGAGAAATAGACGGTGCCTTCGTGCTTCGACAGGTACTTTTTGCATGACGCGACGAACTTCGCGCGCGATTCCTTTGAGTGATCCTTCAATGTGAAAAACACCATGTGCGCCAGTTGAGGCTCCTCCGCCCTTGCTGCCGTTGCAAAGAACGTCGGAACAACGAACGCGGCCAGGGCAGGCAAGATCGACAGGGACAGCAAGCGGGTCATAAGACGGCTCCCGGGCGGGTGACTGAGTCGGTGGCCGCAACGACGTTACGGCCGTGTTCACAAGGGTGACGATGTTCGCTCCCCGCGCATCGGAATTCAAGTCCGATGCGCCGGCTCATTTCTCGGCTTTGTCACTACTGGCTGCCTTGGCCTGGAGTTCTTCGTGACGCTTCTTCGCTTCGTCCTGCCCTTCACCCGGGATCTCCGCGAGCCACTTCCAATACAGAATCGCCTCGTCGCCTTCTGCCGATTTGCGAAGGTCCGCGACGGATTTGGTTCCCTTGAGTTTCTCCGCATACTCGCGGGCGATCTTGACTTCCGTGGCGTTCAGAATTGTTCCCGTGGTGCCCGAGGCCAGCAGGTTGGTCCGATTCTGGCGATGCGGCAGTCCCAGGCCGTGCCCGAGCTCGTGCGCCGAGACGCGGGGCAAGGGCTCATCGATGCCCCCCTCTACGGGGCGGAGCTTGGCCGTTTCCTGGACGAAGCAAACGCCGTCGCCCAGCCAGACTCCGTTCACGGCGAACTTGTGGATGTAATAGACGTGCAACCCGTCGAACCGTCGGCTCTCCCTCGGCGCCAGGATTCGGAACATTCCCAGATTGCCCGGCCCGCTCAGGTCGCGCGCCAGTTTGAACCGTTCCTCCTCGGCCGCCGGCTCCCGGCGCAGCGATTCCAGGCCCCAGTGGATCCCCGCCTTGTGCCAGATCCCATTCACCTTCCCGAGGACCCGGCTGATGTCCTCATCGGCGAGTTTGCAGTCGACCTCGGGCAGCTCCTTGGACGTCAGCACGTGGACGCGGAGCGGGATCACGAGGAACTCTTCGTATTTCGGAACCTCCGTCGCGTCCGGCGATGGCGCCTCGTCCGGGTCCGCCCGCAACGGCGTCACACTTGCAAGCACGATTACCAGCAGCCAGCCAACACGAACGAGCGGCACGGACATAACTCCTCAATATGCGGCGCAAAGGCCCTGGCCTTGAATTATCGAAGACGCCCCTACAATTCCCAGGAGCACAGATTTTCCCATAACGACGCTGCCGAAGACAGTGTCCTTCGTTTTTCCACCGCCGTCGCAGGCGGACTTCAACACCAAGGTGAACCTTATGCCTGAACGATATACATTGCCGATCTTGCCTTTGCGCGACAATGTCATCTTTCCCGGCACCAACGTGCCGATCGGCGCCGGCCGGCCGGGCACCCTGCGCGCGATCGAAGCGGCCGTAAAGAACAAGGGTCTGATCTTCGCGGTAGCTCAGCGTGAAAACGAGGAAGAGCCCTCGCCCGACAAGCTCTGCTCGATGGGAGTCTTAGCGCGAATCGGCCAGATCCAGCGCGGCCTGGGCGGCGTCCAGCTCGTGCTGCACGGTGAACGGCGTGCAAATCTCTTGCACGTGCGGACTCACGACGGATTTCTTGTGGCGGATGTCGTTCCGGTCGATGATATGAAACCGGTCGACGAGCGGAACGCGGCTTTCGCCGCTCTCTACAAGGAAACTCGCGAACGGGCGCTGGAGCTTGGTGAAAAGCGCGGGCTGAATGAGGAAGTCTTGCACCAGGTGCTCGACGCTGTGACCGAGCCCGGCCCGTTCGCGGACATCGTAGCGGGATACCTGGAGCTTCCCTTCAAGGAGAAGCAAGGTCTGCTCGAAACCCTGAGCGTTGAAGACCGGTTGCGCCGCGTGCTGATCCACGTTCAGCGCGAGATCAACCTCCTGGCCGCCCAGGCCGACATCAAGTCGCAAGTCCAGGAAGAGCTCGGCGAGCGCCAGCGCGAGATGATCCTGCGCGAGCAGCTCAAGGCCATCCAGAAGGAGCTTGGCGAGGATGACGCTTCGCGCGAAACGATCGACCTGCGCGATAAGCTGAGCAAGCTCGATCTCCCGAAGGAAGCCCGCGCGGAAGTCGATCGGGAGCTGAGCCGCCTCGAGCGCTCCGGGCGCGAATCCATGGAAGCCCAGGTGATTCGGACCTATTTGGAATGGGTTGCCGAGCTCCCCTGGAACACTCGCTCCGACGACAGTCTCGACTTGCCGCACGCCATTGAAGTGCTCGACGAGGACCACTACGGCCTCAAGGATGTGAAAGACCGCGTCCTGGAGTTCCTGGCCGTGCGCCAGCTCCGCGCGAAGCAGATCGCCGAGGAAGTCGAAACCGTCGGCGAATATCCTTCGGCCAAGTTGATGCCCGACAAGGACACCGCCAACCCCGCGCTGAATGTCCCCACCTCCGAAGAGCGGCCGATCACCGACTCGCGCGAGGCCAAGGCCCGCGCCATGGCCCGCGGTCCGATTCTGCTGTTCGTGGGTCCGCCCGGCGTCGGCAAGACGTCGATCGCCAAGTCGATCGCCCGCGCCCTCGGCCGCAAGTATATTCGAGCTTCGCTTGGTGGCGTCCGTGACGAGGCCGACATCCGAGGCCACCGCCGAACCTACGTCGGCGCCATGCCCGGCCGGATCGTGCAGGGGATGAAGCAAGCTGGCTCCAAGAACCCTGTGTTCCTCCTCGACGAAGTGGACAAACTCGGCGTTTCCTACCAGGGCGATCCGGCGAGCGCGTTGCTCGAAGTGCTCGACCCAGCACAGAATGACACGTTCACAGACCATTACTTGAACGTGCCGTTCGACCTGAGCGAAGTCCTCTTCATCGCCACCGCCAACTACATCCAGAACATCCCGGGGCCGCTCCTCGACCGAATGGAGGTTGTCGAGTTCGCGGGGTACACCGAGCGCGAAAAGGCTGAGATCGCCAAGAAGTACTTGATCCCCAAGCAACTCGAAGAGTCGGGGCTTGCCGAGAAGAACCTGACGTTCACCGATGACGCGGTGATGTCGATCGTCAGCCGCTATACTCGCGAGAGCGGCGTCCGTCAGCTCGAACGCCAGGTGGGGGCTGTGGCACGGAAGATCGCCCGCAAGATCGCTTCGGGCGAGGGGGTGACGGCTCAGGTGACGCCTGACGACGTCCGAGAGTTGCTCGGTCGTCCCAAGGTTCACCCCGAGCACGCCGCGCAAGCCAACGAGGTCGGCGTCGCGACCGGCATGTACTACACCCCCGCTGGCGGCGACATCATGTTCGTCGAGGCCGCTGTCCGACGCCTCTATGGAATGAGTTCGAGCGACGCGACGGTCCAAGTTGGCGGCTGGGGCAGCGTCTCCTTGATCCTCACCGGTCAGCTCGGCGATGTCATGAAGGAGTCGGCCCGCGCGGCGTTGACCTACGCGGCAACCCACGCCTCGGCGCTGCGGATTCCGGACGACCGCCTCGGCTCGATCGAGGTCCACGTACACGTCCCGGCTGGCGCGATCCCCAAGGACGGACCCTCGGCGGGTATCGCCATGTCGACCGCGATCGTCTCCGCGATGTCCGATCGGGCCGTGCGGAAGGACGTCGCGATGACGGGCGAAATCACGTTGCGGGGGCGCGTGTTGCCGATTGGTGGAGTCAAAGAGAAGGTTCTCGGCGCTCACCGTGCGGGGATCACGCACATCATCTTGCCGAAGGACAACGAGGCGGATATCGACGATATCCCCGAGGAAGTCCGGCAGACGCTGACGTTCCACTGCGTCTCGACGCTGGACGAGGTCTTTGACCTCGCCCTTATGCCGTCGCCCAACGTGCCGCGAGCGGGCAGTATGGAGTGGGAGCCCGCTGAGGAGTTCTCGGGGGTGAATTGAGATCGGTGGGTCGAACCGACGATTGGCGATTGGGTGTAAGGTGGGTCGGAGCTGTCTGCGAAGGCGCCGAGACCCACCAGTTTGGTGAGCATTTGCTTCACTAAGATCGCGTTCAGAACCGCTTCTTCGACTCAGATATGAAGGTTTGGATCTTCCACCGCCAAACCCTCGATAACAGCGGCGGAGTTAAGTTCTTGATCGGCCGAGACCAAAGTGACAATGGGGAGTCCCACCTGCGCTTGAAGTCGGTTCAGTTCAAGAGCTACGGTCAACTGGACACTATCGTAAGCTCTGAGACGGTGCTTTCGAGCGACCAGGGTCGCGTTGTCAAGAAGAGCTGGAGTTAGCTCGATGACACGGTAGCGTTGCTTCAAGTGGCGGCGGAAGTGGCCGATAATTGCGCCGGCTTGGGCCGAACTGAGATGGCGACCATGCTGGCGCCGGGTAATCGCGGACACGACTTCGACGGCCGTGATGCGGGCGATGTAAAAGACGTGGTTGGACTTCGCGCGGAGCAACGAGCGAACCCATTTGCTTCCAACCTCGTTGACGTGGCGTTTGACGAGCGCGCTCGTGTCGAAGAAGTAATCCGCCATCTCACCGCCGCTCGCGAATGACGGTCTCGGAAAGAGGCTCCCCCTTGATCTCGATCACTTGGTCATCCGGGTCGTCGAAGTCGGCGTCAGTCTCCGGAATATGGCTAATGAGTCCGGAGTTGAGAAGGTACTCGTCAAATTCCTGTCGCGTGAGCGATTCCTTTTCCGCCTTGGCTGGGCTGGTCCGTTGGGCATCGGGCCAGTTTTCCATGGCGGTGGCGTGTTTGAGCCGGACGAGTGCGTCACGAACGACATCTTCCTCACGGGCGTAGCGGCCCGTGTGTACCGCCGCGTGAACAAACTGTTTCAGGTCTTCCGGCAAACGGATTGTCATAACCCTTTGTCTCCCTGTTAGTTCAGTTTAGCATGGGCCGAGCTTCGTGCCAAGTCTACACAGCGACCGATTGTTCGTTACTCCATCCGTGCGGAGCGAGGGATGGTTCGCTCACCCAGCGCCTTTCCTGGAACTCGCACGCGTAGTCGATCGGGGTGACGCTGTGAAACTCACGCCTCACCTCCTTTTCGGGCTCGCCCATGTGTCGGAGTTGCCGACGCCGTTGTGAGCGTACGAAGCGCTAGCTGGCGACGCTGAATTGCACGTGTGGAACTGTTTCAAAGAAACTGGTCGGATGTGCCATCGCGATTCGATTATATGAGGTGATCATTGGCGCGTCGGGTTTGTCTCGGAGATTCACTGCCGCGAGTGGTGTCTGCGAATCGTCAATCGCTCGTCACACTTCCGCACGAAGCCGGGGCACGCCCGGCGCTTCCCCTCGTTATCACCCCGCCGAAAAAACCTCTCCTCCATTGCGGGTCAGCAGGCTGCGGAGCGTCATCGGCTGGATGGTGTACTTCAAGAATTTGACGCTACCATCCGCAAAGAGGACGTTAAAGCCGTCGGCGTGCCGACTCGCAAACGAAGGCGCGGAGGAGTGTTCGTCGAAGTAATGGTCCTCGGGTTTGGTCCATGGGACGAGATGAGGTGCTTCGGCGACCATGATGGTCTGGCTCGCGCCGTCGAGGACCTCGCGGATATCGATCCCTCGCCGCCATTCGAACATCGCTCCGGTAACGCCGAGCCCGGGCTTGGGACCGACGATCGCCTGGTAATTCGTGTAACCAGGCGGAGCCGATAACTCGCTCGCACAGCGGTACGCGTCCGGAATCTTCGACAACAGCGCCAGATTGTGCGGGCTGTCCCAGGGTTCAGCACGATGGAAGGCGTCGTAAAGTTCGCGATATCCCATCTCGGGGAGGATCGCGACCCGCCAACTCAATAACAGTTTCCCATCGCTGGCCGTGATCGCGGCCGCGGGGAAATGTTCGTTCGCATGTTCGTACTCATGCAACGCGAGCATGATTTGCTTCAAATGGTTGCCGCATTCCGACCTCCGGGAAGCGCGGACGGATGCGCGTACACCAAATCCCATGGGCACGAGCACGCCCGCCACACAAACGCCCACCAACACGCAACTCCAAAGCGACCCATTCCCAATCGACCATCGCCGTTTTTGGGTTTCGTTGTCCGCGACAGACTGGCGTTCGCTCAACGACCCCACGAGAGTCCAGAGCGGTGCTCGCAACGTTTCGTCCCCCGTCCGAAGATCGCTGATCATCGTCGTTCACTCCTGGTCCGCAGACCGTCCAACGACAAATGTCACACTACATTTGACAATAGTCAGAGGACAAGCGGAAGGCAAGAGGGAAAATCCAGCAAGTGTAGTGGATTTCGAGGGATTCTTAAAGCGCCGGATTCGGACGGGTCGGTTTCTGTGGTTTGCATGGACGTGATCGGTCGAAAAAGATTAAAGTCCCGCATTCCGTTGCTCCTCAGTGTGGCCAACCAACTACGAGCGAGGTCAGAAGACGGGCGGTGGTGGTACGTCGGGGTGACCGAAACGCGATGATCGCGTTGTTTTCGTCTTGGGGTGAGGCGATTGCGTTGAAAGCTCCTGGCAAGCCGTTAGAAGGATCGTTGGCGCGTCAGCGTTTGCTCTACCAAGCTTGGATCATTGGTGCGGCCGTGTTGGTTTTATTTACCAACCTCGGGGGTGCGGGCCTGTGGGACAACGATGAACCGTACTATGCGGCCTGCGCGCGAGAGATGCTGGATCGGCATGACTGGGTTGTGCCCACATTCAACGGCAGCTTGTTTCCCGAAAAGCCGCCGCTCATGTACTGGATGATGATGGCCGGCTTCAAGGTGTTCGGGGTCCATGAATTCGGCGCCCGCTGCGGTGCGGCACTCTGCGGCGTCGCGACGGCATTGGGGACTTACGTATTGGGCCGGCGGCTGTTCTCCCCCGAGGCCGGCCTCTGGGGCGGTTTGATCGTCGTTTCGACGTTCCTTTTCACGATCTCGGCACGCGCGGCCACGGTCGACAGCGCCTTGGCCCTGCTGAGCGTCGGCGCGATGCTCGCCTTGGTCTACGGCAAGATGCCAAGGCCGGCAGAGGCGTCGAACGAGCAGGATGGGATGCGCGCCGGCGTCGATGGGCCTCATTTCTGGTTGTCGGCGCTCGCGATGCATTTCTGCCTTGCGGTGGGTGTGCTGGCCAAGGGACCAATCGGGCTGCTGCTGCCGGCGGCGTCGATCGGGTTGTTCTTGATGGTCACGAACCATCTCGCGAGGACGTCGGACGAGTCGCCGTCAGTCCGATGCTGGCCACGGATGATAGCCGCAGCCCGCCTCTTCAGTCCGGTTAACTTCGTGAGGAGCCTCTGGCAGATGCGGCCGGTGTTGGGCGTCCTTGTGGTGCTGGTGGTGGCCGCGCCTTGGTTCATTGTGGTGAGCCTTCGGACGCACGGGGAATGGCCGGCCGAATTTTTCGGCAACTACAACTTGAGGCCGTTCGTGAAACCCATTCTGGGACACAGTGGCCCGCTCGTTTATTACGTTCCCGTCTTGCTGGCCGGGCTGTTTCCCTGGTCCGTGTTCCTGATTCCGGCGATTGTCGACGGAGCGCGAAGAGTGCGCCACAACCATCCTTGGTCGCCGGGCTACGTCCTGTTGGGTTGCTGGGCGGTCGTGCCGTTTCTCTTCTGGTCGATCTGCAGCTCCAAACTGCCGCACTACATGGTGCCCATCGTACCTGCGCTGGCGCTGGCTGTTGGCGCGTTCCTCGACCACGCGGTTCGCGAACCGGCGGTATTGCGCCGTGGGTTGATCTGGTCCATCTGGGGGACCGTCATCCTCATCGGCGTAGCGTTGGTCATTGTGATTCCAATCGTCTCGGCGGACGTCCTTCCTGGAGAGGGCGCGATCGGTCTGGTGGGGCTGATCCTCGTCGTGGGAGGCGCGATCAGCCTGCGGCTCCTGCGGCAACAGCGTTCCGACGCGGCGACGATCGCCTTCGCCGCTATGGCGGTGCTGTTGATGACGGCCATCTTCGGATTCGCGCTCCTCCGCGTCGACCGGCATCAAAACACACGAGCCTTGATGGCGGCGATTCGACGCGACTGCCCGGGCGAGCCGCGACTCGCGGCTTATCGCTTCATGGAAAAAAGCTACGTCTTCTAAGCGGGCCATCCGATCCCGTTTTGTCGCGATGTCCAGGAACTCGGACGAGCGGTCGGTGACTCGTTGACCTACGTCTTCACCGATGGCCGCCGGCCGCCGAATTGCAATGGCGGTGGCCGGGCGCATTCGAGGTACTCGTCCGCCAACGCCGGTTCCTCCACCGAGGCGACGTACTCGTGCTGGTGCACCGCCCCCGGAGTTGATAGAGCCCGTAAGTCGCCGCTGAAGAATGGCTTGAGGAAGAAGTACGGCAATCCCTCCCTCCAACGGATCAAGCCCGCCTCGCCGCATTATCGGCATTTCCGGAATTTCTTAACCCCGTGGGTGCTCGCCGGCCGATCATCTCCTTTATGCGGTCGTCGCAAGGGTGGGGAACTCTCACGAGTGGATCGGCCGGGGATGCGCGGACACTCGGATCGATCATGAGGCCGTGCCGTACAACTCGCCGTCGGACGAATTCAAGCATGAATGTCGCCACAATGCGTCTCATCGATCGCTGGCTCGGCGTGCCGGTCTGCGCGCTGCTGAGCATCTGGCGACGCCTTTTCGACCGTCGACGTTCTGATCGTGACCACTGTCCCTCACGAATCCTCTTCGTCAAGCTCGCCGAGCAGGGTTCGACGGTCCTGGCGCAGGGCGCATTGCACGCCGCCGTGGAACGCGTCGGGCGCGAAAACGTCTACTTCGTGCTCTTTCGCGAAAACCGCCCGATTCTTGATGTGCTGGATCTCATTCCCGCGGCAAATGTGATCGAGATCCGCACTGAGGGCCTTGCGCAAACGATCCTCTCGGCGCTGCGTGCTGTGAGAAAACTGCGGACGATCGGCGTGGATGTCGCGATCGACCTCGAATTCTTCGCCCGTGCATCGGCGGCCTTGAGCTACCTGAGCGGCGCCCGCTGGCGCGTCGGCTACCACGCCTTTGGCGCTGAGGCGTCGTACCGCGGCGATCTCATGACGCATCGCCTGTCATTCAATCCCTATTTGCACACGACCCAGACATTCGAGATGATGGTCGACGCGCTCGACAGCGACCCGGCCGAACTCCCCACTCTCGGAACCGCCGCGCCTCCGGTGAGCGCGTCGCCCGCACAGTTCTACCCCACAGCGGCGGAACTCGAAGCAGTGCACAACCTCGTTCGGCCGCACCTCGACCAGGGCCGACGACTCATCCTGCTCAATGCCAACGCGAGCGATTTGATTCCTTTGCGGAAATGGTCCAGCGCTCGTTACGTCGAGCTGGCAAGACTGCTGCTGGCCAGGTATCCCGACGTCGTTATTGCTTTCACAGGTGCGCCCGGTGAACACACCGGCGCGGAGGTCCTGGCCGCTC
This sequence comes from Singulisphaera sp., assembly GCA_027451445.1. Classification (GTDB taxonomy): domain Bacteria; phylum Planctomycetota; class Planctomycetia; order Isosphaerales; family Isosphaeraceae; genus DAIDJG01. The sequence goes on from DAIDJG010000013.1 coordinate 119,684, forward strand.
AGGTCAACTCCCCACGCTGTCTCTCACTGGCGGGCAAGACAACGCTGAGAGAATTGCTAGTTTTGTTCGGTCTGGCGGAGGTCCTCGTCACCAACGACAGCGGCCCGGCCCACTTCGCGACGCTGACTCCGATTGACGTCGTGGTCCTTTTCGGACCCGAGACGCCGAAGCTCTTCGCGGCGCCTTCCCCCCGCACTCACCCGCTCTGGGCCGGCCTTGCATGCAGCCCTTGCATCAATGCCTTTAACAATCGCAGCTCGCCCTGCACGAACAACGTCTGTATGCAGGCCATAACCGTTGCGCAGGTGTTTGCCGAGGTCTGCCGGCACTATGAGAGCCGTCGCACGGACAAGGCCCTGCAGCGGTCAGCATGAGCCGGCATCGTCCGCTTCCTCGTCCCTCAGCCCGTTGGCTTGTCGAGGTCGATCGCGACCCGGTTCGAGTCCTTGATCTCGACCATGATCGGCTGTGTGCGGCCAATTTCATCGACGGGAAACTTGCGATTTCTGATCAACGTCCGTGAGGGCGGTGGCTGGCTGGCCGAGCGGCCCGGGACGAGTTACGGGGTCCAGAGATGAAGCCACCCGTACTTCCCAGGCACGCCTGCGGACGGGGCGGTCTCCCGTCACTGAGCTTGACCGAGAACCCGTGGATTATCGTGAGCACTCACACCTGTAGTCGAAGTTCGATTGCCGACGGCCGTGAAGATTTGTTGAGAATTCGAGCCGGAGGAAGGTGCCCTGATCTCAGAGCGCTGTATAACCGCCGTCGACCATCATGTTCGACCCGGTGACAAACGACGCTTCATCCGACGCGAGAAAGAGAATGGCGAAGGCAATCTCACGGGGGTCGGCGATGCGTTTGAGGATATGTGCGCCGCCCCAACTCGGGTCGGCCTCGGCGGCGGCGCGGTCCATGCCGGCATCTCGGCAACGACTCTCCACGATCTGGGTCCACACGGCGCCGGGGCAGGCGGCGTTGACACGGATGTTGTCCTTCGCGAGGTCGAGCGCCATGCAACGCGTCATGGCGGAAACGGCGGCCTTCGCGGCGTTGTACGTGGCGTGTTGAGGTTGCGCGATGTAGCTCGAGATCGAGCCGAGGTTCACGATCGCGCCGCCGCCCACTTTGCGCATCTCGGGGACGACGTGCTTGGCGACCAGGGCCGGCCCCATCACGTTGACATCGAAGCTGCGGCGCCACTCTTCGGGCGTGGCCTCGATGCCGCGAAGTACGAAGACCACCGCGTTGTTGACCAGGATGTCAATCCGGCCGAAAGCCCGAACCGCGTGTGCGACCATTTGTTGTACGCCCGCCTCGTCGGAGACATCCGTCTGCACGAACAGAGCGCGCCCGCCGGAGCGCATGATGCCCTGCGCGACCTCGTTTCCTTTCTCCGCGTCGATCTCTGCAATGACGACCGACGCCCCTTCCTCGGCGAACAGCTCCGCAGTCGCCCGGCCGATCCCGGCACCTGCACCTGTGACGATTGCGACCTTCCCCTGCAAGCGATTCATGGATGACCGGCTCCTGTGAGCTGCCGATGACCGGTGCACTCGGATTTCCCAAAGCGGGAAGGCGCCCGATTCACGACTCGGGTGCCTTATACCATTCGCGATTCCGGCAAGCTATCATCTCCCCGTTCACAAATCCGCAGCGTCTACGTCCGTTCTTTTCGGTAGCAACGTCCTTGCCGGCGTCATCTGACGCCAATTTGATAAGGATCAGGATTCGGGTTCGGTTGCACGAAAAACGCATAAGGTGTTTCGGGTCTGAAGAAATCCGGAACGGCCCATCCCGCACGCATCCTTCCATCCAGGGACCGCATCATGTCATCTCATCGTCGCTGCGCTTTGACGTTGCTCCTTGCCCTGGCGTCGCCGGCTTCGGCCCGAGAGGCGAAGTTGTTGCGAGCCCCTCACTACCATCAGGGCAAAGTCGCGTTCAGCTACCTCGGGGACATCTGGGTCGCCGACGAGGACGGCAAGACTGTCCAGCGGCTCACGGTGAACAAGGCAAGGGACATCTTGCCGCGGTTCTCGCCGGACGGGCGCTGGATAGCATTTTCGAGTGAGCGGGAAGGGAACTTTGATGTTTACGTGATGCCGTCCGGTGGTGGAGCGGCCGGGGCGTTGACGACGCATTCGGCCGACGACTCGGTACTTGGCTGGTCGCCCGATTCGAAGTCGGTTCTGTTTGCCAGTCAGAGGAACGAGGACTTCGTGGGCAAGCTTTACCTCGTTTCGCTCGAAGGCGGCCTGCCGAGGAATGCGGGGCCGGACATGGGGATCTTCGCGACGTTTTCTCCGGACGGCAAGAAGCTCGCGCTCAATCGCAAGTCGCAGGAATACTGGCGCAAATATTACCGAGGGGGTATCAGAGCGACGTCACGATCATGGACCTCGAAGCGCGCACATTCAAGGATCTCACCGACTTCGACGGGATCGATGCCTGGCCGTTGTGGAGCAGTGACGGGCATATTTATTTCGTGAGCGATCGCGAAGGAAAGGGTTTGAGCAACCTTTGGCGCATCCCCGAAAGCGGGGGCGCCGCGGAGCGCGTGACCTCGTTCGCGACGGGTGACGTGCGGTGGCCGTCGATCAGTGGCGACGGCAAGACCATCGTGTTTGAGCACGACTTTCAGGTTGGCAAGCTCGATGTCGCGAGCGGAAAAACGACGATGCTCTCGTTCGCGATCGACACCGAGACCGAGGAGAACCTGTCCGAGTATCGCACGTTCCGTTCGGAGGTCGACGACTACGACGTAAACCCGGCGGGCACGAGAATTGCCCTCGCGATTCACGGTGAGATCTTCACGGCACCCACCGACGAGGGAGACGTCCGGCAGGTCACCGACGGCCCTGCGCGTGACTGGGACGTGGTCTACTCGCCCGATGGTAAATCGATCGCGTTCATTTCCGACAAGAGTGGGCGCGAGGAGATCTACGCTGTCTCCGCGACTGAGGCTGGCGAGCCTCGCAAGATCACCGACATCGACGCGCTGAAGTCGTCGTTGAGCTGGTCGCCGGACGCAAAGCGGATCGCGTTCACGACGTCTGAGGGCCAGCTCCTGGTGACGTCGATGGAAGGCGGCGATGCCAAGCAACTGGTCTCCACGCGTCTGGGGCGTTTGGGAACCGCCTCGTGGTCTCCCGATGGCAAGTGGATCGCCTACTCCAAGCCGGACGTCGCACGCACGAGTGAGATCTACCTGGTTCCATCGAACGGCGGTGAAGAAAAGCAACTCACGTTCGACTCGGCCGACGACGAGTCGCCGCGGTTCTCCGCTGATGGGAAGAAGGTCTATTTCCTCCGATCCGACACCTCGGAACTGCGCACGGAGCGACCGATGTCGCAACTCCATGTCGTTCCTCTGGAGAAGCTGGACCGCGATCCGGCCGATCCGGAGCCGTCGCGTGGGGGTGGAGCGTCGGGGCCGGACGGTGCGCGTCGATCGGGGGACGACGCTCCGCCCGCGGCCAGGGAAGCGAAGATTGACTGGGCTGGTTTGAAACGCCGGACGCGGGTGGTGACGCGGACGATGTCGAACGTACTCCGTTATGCGCCGGCCCAGGACAGTCGAACGGTCGTGTTTGTGGCGAGCGAAGGGACGAGCACGGGGGACCCGCCCGCGTTGTACGCGATCCAGGACGATGGGAAACGCCTGTCGCGGCTCACGTCCGCAACGCCATCCACCGAGCGCGCCTCGAGCGACGATGCCCCACAAGGCCGCCGAGGGTTCGGCGGAGTGTTGTCGAACCTTCGGGTCACGCGCGATGGTCGCTCGGTGTTCTTCAAGGAGGGGAATGGCGTTTACTCCGTACCGCTCTCCCTCAAAGCCGCGAGCACGGAAGGTCGGGGCGGCCGGGGCGGCGGGCCGCGGTTTGGAGGAACGGCCGCGGCTTCGACGTCCTCTGCGTCGGAGTCGGGTGGCTCGGGAGGGCCCCGGAAGCGAGTCGACTTCACGGTACGGGTCAAAATCGACAAGCCCTCGGAATGGGCCGAGATGTTCGACGATGCCTGGCGCACGATGAAGTTCCGCTTCTACGATGCCAAGATGCACGGCCAGGACTGGGACGCCGCGCGGGCGAAGTACCGGCCGCTCGTAAGCTTCGTCGGCGACAGGCAAGAGCTGCTCAACCTGATCAATGAGATGATCGGCGAACTCAACGCTTCGCATACGGGTACGTCCGCGGGCCGCAGCGGTGGACGGGACGCCGACGTGTCGACCCCGCATCTGGGTATCGACCTGGTCGCGGACGACGAAGCCGGGCGCTACAAGATCACGCATATCTACGAAGGAGGGCCTGCCGACAAGGACTGGGTCAAGATGGAGGTGGGCCAGTACGTCGTTGCGCTCGACGGCCAGCCGCTGAAGGCGGGGGACGATTACTGGGAGCGGATCAATCACAGGCTCAACCGGCGCGTGAGCGTGAGTGTGAACTCGAAGCCGAGCGAGGACGGGGCATGGAAAGTTCCTATCACGCCCGTGTCGGCCTCGGCGTTCAGCGAGCTTCGTTATGAGCGGTGGGTCAAGGAGCGAAGAGCGCTGACGGATAAGCTCTCTGGGGGGCGTGTGGGGTACCTTCACATCCAGGCGATGAATGCCCCATCGCTGCGCAAGTTCGAGAAGGAGCTGCGCGAGTTCCGACACAAGGAGGGCCTGGTAATCGACGAACGTTGGAACGGCGGCGGCAACATCGAGCAACAGCTCCTGGCGATCCTGGTACAGCGTCCGTACCAGGTCTGGGTGCCTCGCGGAACGGAGCCGACGCCTCGGCCCTTTGCCGGCTACTTCGGCCCCAAGGTGGTCCTTCAGAACTGGCGGAGCGCCTCCAACGCCGAGATGTTCCCGGCGGGCTTCCGAGCCCTGGGGCTGGGCAAGATCGTCGGGACCCCGACCCGGGGCGCGGTGATCGGCACAGGCAGCTACACCCTCATCGACGGTTCGACCATTCGAACGCCGGGAGTCGGCGTCTATCTCGCCGATGAGGAGAAGACGAACATGGAGAACTCCGGAGTCAAGCCCGACGTGTATGTCGAAAACTCGCCCGAGGACAATCTTGCCGGTCGCGACCGGCAACTGGAGGTCGCCGTCGAGGTGGTGATTAAGGATCTGAAGCCGCCGGCCACGGCGGCTGCTCATCCCTAGAGCGGTTGATGTTTGGGGCGAGCGTACCGGATGCCAAATCCCCAACCCCCTCCCATTAGCGAAAAACATATAACTCCCCCCCTTGGGAAGGGGGGGTGGGGAGTGACGATGGCAGTTGGCCCAGAGCGTCCAAGCAAGTCGCGGATGACCTCCGAAATCGGGCAAAAGGGAATCGCGATGGTTGAAGCCACTCAAACGTGAGCGGAGGTCAAGGCCCACCCCCCCAACCCCCCCTTCCCAATTTTGAAGTTGCGCGTACCCCGTCGCCTTCTTCGACGGGGATGAGCGTTCGAGGAGAATGGACCATTGCCAGCTTACGGGCAGCCAGAGTCGACTTTCGCT
>DAIDJG010000014.1 GCA_027451445.1 Singulisphaera sp.
GCCGGTCAGACGGTGGTGGATCACTGGGGCGGCGACCGACACCTATGGCACCTGATGCTGGCGCAGCAGGGCTATGTGATTCTCAGCGTTGACAATCGGGGCACGTCCGCCCCGCGCGGCCGCGACTGGCGCAAAAGCATCTACCGACAGATCGGCATTCTCGCCTCTGCCGACCAGGCCGCAGCCACCCGCGCGCTTCTGAGGGATCGCCCCTACCTCGACCCGAAGCGGATCGCCATCTGGGGCTGGAGCGGCGGCGGTTCGATGACCTTGAACGCGCTCTTCCGCTACCCGGATCTCTACCAGACCGGCATGTCGATCGCGCCGGTCCCCAACCAGCGGTTCTACGACACGATCTACCAGGAGCGCTACATGGGACTACCCGGCGACAACGCCGAGGGTTATCGCAAGGGTTCCCCCATCACGTACGCAAACCAATTGAAAGGGAACCTGCTCCTGATCCACGGCACCGGCGACGACAACTGCCACTATCAGGGAACCGAGGCCCTGATCAACGAGCTGATCGCCTGCAACAAGCAGTTCACGATGTTCGCATACCCCAATCGCAGCCATAGCATCTCCGAGGGGTCCAACACAACCAGACACCTCTTCGGGCTGCTGACGAAATTCCTCAACGACACCAATCCGGCCGGTCCACGTCCGAGAGCCGAGACTCCGTAACGGAATCAAGCACCCTCCATGATGGCCCGCACGTCGCTGACCAGCGCTTCGACGTCCGCCTCGGTCGTATCCCAGGCGCACATCAAGCGCGCCCCCCCTGCCCCGATGAACGTGTAGAATCGCCAGCCTAACGCCCGGAGTCGGTCGGCGACGGGCTCGGGGAACCGTACGAACACGGCGTTAGCCTGGCTCTTCCAGAGGATCTCAACACCCGCGATCTGCTGCAAACGTTGCTCCAGCAGCGCCGCACTCCGGTTGGCCTGCTCGGCGTTCCGGAGCCACGCGCCGGACTCGAGCATCCCGACCCAGGGCGCGGCAAGGAACCGCATCTTGGACGCGAGTTGACCGGCCTGCTTGCAACGAAACGCAAACTCCCGAGCAAGCTCGCGATCGAAGAAGACAATCGCTTCACCGACCGCCATCCCGTTCTTCGTGCCACCGAAGCAGAGGACGTCGACTCCCACCTTCCAGGTCAGCTCCTTGGGAGCCACGCCGAGTGCGGCCACCGCGTTCGCGAACCGTGCGCCGTCCATGTGCATGCGCAGGCCGTGACGGCTGGCGACGTCGTGGAGTGCCTGGAGCTGTTCGATCGCGTAGACCGAACCGATCTCCGTCGCCTGGGTCACGGTCAATACGCGCGGTTTGGGATAGTGGATGTCGGAACGTTTGGTGACGAGGTGATCGACCGAATCGGGCGCGACGCGGCCAGCTTCGCCGTGCGCGAGGAGGACTTTCGTACCGTGCGAGAAGAACTCCGGAGCACCGCATTCGTCGGTTTCGACGTGGGCCAGCTCATGGCAAATGATGGCGTGGTACGACTGGCACAACGAGGCCAGCGCCAGTGCATTAGCCGCGGTGCCGTTGAAGGCGAAGAAGACTTCGCAGTCGCACTCAAACAGCTCGCGGAGCAGGTCCGAAGCGCGGGCTGTCCACATGTCATCGCCGTAAGCGGTTACGTGGCCAGAGTTTGCCTCGGCCATCGACTGCCAGGCCTCGGGACAGATCCCCGCGTAGTTGTCGCTCGCAAATTGTCGGCGGTCTTCCCGATTCAGCATCCTCGAGTCCCATCGTTGCCGAAAACGGCCATCCCCAAAGCGGAATAGGCTCCAGACGGCCGTGTCCCACCCGGACCGGCTGCCTGAAGCCTACACGACATCGCCTTCACGTCGCAACGTTCGCCAGGTGTTGACTCCGTCCCGATCGTCGTCAGGACTGCGCCACGCGCGCCTGGAGGTGCGCCTTGGGGACGTATTGTTCCACGCCAAGGTCGCTAATATCCCGGACCTTGTACACGTCTTCGAGAAAACGTCGGAGGGCGGCTGCGGCCTCGCCTTCGAGCTTCAGAACCTCGCCGCCGATGAAATGGATATCCAGCCAACTCTCGGTACCCTTCCGCACACTGCGGCCGTAGAACGTTTCGTCGTTCCGGCCTTCGCGGATCCGGGTAATCATGTCCAGGCGAATCGTGTCTTCTTTGATGCGAATAAAATCCATTCGACCGTTCCTCCACAAGTCAGAGCTATGGGGCTCAGGGGGATCAGCGAGGCCCTTTCGTGAATGTTCCGCGTGCAATCGCATTGGCACCGTTTAGGTACAAATGCAAAAATCTTGAAGCGAGCATCATTCCAAACGAGGGCTCGGACGCGAGTCCCATCACACCCTGTAACGCTAGATCGATTTCCGAGCCGGTCAAAGAACTCTGTTCATTTCGATAAACCGATGATGCGAGAAAGCGCAGTTTGTGCGCGCAGACTGCCCATATTCGGGGTTTTGACCCCGAATCGACGACTCTCGGGAAAGCACTTGCGCACCCTTGATCAGGCTTTCTGCGCGTCCCAGCGTTGGAAGACTCGATCGAGCGCCGCGACGGCGCGCTCGACACGATGGCAGTCTTCCGCGTAGAGATCACCCGTCTCCATGGGAATCCGGCGCACCGCGTCGGCAACCTGATCGCGGGCACCGAGCATCTGGGAAAAGAGACGCTCGAACGCTGCTCGGTTGGGACTATTGCCCAATACGTTGAACTTCTGGCGTGCCTTGGCGATGCGGTCGTCGCAGCTCTGGAGCACTTCCTGCCAGCGCGGCTTCTCGTGGAGATGGGTGCGCTGGGGGTACGACGGGTTCTTCAGCGGGTTGAGCGTCCGCGAGGCGGATTGAGCTTCGATCTTCGTCGGCGACTCGGACACGTCAAGGACTCCAGGGCGCAGGTTCTGAAGAAAGGGAGGTGCGTTCAGGATCGTCTCCTCAGCCGCCTCCTCGACATTGAGGGCCAATTCGACTCGCGGTACAATTCTGACGCAAACGCACGCCGATCTCCAGACCAGAACAACCAACGGACGTTCGCAAGGCCAAAATCTTGCTACCACGGAAGGATCCACCCCGATGCGCTTGCTGTTGCCCTTCGCGCCACTCATTTTCCTGCTCATCAATCCGCGGCTCACGGAGGCCGCCGACCTCCCCGCCGTTCCGCCCAACTGGCACATCGAGCTCGTCACTCAGGCCCCCGACATCTCGTTCCCGACGGCCATCGTCCAGGCCCCGGACGGCAACGTCTACCTCGGCCAGGACCCGATGGACATGCCCGGTCCGCCAACGTCGCCGATCGACTCCATCGTGACCCTGAGAGACGGCAAGCTCCAGCGCTTCGCCGAAAAACTCTGGAGCGTCATGGGGCTGGAATGGATCGACGACACGCTCTACGTCGTGCACGCCCCCTATCTCTCCGCGCTGCGCGACACTGACGGCGACGGCAAAGCCGATCAGCGCGTCGACCTGATGACCGGTCTCGGCCCCAAGCTTCCCGGTTTCAGCGGGATCAATGACCATGTCGCGTCGGGGATCCGGCTCGGGATGGACGGCTTTCTCTACATCGCCGTGGGCGACAAGGGTATTCCCAAAGGGGTCGGCAAGGATGGCACAACGATCCAGCTCTTCGGCGGGGGCGTGATCCGCATCCGTCCCGACGGCACCGGGCTGGAAGTGGTCTCGACGGGCGAGCGTAATCCTCTCTCCGTTGCCCTGACCGCGACCGATGAGATCTTCACCTACGGCAACGACGACGACAGCAAGCGCTGGCCGAACAGTTTGACTCATCACATCGTCGGCGGGCACTACGGCTATCCCTACCAGTTCCTGACCGCACCGACGCGCGCTTTGCCGATTGTCGACGGGCAGCTCGGCGGCTCCGGAACGCAGGGCGTTTGCTACAACGAAGCCGGTCTGCCCGCGGAGTACGCCGGGAACTTCTTCTTTGCCGACTGGGGCCTTCAGACGGTTTTTCGGTACCAGTTGGAGCGCGTCGGAGGGACCTTCAAGCGGAAGGCGGCGCGCACGCCGTTTATCACCAAGGGAAACGTCCGCGATTTTCGTCCCTTCTCGCTGGCCGTCACGAACGACGGCCGCGGCTTCTGGCTGGTGGACTGGGCCTACGACGGCTGGCTCGCCGACGGACCGAAGACAGGCCGGCTCTATCGGTTGACCTACGAAGGATCGGACCGCCCGCCCGTGGTCCAAAAGTCCGCAGGTGCCGACACGACCGCTCGTCTCAACGATCTCGCCCATCCGTCACGTGCCGTTCGGCTCGAAGCTCAAAGGCATCTGGCCCGACAGGGCGCGAGCGCGGTCGAGGCTCTTTCTCAGCGACTGAGCCTCAAAACGCCAACGCAGGACCGCCTGCACGCGCTTTGGGCACTCGACGCCATCGGCACCCCTGAGGCGCGGAGCGCAATTCGTGCCCGGCTGTCGGACCATGATCCCGAATTGCGGCTTCAAGCGGCTCGGAGTGCGGGAATTCGAGGCGATCGTGAAGCCCTGGCGGCGATTTCGCAATTGGTCCGCGATCCCGAGGCCTCGGTGCGCCGGGAGGCGGCGATCGCCCTGGGCAAACTCGGTGACCGCGCCGCCGTCGCAATGCTCATGGACGCCCTGGGTGAAACCGACACCTTCGCCGGCTGGTCGATCCGCTGGGCGGTCCGTCGGCTGAACGGTCCGGACGAAGAGAGCTTGCTCGCCGCGCTGCTTGACACAAACCGTCGCGAAAATGCGCTGAAGCTCGCCGATGAAAACTGGAACATTCCGACGATCAATGCGTTGGGCCGAGCCCTGGTGAAGACCCAAGCTCCCGAGATCCGCAGCCGAATCGTTGCGACTCTGGCCGGCCTTTACCGGCAGTATCCCGAGTGGTCCGGCTACTGGTTCGGTACAAACCCGCTCGCAGGCCAGATGCCGCAGAAGACCCGGGATTGGAACCCGGACGGGATGAAGCGCGTGCTCCTTTGCCTCGTCGTCGGTTTGAAAGACACCGATCCGACCGTGCGACACCAGGCGATCGTCGGCCTGGACTCCGTCGGGCGTGCCGGTTTGCCCTTCGTGCGCGAGCGACTGCCCCAGGAGAATGACGTCAAGAATCTCGCGCTCCTGGCGTCTGTGCTCGGTCGTCAGCGGGATTTCGAATCGGCCGAGGCGCTTTCGAAGCTCGCGCTGGACGGCGGAAAGCCTCTCGACGTGCGAGCGGCGGCCCTCGATGCGCTGGGCGCGATCGCGGGTCCGCAGGCCTTGAAGGCTCGTTTCTCCCTCCTCTACGACAAAAAGGCCCCTTCCGCGCTGGTCGCACGCGTCTTGCCTCCGCTCGGCCGGGAGGGATTGCTCCCACCGAACGATGCTGTGGGTTTTCTCGAGAGCGAGGCCGCGGATATTCGCGCCGCCGCATTGCGTGCGCTCAATCCCCGTCGTGCCGTCTCCGCCGAGGTCAAGCAGGCGGTGCTCAGCCGGCTTGACGACTCTGCGACGGAAGTGCGCCGGGCCGCATTCGAAGCGGTCGTCGCGTGCAAAGTGACCGAGGCCATCCCCCGTCTAATCGCCGCGGCGGATCAGGACACGGTACACGGCGAAGCCATTCACGCGCTCACCGCCCTTCCCGATCCCCGTGCCCTGCCGGTGTTCCTCGAGGCCCTCGACGATCGCAGCCCCGATACCCGTCGCGCGGCGGAGAAGGCGCTGCTCGCGATTCGAGAGCAAGTCGCAAGTCCTCTGAAGGCTGATCTTCAAGCAGGCAAGCTCCGAGGGAACGCCGCTCTGCTCGCGGAACGTGTGCTCACACCGTTTGAACCTTTGACGAAGTGGCGTGTGATCGGTCCGTTTCCGCGCACCACGGCCGAGGTGTTCCTGGGCGAATCCTCGATCGACTTCACCAAGCCGCACGCCGGCGTCGAGGGCCGGCCGATCGTATGGCAAGAGCGAGAGGGAGAGGCTTCGACCGGGCGTGTCACTTTCGACGATTTCAAGGCAGGTGGTGGCGATCGAGGTGGGTTCGGCTACGACACGAATGGATCTCCCGACCTTTGTGCCTTCGCGTACACGGAGTTCGAGGCGGATCGGGACCGGCCTTTGCTGTTGCTGGTCGGATCGAGCGGCTCGTTGGCGATCGCGATCAATGAGGAACTCGTTTACAACCATTCCGACTTCGGCGGACGTCCGTATGCGCCGGATACGGATGTACTTCGGCTGAACGTGAAGAAGGGGAAAAACCGCATCCTCGTCAAGAGCCGGCAGGGCATCGGCGTTTGGTCGTTCAGCATTCAGGTTGGGCAACCGGCCCAAGTCAGGACCGCTCCCACGACGCCGGTCGTTTCCACCGAGAATCTGCGCGCCTTTGCCCTGCGCAACCTCGGCGACATCAAGAACGGCGAAAGCCTGTTCTTCGATCCGAACGGGATCGGCTGCGTCAAATGCCACACCGTCGAGGGACGCGGCACGGGCAACGTCGGCCCCGACCTGGCCGGTCTCGCGTTGAAGTACGACAAGGCAGAAATCATTCGGTCGGTGCTGGAACCATCCCAACGGATCGCGACGGGTTATCAGGCGGTCTCCGTCGCCACAAAGGACGGGAAGGTGACGACCGGATTGGTTCGATCCGAAACGGATGCGAATCTGGAGCTGGTCGATGCTGAGGCGAGAATCACGCGCATTCCGAGAAGCGCCATCGACGAGCGCCGAGTAAGTGAGGTCTCGGTCATGCCGGCGGGTCTGGTCGAGCGGCTCTCGGCCGTGGAATTCGCCGACTTGATTAGCTATCTCCAGAGCCTCAAGACCGTAGCACTATCCAAGCCGAGCGACCGATGACCGAGTGGCACGCGCGAGCCGCGGAACACATCTCACACCATCGCGCGCCGACATCGGTCCCCGACATGTTCCCTTCTCCGTCTGCCGCCTGCGCATCGGGCAACGCGGCTCCAAGGGGTTCCCATCGCAGTTGAAGATAATAATACTAACCCGAAGCGCAAGCGAGGCATAAATACATGATGCCCTCGCTCGCGGTTCGGGTTAGTATATGGGATTCAGCCTCACGATTAGCACTATTTGCTCATACGCCGCTTCGCTGTCGTCGGATCTCCAAACACCGACGCGCCGACACTGGCCACGTTTACCGAGAAAGACCGACGTCCAACGCGCAGGGGGTTGACGAGAGTTCGCGTCCTCTTACTCTGTAAGGGCGTGACCCATCGAGGTGTGCGACTTGGGGGCTGCGATGGCGAAGGGTGGAACGTCGGGCGACTGGCTGCTGGCCCAGGTGCTGTTCGAGCGTGGTGAACCCTCGTTCGTCGACGAATTGAGGAAGGTCGACGACGCCGAGACGTTGGGACGATTCGCCGCCCAGTGGATCGCCGACCCGCGGCCTGAAGCGCGGACTCTGCTCTTTGCCTATTTGAATCGCCCTCTCAATGCCTTCCGGCACGAGGCACTGGTCAAGCGTCTGTTCAAGCTGGCCGAGGCTGCGGGCGATGATGCGCTCATGGCGCGGTTCCTCGTGTTGTTCGATCGCTCGGTAAGACGGGTGCAAGGGCGCCGTTGGCATTCCGAATCGGTCGTCGTGAAGACCATGCAAGAGGGAAACGCGCTCGCGGCGTCCTGGCTCGCGCACGGGTACACCTCGGCGAATTGCTGGCAAAACCATAAGCGGGAAGTCTACGTTTGGGGTCGGTGGTCGGAGCCGATCATCCGGACACCGGCCGGGACAACCATGCCGCGCGGCGCGTCCAGGCCGACGTTCGATCCGAACTCCTGGAATCCCAAAACACGGCAGTACTCGACGTTTTCCGTACCGGATTGGGTGTTTCGGCTTGGGCTCAATCCCCTGTCGTACCGGACGGACGCGCGTTTTCCCGATTCGCGCCGCAAGGATCTGGAGCGCTGGCGGCTATTCTCCATCGCCACGAGGCAATACCTCCGCCGCCGCGCCTGGCGTTACTTCCGCAAGCTCGGCCGCCAACATCCCGAGCGGTACGTCGCGGCCGTCAAGCAAGCTCTGGTGCTCTATCGTGAAGAGGATGCCTGGGACGGACTCTCGTTGATCGACAATTGGGGGCTCGTCCATATCCTGTTCCACTTCTGTCCGGCCCTGGTACCGGACGATCGTGGCTGGAAGATCGCCTCCGGGCATTCCCTGGCCGAGCTCGAGCCCACGCCGATGTATGCGAAGCTCTGGGAGCAGGCCCCTCGCGTCTTCGTCGACCTTCTGATCGAGGCCCCCAGCCGACCGGTCCGGGCCTGGGCGAACCGGATGATCCGTCGCCATTTGGCTTCCGTCTTGCCCGTCTTTCCGCTCGAGGAACGACTGAGTTTACTGGGGCATAATGACGCCGACGTCGTCGCGCTCGCGGCCGAGTTGATTCGGAACGACCCGGGCCTGAAGGATCTCACTCCCGAGCGCTGGCTCAGCCTGATCGAGACCGCCAATGCGACGGCCCTGGAGATCGTGTGCGAGCTGGCGGAGCGATGGGTTGCGCCCGAGCGGGTCACGATGGTGCAGGCCGTAAGACTGGCGATGTCGCGTCCGCTCCCCGTGGCTCGGCTCGCTCTCCAGTGGCTCCAGTCCAGGACGCCGCAGACCGAAGGGGAATGTCTCGATCTCCTCGGATTGGCCGAGGCCGAATCCGAGCCGCTCCGGCCCGAGATCGCTCGCTGGGCGCGTTCGGCCCTGTCGGCGTGGGCGGGATTCCAGGCTGTGTGGGTCCTCGAGTGGCTTGACAGCCGGCACAAGGACGTCCGCGCTGAAGGCTGGGAATGGTTCCGCGCGGAGCCCAGGGCGCGTGACGACGTCACGATCTGGCTGCGCTTGATGGAGAGCCCCTACGATGACGTACGCCTCGCCCTCATCACCGAGCTCGAAACACGCACCAAGGGAAGTCCCACGCCTCGCCTGGAACGCGGAGACCTCGATCCCGAATTGCTCAGGCTGCTCTGGGCGTCGGTCTTGCTGAACGTGTACCGAGGGAACCGAACCAAGCCTCTGGTCGTCCGTCAGTTGCTCCGGCGCATGGAATCGCAGCCGGCGGATCTGCCGCGGCTACTGCCTTTACTCGCCGTCGCCCTGCGCTCAGTGCGAGGTCCCGAGCTGCGGGCCGGATTGGTGGCGGTCGTTCAGCTCGCAGACCGCGACGCGAACGCGGTCGAAATTATCCGGTCGTCGTTTCCGGAATTGCAATTGGCCTGACAGTCTGAGATCATGAGCCGGTCGAATCCGAGGGTGTCCGGGGCGTTCCCGAGACCAGCTTGCTGCGGCGTTCCGCCGTGGCTGAGAATGCTTCCGACGTTGCTTCCCCAAGCGCGTTGTTCTTTTGCCCCGGGCCTCGATTTCGCGGCCTGGCTGAGTCAACCGCTGTTCCCGGCCGCGAAATCAAGGCCCGGGGCTCGGTGAACGCACTTGGTCGTCGCCTCGAAGTCGGGCCGGCCCGGACACCCCCGGGTTCGACGCGTTTTGATCGGGGCAGTGAGTGAGACCGCGCTCATGAATCTCACGCTGGCGTACCGAGGCCGCAGCGCCATCGTTTCCGACCGGGGCAGCCTCGCCATCTCGCTCGCCCCGAACCTCCGCCGCGACCGGGTCGCCTACGACGGCACCCTCCGGATGCCGCTCCGATTTCGCGAGGCCATCGGCGCGTTACACGACGTCGTCGTGAGCGACCTGCGCTACAAGCCCAAAGACAAATCCGCCTACGAGGCCTACATCGCCGAGCGCAGACGGCAGGAAGCGGAGATCCGCAAGACTGTGAAAGCGCAAGCGCTGGCGACCGCCGCGAAATCGGTCCCGGAATACAGCCCCGATGCGCTCGCCAAGCTGGAAAAAGACTTCCGCAAAATGCGGTCGCTCTACTGGAATGCGCGGCTCGAGTACTCGAGCTACCTGTCCAAGCACGACCCCGAGCTCTGGCGCCTTTTGGTTCCTTGCGACCCGGTCATCACAGTGGCGCCGGACTGCCTCTATTTCGAATGCTTTAGCGCTGATGAGAGCAGCTACGGCTGCCTGACCGTGAATCGGGACGCCTTCACGCACGAGCGCAATGTGTGTCTGGGCACCACGAACGTCGACTACTCGTGGACGCTTTACGAGCACTTCCAGAAGCTGCGGAGCTACCGCGAGACCCGTTTCTTCGTCGACCCACGTGGATTCGAGGTTCTGATCGAGCAGGCCTCCGCGTATCGCGAGGAGAAGATCGACCTCCCGCCGAGCTGGCTCAAAGGTTTCATGCAGGTCCAGGCCGCAATGAGCCTGCCGATGCGCCGCGTGTCGATCAGCCGTGAAGGGTTGTACAACGTGCTGGCGTTCCTCGTTCGCCATCGTGCCGCGCGGAGCCCTCGCGCCGTTCGCTTCGAGCTCATCCCCGGTCAGCCGGTCGCGATCGTGCTCGAACCGTGGGAGCGCCGGATCGTGCTGCATTCGACCCCATACACGGGCGCGCGTTCCGAAGTCATTCGTGTCTGGGGACGCGACCGGCTTCGTCTTCTGGCCCGATTGCTCCCTCTGCTCGATGAAGCGGAGGTCTACCTCCTGGGGACTGGACTGCCGAGCTTCTGGTCGATCCGGATGGGTGAGATGCGGCTGTTGCTGGGCCTTTCGGGCTGGACCAAAAACGATTGGACCGGAACGAGCGCCCTGGACCAACTCGCCCCCCCGGCCGAGCCGAGCGACGCACTTCTCGGTGACATCGCGGCCACATTTCGCGACAGCCCAACGCGCACCTTCGAGGAGATCCGCCAGCGCACCGGCGCGGCCCCCGCGTTCGTTGCCGCGGGCTTGAACCGCCTCGCGCTGCTCGGTCAGCTCATCCACGACCTGCACGCCGGCGTCTATCGCTGGCGGCAAATCATGCCGGTTGCGCTCTCACTCGACGTGATCGGTCCCGAGAATCCGGAGACCGCCGAGGCGAAAAAACTGGTACGCGGCCACAAGGTGCACGTCACACGTGACGAACGGCGTCCCGATGGGCTCCGAATCCTCGAAGGCCTGGTTCCCGACCGTCCGGTAACGTTGTTGCTGGATGCCGATGACCGGATGCTTCGCGGCAAATGCACTTGCTCGCATCACTTCACGGGCGGGTTGCGCAAGGGACCGTGCCGGCACCTCCAGGCGCTCCGTGACAGCGCGAACACTCATCGCGAGCCACAGACGCTGGAAGTGTGGTTCGCGTCGCTCTGTCTGGGGATCGACTGACGGAGTACGAGTCCGACACACGAAACCGAAGGGCGCACACCACGATGAGGCTCAACCTCGTTCTCCTCTCGCTGATGGCAGCCGAATTTCTCGGTGGTACGTTCTCTTCACGTACGGTAACGGCCGAAGGTTTGTCGCCCGACGAGAAGCAGCTCGTGGCTGCCGCGGATCTGCGCGCGACGGAGGCACTCCCACTTCTGGAAAAATCGGTCAACATCAAGAGCGCAACACTCAACCTCGCGGGCGTTCGCGAAGTCGGCAAGCTCTTTCGCGTTGAGCTGGATCAGCTTGATTTCCAGACGCACTGGGCCGAGATGCCCGACGAGATGCATCGGGCGGGCCACCTGATCGCGGAGCACGCAGGGACGAAAGGCAAGCGCCTCCTGTTGATCGGCCACCTGGATACGGTGCTCGAAGGAAAGCCTTTCGTGCGCAACGGCTCCCGCGCCGAGGGGCCGGGGACGGTCGACATGAAGGGAGGCGACGTCATCATGATCCTCGCGCTCCGTGCACTCCAGGACTGCGGCCTCCTGGCCGACCGTCAGGTGATCGTTGTCATGACGGGCGACGAGGAGCAAGCCGGCCTACCGATCGAGCGGAGCCGGTCCGACCTGCGCGACGCGGCGAAGCGAAGCGACATCGCCCTGGCATTCGAGGCGGCAGTCGACGACACGGCCACCGTGGCGCGTCGTGGGGTCGCCTCATGGAAGCTCGTCGTGAGTGGTCCCGGAGGCCATTCGTCCGGCATTTTCAAGAAATCCGGGGCGGGCACGATCTTCGAAGCGGCGCGGATCCTGGACGCGTTCCGCCGCGACGTCGCGACCGAAAAAGACCTGAGCCTGAACGCAAGCCTGATCCTGGGGGGCACGGATCTGACTCACGATGATGAGTCGAATCACGGCACGGCTGAGGGGAAAACGAACGTCATTCCCAGGAGCACCGTCGTGGAGGGCGACCTTCGTTTCCTGAGCGACGAGCAGAAGAATCGGGCCGTGGCCAGAATGAAAGCGATCGTCGCGCAGAACCTCCCGCGCTCCTCGGCGGAGTTTACAGTCGCGGACGAGTATCCGGCCATGGCCCCGAAGCCTTCGAACTACGACCTCCTGACGACCCTCGATCGGACAAGTCAGGACCTCGGGTTCGGCCCTTTGAAGGCCCTCGAACCATCGGAACGTGGAGCGGGTGATATCTCGTTCGTCGCGTCCTTGGTATCCTGCCTCGATGGTCTTGGAGCCGAAGGTGCGCACTCACACCGAGCCGATGAGTACGTCGAACTGGATCCGCTCCCTCGGCAGATCAAACGTACGGCACTGTTGATCTACAGACTCTCGCGATAAGGGCGCCCTCGGCATGATCTCGAATGACCCCGAAATACGGGTGACCCAGGACCGCGTCGCGAGACTGGCAGAGCGGAGTCCCGAACGCGGGCAATGGGCGGAGAGGCGGGCGGGGCGCTGAATCGGTGACGACTGTCATCGACGACGAAAAACTTGCCAACCAAAAATCGCGCACGACCCCGGAAAACATCGTGCCGAATTACGATCGCGGGTCGAAAGAACTAGCAAGTTACCCGGAGCATATAGGTAGGGAGTATGCAAATTCCCGGAGGTCGGCGTTGTCGCTGGCAACGGGTCCCCACGACGTTTCGAATCGACTGTGGCTCACGAGACGGTCTCTTACCGGCATGGCTCGGTCCTGTCTCGACCGGATCAGGATTGCGTTACGCTCGACCGATCGCGCCGGTGCGCTCACTCATCACTTCTCGACGGGAGGAGCATATTAACTGCCCCCTTGGGAAGGGGCGGGTTGGGTCTTACGCGTTAACTTAACGCTATGGCCACCCCCGTCGCCACAGCGAATCATATAACTCCCCCCCTTGGGAAGGGGGGGTTTGGGGGGGGTGGGCCTAAAGCGCCGCCATCGGTTCATTGCTTTGCCTTCGCAAGCGCTTCCTTCGTTCGGAATCGACGTAGCCCTTCGCGTACGATCGTTTCGAGGACAACGAAGGTATCCATCATGACGCCTGGCTACGACGGCGTTTCGCCGAAGCGCGCGGTTTTGTCTTTGCCGGTTACCGCAGGCCTCACGCGGCACGTGAGGTCTACGATCATTGGTCGCTCGTGGCGGAGTTGCACCCATCGGACGGCCTCTGCCCACCCCCCCTACCCCCAATACCGTTCAACTAACCCTAAGCCCAAGCAGACGAAGGATTTAGCTCCCTCCCCCCTTGTGGGGGAGGGTTGGGGTGGGGGGGTCGAACGGCCATAGGTAATGCGACCCCCCCCACCCCGGCCCTGGGATGGTGAAAAGTGGCCTCAGACCGCGCTGCGCTCTTCCTTCCACTTTTTGTGCGCTTTCAGCGCGCATATTGGGTGATTTTACCTGGTGGCTCGTCAATGCGCTCAGGTCCCTCGTGCGGCTTCGTTTCACCCT